>NZ_JBEYAB010000004.1:292495-330726 GCF_040631445.1 Streptosporangium sp. NPDC020072 | reverse complement strand
GGGACACCCCCCCCCCTTGGCCCGTCGGCCCCACGCTGTCGGCTATTTCGCACGGGGCCCTTCCGGCGCCGCCCGGGTGACCACCGTGCCAGGTCACCCGGGCGTCGCCGTACGGCCGTGAGGACAGAGGGGTCAGCGGCCGAGGAAGCGTACGGCGTTGCCGCCGAGCAGCCGCGCCCGCGCCTCCTCGGTCAGGAACCCGGCACCCCTGATCAGCGAGCCGACCGGCGTCTCCCCCAGCGGGTAGGGGAAGTCGGAGCCGAGCATGACCCGCTCCTGCCCCATGGTGTCCACCAGCAGCCGCAGCGCCCGCTCGTCGAAGACCACCGAGTCGACGCTGAAGCGCTCCAGATAGGCCGAGGGCGGCAGCAGCGAGGTCCCGACCACGTCGTTGCGGCGGTGCCAGGCGTTCTCGAAGCGACCGAGCCAGAAGGCGAACGAGCCGCCGCCGTGCGCGAAGCAGATCCGCAGGCTGTCGGGGACCCTGTCGAAGACACCGCCCAGAATCAGGGCGAGCACCGACAGGTGGGTCTCCGCCGGCATGCCGACCAGCCACTGGGCCATCCAGCGCCGCAGCCGGGGGCTGTCGGCCATGTCCCACGGGTGGACGAAGACCGGCGCGCCGACGGCCGCGCAGTGCTGGAGGAACTGGACGATCCCCGCGTCGTCGAGGTCGAGGTCACCGACGTGGTTGCCGATCTCGACGCCCGCGTGCCCCTCCGCCAGGCACCGGTCCAGCTCCGCGCAGGCCAGGTCGGGGTCCTGCAACGGCACCTGGCAGAACGGCACGAGCCGCTCGGAGTCGCAGATCTCCAGGGCCAGGTCGTTGAGGATCCGCGCCACCCCGGCCGCCTGCGCCGCCGGACGCTCGTAGGAGAAGAAGACCGGCGTCGGGGAGACGACCTGGACGTCGATCCCGTCGGCGTCCATCCGGTCGAGACGGACCCGGGGGTTCCAGCAGTCGTCCTGGATCCTGCGGAACTCCCGGTCGCCGAGCAGGATCATGGCCTCCCGCTCCGACTCGACCCTGAGCCTGGGCGCCTGCGGCCAGCCCAGGTCGGGCCAGCCCCGGGGGACGTGGTGGGTGTGGACGTCGATGATCAACGGCTATCCCTTGCCCGGGTGGAGGGCGCCGCAGCCGCCGCAGGTACGGGCCTTCTCGTCGTCGTAGAACGCCTGGAAGATCGGCGGCAGGTCGGACACGATGTCACGGACCTGGAGCTCGACCTCGTGTACGACGGCGTTGCAGTCCTGGCAGTACCACCGGAACTTCTCCAGCACGCCCTCCGGCCTGATCCGCTCGACCAGGAAGCCGACCGACCCCTCCTCGGGGCGCTGCGGCGAGTGCGGCAGGTTCGGCGGGAGCAGCCACATCTGGCCCTCCTTGACGTGCACGGTCTCCGGCCCGTCCTCGGTCATGACGTTGATGTGCATGTTGCCGCGGACCTGGTAGAACAGCTCCTCGTACGGGTCGACGTGGAAGTCGGTCCGCGCGTTCGGGCCGCCGACGACCATGACGATGAGGTCGTTCGCCCCCTCGAAGATCACCTTGTTGCCCACCGGGGGCTTGAGCAGGTGGGCGTGCTCGTCGATCCACTTGGTGAAGTCGATGGGCGGAATCACTGGCTCTCCTCCTTGTAGGCGACTGCCTGGATCTCGATCAGAAGATGGGGGTGGGGCAGCTGGTGGACCGCGACCGTCGTCCTGGTCGGTCCGGTCTCGTCGAAGTACTCCGCGTAGACCGCGTTGTAGCCGCCGAAGTCGTTCATGTTCACCAGGTAGGCGGTCACCTGGACCAGGTCGGAGAGGTCGGCTCCCACGGCCTGGAGGATGTCACGGATGTTCTCGATCACCGCCCTGGTCTGCTCGGCGATGTCGAGGCTGACCGTGCCGAACTCGTCGGCCCGTGCCCCGGCGATCGTGTTGTCCGGCCTGCGGGAGCTGGTCCCGGACACGTAGATGAGGTCACCGGCCCGCTTGACGTGCGGGAACCTGCCACGCGGCGTGGCCTTCCCGCCGACGACCACACCCTCGCTCACGGCGCCTCCCCGTTCACGGCGCCCGCGGCGGTGAAGGAGACCGACCCCAGGTGCTGGGCCTGCACCCTGACGTGCGCGCCCGCCGGGAGCGGCTCGGCCGGGGTCGCGGCGCCCGCCAGCAGGATCCAGCCGGGCTCGATGACCACCCCGGCCTGTACGGCCAGCCGCGCGGCCTCGACCACGGCCCTGCGCGGGTCGCCGAGGATGGCTCCGGTCGATCCGGCCTGGACGACCCGGCCGTCGATCTCCAGCAGCACGCCGAGGTTCCACAGCGCCGGGTCGTACGGCCGCCACGGGCCGACGACGTAGCCCGCGGCCGAGGTGTTGTCGGCGATCACGTCGGGCAGCGAGAAGCGGAAGTTCTCGTAGCGGGAGTCGATGATCTCGATGCCGGGCGCCATGGCCACCACGGCGCCGGGGGCGAGGGCGTCGGCGACGGTGGCGATGCGCCTGCCGACGAGGTAGACGACCTCCGGCTCGATACGTGGGTGGATATAGCCGGAAATATCAGCGTTTGAGCCGTCCAGGACCGCCGACGACTCCGGCACCCTGCCGAAGATCACGTCGTGCACGCCCATCTGGCGGCGCTTGCCCTCGCTGGTGAAGCCCAGCTTCACCCCGGCCAGCCGGTCGCCCCGGTCCAGGCGCAGCCGCAGCAACTCCTCCTGCACCCGGTAGGCGGTCGCCACGTCGTAGTCCTGCTCCGGCTGCCGTACGGCGCGAGCCGTACGGGCGGCCTCGTCGAGCACCGCGGCGAGCTTGTGGATGTCGGTCACGCGTTCTCCTTCGCGCGCGCCAGGTCCAGCGCGATGTCCACGATCATGTCCTCCTGGCCGCCGACCATCCGCCGCCTGCCCGCCTCCGTCAGGATGGCCCGGGTGTCGATCCCATAGCGCTCGGAGGCCGCCTCCGCGTGACGCAGGAAGCTGGAGTAGACCCCGGCGTAGCCGAGCGTCAGCGTCTCCCTGTCCACCCGGACCGGCCGGTCCTGCAACGGCCTGATCAGGTCGTCGGCCGCGTCCATCAGGGCGTTGAGGTCACAGCCGTGCTCCCAGCCCATCAGGTCGGCCACCGCGACGAACACCTCGATCGGGCAGTTGCCCGCGCCCGCGCCCATCCCGGCCAGGGAGGCGTCGACCCGGAAGGTGCCGTTCTCCACGGCGACGACCGAGTTGGCCACGCCGAGGCCCAGGTTGTGGTGGGCGTGGACGCCGATCTCCGTCGCCTCGTCGAGCACCTCGCGGTAGGCCCTGACCCGATCACGCACCCCGTCCATGGTCAGCCCGCCGCCGGAGTCGGTCACGTAGACGCAGTGCGCGCCGTACGACTCCATGAGCTTGGCCTGCCTGGCCAGTTCCTCCGGCGGCGCCATGTGGGACATCATCAGGAACCCGGCCACGTCCATGCCCAGTTCGCGGGCGGTGGCGATGTGCTGGGCGGAGATGTCGGCCTCGGTGCAGTGGGTGGCGATCCTGACCGAGGTCACCCCGAGCGCGTGGGCCCGCCTGAGGTCGTGGATGGTGCCGATCCCGGGCAGCAGCAGGGTCGTCAGCTTCGCCTGCCGTACGGCTCCCGCGACCGCCTCGATCCACTCGTCGTCGGTGTGCGCGCCCGCGCCGTAGTTGAAGCTGCCCCCGGCGAGGCCGTCGCCGTGGGCGACCTCGATGGCCGCGACGCCCGCGGCGTCCAGCGCGGCGGCGATCTGAGCCGCCTGCTCCGTGCTGTAACGGTGCCTGATGGCGTGCATGCCGTCCCGCAGCGTCACGTCCTGGACGTAGAGCCTCATGCGCCCACCTCCGCCAGCCGCTCGGCGGTGCGCAACGCGGCCGAGGTCATGATGTCCAGATTGCCCGCGTACGCGGGAAGGTAGTGGGCGGCCCCCTCGACTTCGAGGAAGACGCTCACCTTGACGCCGCCGGAGCGCTCCCCGGTCGGCAGCGGCTCACCCGCCGGGACGCGCTCGAACTGCACGTCCTGCTTGAGCCGGTAACCGGGCACATACCCGGCGACCCGCTCAACCATCTCCCGTACGGCCAGCTCGACCTCGGCCTCGTCACAGTCGTCGACGAGGCAGTAGACCGTGTCCCGCATGATCAACGGCGGTTCCGCCGGGTTGAGGATGATGATCGCCTTGCCCCGCGCGGCCCCGCCGACCTGCTCGATCGCCCGTGAGGTCGTCTCGGTGAACTCGTCGATGTTGGCGCGGGTGCCGGGGCCGGCCGACCTGGAGGAGATCGAGGCGACGATCTCGGCGTAGCGCACCGGGACCCGCGAGGCCACCGCCGCCACGATCGGGATCGTCGCCTGGCCGCCGCAGGTCACCATGTTGAGGTTGCGCTCGCCGAGGTGGGCGTCCAGGTTCACCGGAGGCACCACGTACGGCCCGATCGCGGCCGGGGTCAGGTCGATGACCCGCTTGCCGTGCTCGCGCAGCACCCGGTCGTTGTGCACGTGCGCCCCGGCCGAGGTCGCGTCCAGGACGATGTCCACCTCGTCGAAGCCGGGCAGCTTGACCAGGCCCTCGACACCCTCGTGGGTGGTGGCCACCCCGCGCCGCCTGGCCCGGGCCAGACCGTCGGAGTCGGGGTCGATGCCCGCCATCGCGACGACCTCCACCCGCCTGGACAGCAGCGCCTTGAACATCAGGTCGGTGCCGATGTTGCCCGACCCGATGATCGCGATCTTCACCGGCCCACCCGTGGTCACCGTCGTCATGAGAACACCGCCCTTACCGAACCGACGCCGTCGATGTGCGCCTCGAACACGTCCCCGGCCTCGACGGGCACCATCGGCCCGAGCGCGCCGGTCAGCACCACGTCCCCGGCCAGCAGCGGGAAGTCCTTGCCGCCGAGCGCGTCGGCCAGCCACACGGCCGCGTTGAGCGGGTGCCCCAGGCAGGCCGCACCGGCTCCGGTCGAGGCCTCCTGACCGTTCCTCGTCATGGTCATCCCGGCCAGCCTCAGGTCGAGACCGCGCAGGTCGACCGGGGTGTTGCCGAGCACGAACGCCCCGCTTGAGGCGTTGTCGGCGATGGTGTCCACCAGCGAGATGTCCCACCCGGCGATCCGGCTGTCCACGATCTCGATGGCCGGGAGCACGAAGTCGACCGCCCTGATGACGTCCGCGACCGTGAACGGCCCGCCGACCAGGTCGCTCTTGAGGACGACCGCGATCTCCGCCTCGGCCTTCGGCTGCAGGAACCGGGAGGCGGGCACGGGCAGCCCGTCCAGGCAGGCCATGTCGGCGAAGAGCATCCCGAAGTCGGGCTGGTCGACGCCCAGCTGCCGCTGGACCACGGTCGAGGTCAGGCCGATCTTCCGCCCGACCAGCCGCCGCCCCTCGTGCAGCGCCCTCCTGGTGTTGATCTCCTGTACGGCGTAGCCGACCTCGGCCGTGCCGCTCGGCAGCGTCTGCCGTACCGGGGGACACGGCTTGCCGTGGCGCGCCGCGTCGAGCAGCTGGTCGGCCGCCTCGGCGAGCGCGTCGGTCGCCTCGCTCCACTCACTCATGTTCCGGCTCCAGCTTGATCGTGATCGTGGTGGGTTCCGAGTAGAAGTCCAGGGAGTCGGTGCCGCCCTCCCTGCCGATGCCCGACAGCTTCACCCCGCCGAACGGGGTGCGCAGGTCGCGCAGGTACCAGGTGTTGACCCACACCAGGCCCGCCTCAAGGGACTGGGCGACCCGGTGCGCCCGGCTGAGCCGCGAGGTCCACACCGTCGCGGCCAGGCCGTACTCGCTGTCGTTGGCCAGTGCGATCGCCTCGGCCTCGGTGTCGAACGGCGTGACGTGACAGACGGGGCCGAAGATCTCCTCCCGGTTCACCCTGGAGGTCGGCGGCAGACCGGTCAGCACGGTCGGTTCGACGTAGTACCCCCCGTCCCGTTCGTCGCCGAAGCGCGGCACGCCGCCGCCCGCCCTGAACTCGGCGCCCTCCTTCTCGGCGAGCCGGTAGTAGGTCAGCACCTTGTCCCGGTGCTCGGCGGAGATCATCGGCATCATCGTGGTGTCCTCGTCCTCGGGACGCCCGAACCGCAGCTCCCCGGCCCGCTTGGCCAGGCGCGTGACGAACTCCTCGAAGATCGGCCGCTCGACGTAGAGCCGCTCGGTGCACAGGCAGACCTGCCCGCCGTTGGTGAACACCGAACGCACACTGCCCTCGACGGCCGCGTCCAGATCGACGTCCGCGAAGACCAGCCCGGCGTTCTTGCCGCCCAGCTCGAACGAGACCGGCTTGACCCGGTCCGCCACGCCCTTCATGATCGTCGACCCGGTACGGCTCTCGCCGGTGAAGGTGACCGCGTCCACTCCCGGGTGCTCCACGAGGAACTGGCCGGTCGAGCCGCCGCCGAAGCCGTGCACCACGTTCAGGACACCCGGCGGCAGACCGACCTCGGCGGCGATGTCGGCGAGCACGGCCATCGAGCCCGGCGTGTGCTCCGACGGCTTGACCACGATGGTGTTGCCCGCGACGAGCGAGGGGCCGATCTTCCAGGTCGCCAGCAGGAACGGCAGGTTCCACGGCACGATCACCGCGACCACACCGAGCGGCCTGCGCACCGTGTAGCTCAGCACGTCCTTCAGATGGAAGGCCTCGTCGGGGCGCTGGGCGGCGATCTCGGCGAAGGAACGGAAGTTGGCCGCGCCACGCGGGATGTCCAGCGTACGGGTCTGTGTGATCGACTTACCGGTGTCCGCGATCTCCGCGGCGACGAGCTCCTCGAACCTGGCCTCGATCGCGTCGGCGAGGCGGCGCATCCATCCGGCCCGCTCCGCGATCGGCAGCGCCGCCCAGCCGGGCTGTGCCGCGCGGGCGGCGGCGACCGCCTTGTCGACGACGGCCCGGTCCGCCTCGTGGACCAGGCGGACCACCCCGCCGGTCACGGGGTCGTGCGTCTCGAACGTCGCCCCCTCGGCGACCTGTACCCCACCGATGAAGTGGGTCACCTGGTCAGACAAGTCTTCTCCTCACGAAAGGACCACACCTGGTCACTACGTACGGGTATAGGCGCGGGGACTCCGTTGAGCAAGAATGAGTTCCGTGAAACGGAACACCGACCGGCTCTCGATGCTGGAGAAGTCCTGGCTCGTGCTCGACGCGTTCCGCCCCACGGGAGGCCCGCTGCGGCTCACCGAGGTCGCGGCGCGCTGCCATCTCCCCAAGACCACCGCCTTCCGGCTGCTCACCGAGCTGACCGAGATCGGGGCGGTCACCCGCCGGGACGACGGCTACTACCTCGGCCGCCGGCTGTTCGAACTCGGTAGCATCGTGCCCCTCGAACGCGACCTGAGACACGCCGCGCTGCCCTTCATGCACGACCTGTACGAGGCCACCCACGAGACCGTGCACCTGGGGGTGCGCGACGGCCTCGACGTGGTCTACGTCGAGAAGATCCGCGGCCAGGAGTCCTTCGCCCTGCCCTCACGTGTCGGCGGCCGTCTCCCGCTGACCTGCACCGGCATCGGCAAGGCGCTGCTGGCCTACTCGGGGCCCGGCCTCATCGAGGAGGTCCTCGGCCGTCCTCTGCGCCGCCTGACCCCGCACTCGATCGTGGACCCCAAGCGGCTTGAGGAGGCACTCGGCCAGATCCAGGCGGCGGGCCTGGCCTACGAGCGTGAGGAGTCCCAGCTCGGCGGCGCCTGCATCGCGGCCCCGGTCTTCGGCGACGGCGTGGCGGTCGCCGCCCTGTCGGTCTCCGTCCCCCTGGCCCGCTTCCAGCCCACCCGCCTGGCCCCCGCCGTGAAAGCCGCCGCCCTCGGAATCTCCCGAGCCCTGACCCGGGGCATCTGAACCGTCCCAGAAAATCCTGGACATCGGAACGGCTCCGAGTTGAGATCATGTGCGCGTGCGGATCGTTTTCTCTACCCTGACCTCGGAGGAGGTGGCACCGTGACGATGCCGAACGCCGGCGAGAAAGCCGGTCTGATCAACGACTTTCGTTATGTCACCCCCATCTATTCCAAAGTCCAGGCCGCCGACCTGATCGGTGTTCCCCGCCAGACGTTCCGCAACTGGGCGGTCGGATACGCCTACAAGCGCATCAACGCGCCGATCATGGTGGCTGAGGCGATGGTGACCACGGCGGGCACACACGGTTCGACCGTGCCGTTCGTCGGTCTGGCCGAGGCATACATGCTGGCCGCCTTCCGCAGTGCCAAGGTTCCGATGCAACGCATCAGGCCCGCGATTCGGTGGCTGGAGGACAACATCGGTCTGGAACAGGCCTTGGCGAGCGAGCGGCTGATGACCGACGGCGCCGAGGTCCTCTGGGACTTCAAGGAACGCACCAGCGACCCCGCGGAAAGAGAGGCCGTGGACGGACTGGTCGTGGTCCGCAGCGGCCAGCAGGTCTTCCGCCCCGTCGTACGCGACTACCTGCGGCGTGTCTCCTACCAGGACGGATGGATGAAGGTGATCCGCCTTCCCGGGTACGAGGAGGTCGATGTGACCGTCGATCCCTGGATCAACGGAGGGCAGCCGACCCTGGCTCGCCGGGGGGTCCGACTGGCCGACGTCCTCAGCCGCCTGCGGGCCGGAGAGGGCAGCCGCGACGTCGCCGAGGATTACGACCTGCGGTTGGAAGAGGTCGAGGCGCTCCTCCCTCAGGTCGCGTGAGGCCAGGAGATGGCCGATGAGATCCGGGCGTCGGGACTGACCTTCTTCCTTGACCGGGGACTGGGCTCGCGCATCGTGCCCAACGCGCTCCGCGACGCCGGATGGGTCGTGGAGACCATGGACGAGCGCTATGGCAAGGACGAGTCCCAGCGGATCGCCGACACACAGTGGATCGAGGAGGCGACGATCCGCGGGGACATCCTGATCTGCAAGGACCTCGCAATCACCCACAACGCCGTCGAAGCTCGCGTGATCTACATGAGTGGTGCTCGCGTCTTTGCCCTCGCCAAGGCCAACGTGGTCGGTAAGGAGATGGCTGAGCTACTTCTCTCCAACGAGGAACGGATCGTCGAGGCCGCGAAACGGGTGACCGAGCCGTTCGTCTTCGCCGTCAGTCACAACGGCCTGCGCAGGACTCGTATCCGCTACCCGGCGGCCGACCAGACCCCGTGACGAACTCCCCCGGGGGAGATGCGGTTCACTGGGCTGAGGTGTCGGATGGCTCAGGAGGATCGTGTGGAGACTCGTGTTGAGAAGGTGGCCGTGGCGGACGGGTCCTTCGACCTGCATCTGTGGGTGCCCGAGAGCGGTCATGGCCCGGTCGTCCTGCTGATCCAGGAGATCTACGGGGTCGGGCCCTACATCAGGGGGGTCGCCGAGGAACTCGCGGGGCTGGGGTACGTGGTCGGCGCGCCGGACCTGTTCTGGCGGATCCAGCCCGGCTGGGTCTCCGCCCACGACGAGGCCGGGACCGCGGAGTCGATACGGGTCGGCGCCCGGTTCGACGTCCCCCGGGGGGTCGCGGACGCGGCGGCGGCACTGTCCCTGCTGCGCGAACTGCCCGAGGCGGACGGCCGTGCCGGGATCGTCGGGTTCTGCCTGGGCGGCTCGGTGGCCTACCTGCTGGCCGCCTCCCTGGAGACGGACGCGCGGACGGACGCGGTGCTGTCGTTCTACGGCTCCGCCGTACCGGACGTGACGGGGTTGATGGAGCGGATCGCCTGCCCGTTGCTGCTCGTCTTCGGCGGCTCCGACCCCTACATCCCCCGTGACCGGGTCGCCCTGGTCGAACGGGCCGCGGCGGAGCGGCCGAACGTGGAGGTCCACGTGGCGGAACGGGCCGGGCACGCCTTCCTCAACCACGAGGCCCCGCAGTTCCACGATCCGCAGGAGGCACCCGCCGTCTGGGCGCTCGCCCTGGACTTCCTCGGCCGCCACCTGCGCTGAGCCGGGCCTTACCTGAAGGTCATCTTCCTGTACCCCGGCATCATTACCCCATGCGACAGGTCTGGGCTTTATGGGGAGATGTCATCGTCGTGAGCGCCCTGGCGGTCCCGCTCGCCCTGCTCGCCGTCCGCCTCCTGGCCCGCCGCCGCGCCCGTGACGGCCACCCCCACCCCACCCGTACGGCCGCCGCCGACGTCGCCATGGTGGCCGGGACCGTCCCCTGGATCTGGATGATCCTCACCCCGCGACCGGCCCCGAGCACCGTCAGCCCGGTCCCCTTCCGCGACCTCGCCGAGCTGTTCGACAGCCCGGCCGTCACCGTGTTCGTGCAGGTCGGAGGCAATCTCCTGGTTTTCGCCGCACTCGGCGCCCTGCTGCCGACGCGCGTGGCGCGCCTGGCCTCCCTCACCCGGATCGCCGCCGTGGCCGCCTGCGCGTCGTGCACGGTCGAACTCCTCCAGTACGGCCTGCGCCTGGGCCGGGTGAGTTCCGTCGACGACGTACTGGTCAACACGGCGGGCGCCGTACTGGCCGCGATGGTCACGCGGAGGTGGTGGGCGTCACGGACGGCGGCCGAGACGGGTGTCCGGTAACGGACCGGGTAATTCCCGTCATTCGTCACACGGGTACGATCCGCTCAAAAGAAGCACGGGACCATCGTCTGCATCTGTGCGATCGTGGACAAGACGGGGCAAGTTCTCTGGAGACGCCAAACCCGGTTGGTGACAGAGGGTGATATAACGTGCAGCAATCCCCGGTTCCTCCCGAGCCCCCGATCTACCGGCGCATCGCCGACGGGCTTCGCGAAGCGATCCTGTCCGGCGCGCTCAGAGACGGGGACCGGCTTCCGGGCGAGAACGCCCTGATGGCCGAGCACGGCATAGCCCGCGCGACCGCCAGACAGGCCCTGTCCGTGTTGATCAACGAGGGCCTGGCCGTACCGAAACGCGGTTCGGGAGTCTACGTGCGGCTGTTCCGGCCGATCAGACGGCACGGCTCACGCAGGCTCGCGCAGCGGCAGTGGGGACAGGGCCAGGCGATCTGGGACTCGGACACCTCGGGGCGCCCCTACGCCGTCGACGAGGTGGAGATCGGCAGGGAGGCCGCCGAGGAGGAGGTCGCACGTGTCCTGGGCAGCGCCGAGGTGTGGGTGCGGCGCAGACGCTACTCGGTCGACGGCAGGCCCGTGCAGCTGTCGGTCTCCTGCTTCCCCGCGGCTCTCGTCGAGGGCACACCGATCACCCTGCGGGACACCGGCCCCGGCGGCGTCTACGCGCGCCTGGGCGACCTCGGCCACGCCCCCGCCCACTTCACCGAGGAGGTACGGGCCCGCATGCCCCACCCCCACGAGACCGTCCAGCTCGACCTGCCCGCGGGGACCCCGGTCATCGCGATCGGTCGTGTCGCCTACACGGCGGACGGGACAGCCGTCGAGGTCAACGAGATGGTGCTGGACGCCGCGTCCTATGTACTCCAGTACGACTTCGACGCATAGATCAAGGCGACTCGTCAAGCGATAGGTTGACCTGTCCCCCACGATCATTGATTTCTCTAGAGAAGTGCATCACCGTCGAGAGGTGGACGTCGCGAGGGCCTGGGCGCGGGGAAGGTGCATAGATGTCATTCGATCGGCATCTGGCGGAAATCGCCCGGGAGTTTCCCGCGTGGACGATCTGGCGGAGCGACGCGGGTCGGTGGTGGGCAACCCGCCACCACCCGCTGACCTCCGCCCAGCGTGACCTCGGATGCGCGATGACCATCGACGCGGACGACCCCGAGAAGCTGCGCGAGCAGCTCCATCGTCAGCAGGACCTCTCCGAGCGGCCGGCCGGCCCGGACGAGGACTCCTGAAGAGCCGCCCGGTGCCTGGTTCAGCGGATCGCGCGGCCCCGGCACCGGGCCCCCAATCGCGAAAGGCCCACGACCCATCGGGGGCGGGGGCCTTTCGCTTGATCACACCAGCTTGAATTCGCGGCCCGCACACCGGTGGGATGTGACACCACACGGACCGGGCCATCCGCCGGACGTCTCCTCGCCCGTCATGGGGCGCCCCGGACACAGGACGCCCCGCAGCGGAAGGGCTACGAGCGGGCGACGTACTCGTCGTTCCCCGTCCGGCCGCGCCGTTCCCGGCCGTCCCCGTCGTCCTCGACGATCACTCGGACGGCCTCGACGTCCGACTCGACGACGAGCAGGGTCTCCTCGTCCTGCCCGTCCCTTGCCTGGTCGGGGGTGAAGTCGGCCCTGGGGGTGAAGAAGTCCTGCCCGGAGAAGTCGCCCTCCGCGCCGTCCTGGCCGTCCTGAGCCTCGGCGGCGGCGAGCTCGGGAGCCCGCGGGGCGTCCGGGGCGGGCAGGGCCTGCTGCGCGGGCGCCGGGGGCAGCACGGAGGCCTCGTCGATCAGCGGGCCCGCCGCGCCCTCGCGGTGGATCAGGTCGCCGAGGACGGCACCCATCTCGTTGAGCCGGCGCATGACCTCGTGGTGGGTGTCGGTGAGATATGTCACCCGGCGCCCGGTCGTCTCGTCCAGGATCGTGGCGCGCTGCTGGGCCGCCGTCAGCGTGGCGTGGGCCTCGGCGTTGGCTGAGGTCACCGTGGACTCGGCCTCGGTGCGGGCGCTGTCGATCATCCGCTCGGCCTCGTGCCTGGCGGAGGTGAGGATGCGGTCGGCCTCCGCACGGGCCGAGCGCAGGGTCTCCTCGGACTCGGCGCGGGCCGCGTTGACGGTCTCCTCCGCCTCGTTGCCCGCCTGGGAGAGCATCTGCTCGGAGGCGTTCGTGGCCTCGGACACACGCCGCTCCGCCTCCTGCTGGGCGGCGTTCAGAATGCCCTCGGCCCGCTCCATGGCGGAGGTGACCATCCGCTCGGCCTCGGTGGCGGCGTCGTCGCGGAGCTTGGTCGCCTCGGCGTCGGCGACCTGCCGCTTGGCGGCGGCCTCCTCCTCGCCCAGCTTCAGGATCTGGCTGAGCCGCTCGCCGAGCTCGTCGTAGTCCTGGGGGGCGTCGGAAAGCCGCCGACGAGCGTCAGCCAGCTCCGCACGACTCTGTTCCACCTGGTCGATCGCCCGTGCGAGCCGTTCCTCCAGATCGCGGACCTGGTTGCGGGTGCGGCTCATGTAGTCGTGGACCTGGCGGCGGCTGTAGCCGCGCATGACGACCTCGAACGAGTCTTCATGCATCAGATCGGGAAAGCTCTCGTGCTGGTTTGTCATCGCGCTACCCGTGGAGGTTGTGTTACGGAAAAGGAGACGTCAGGAGACGACTTTCCTGCTTACTGCCCAAGACCGCAACCGGAACGCGCCACCGGCCGCCGAAATATCGGGCATCCGGCCCCCTCGTACCATCGATGCATGAACGCCTCCCCCTACGTCGCGGCCCTCGACGGCGACGCGACCCCCCTGATCCACCCCGAGGCCTACGTCGCCCCCGGAGCCGTGATCGTCGGCCGGGTACGGCTCGGCCGCGCCGCCAACGTCTGGTACGGCTCGGTCCTGCGCGGCGACGACGAACTCATCGAGGTCGGCGAGGAGTGCAACATCCAGGACCTGTGCTGCCTGCACGCCGATCCGCGTGAGCCCGCCGTGCTTGAGGACCGGGTCAGCCTCGGGCACAAGGCGATGGTGCACGGGGCGCACGTGGAGACGGGGGCGCTCATCGGCATCGGGGCGATCGTGCTCGGCGGGGCCAGGATCGGCGCGGGCTCGCTGGTGGCCGCCGGCGCGCTGGTCGGGCCGGGCAAGCGGATCCCGGCCGGGGTGCTCGTCGCCGGGGTCCCGGGCAGGGTCGTCCGCGAGCTGACCGACGAGGACCGCGCCTCCTTCGCCCGCACGCCGGACAACTACGTGGCCAAGGCCGCCAGGCATCGGGCCGCGGCCGTCGTCCAGCCCGTCTGAGCGGCCCGTGGCCGTTGTAGGGCGCCCGCCGGGGGTGGATGGGTAACATGACCGCCGTGCGGCACTGGGACGGGTTTGACGCCATCGAGAGGGATCTGCGTGCCCTCGTGGGCGATCCCCGGTGGGGGACGCTGCCCCCCGTCGCCCGCGCCGAGGCCGTCTCCTCACGCGTCCTGGCCACCCCGGACGGGGGGCGCTGGCTGTTCGGCGCGCGCGCCCGGTGGTACCGCCAGGACCCGGCCGACGGCCGCTGGCACCTGACGGCCCCGCCCGCCGATCCGGCCCTGCGCACGGGCGCCCAGGTGGTGCGGACGCCCTCGCTGGTCCCGCCGCAGCTGGTCCCCGGCATCCACGACCTCACCGCCGACCGTGGCTCGGTGCAGGGGTTCGTCGGCCCCGACGTGCCGTACGAGATCACCGAGCGGCTGCGCGACCTGGTCGTCTCCCAGCGGGGCAGGCGCGTCCAGGACTTCCCGCTCACCGGCCCCTTCACCGAGTTCTTCGCCGGGGAGGTCCCCAGCCCCGTCGCCGCGATCTGGGGCACGCTCATGTGGTGCGCCTACGCGCCCGCCTTCGACGGCAACGAGGTGCTGCTGTCGATGTTCGGCGAGTTCCTCGCCCGCCCGCTGCCCGGCGACGAGTGGGTGCGCTGGCTGCCTCCGGCCTCGCTGGCCGACCTGGCGGCCCTGTACGGCGAGCGGGTCAGGGCCGGTCACCCGGAGGCGGGCCTGCGGCTGGTGGCGTTGATGGCGGACACGGCCGCGACCATCAGGTACGACGCGCGCTTCCGGCCCAGGGCCGACGTCCTGCTGGCCATGATCGACCCGGTGCTGCGCCGTACCGGGCCTGACCCGTCGGTGGCGCACTACGGCGACGACGCGGTACGGCAGGCGTGGCTGGCGCGGTGCCCGCCGCACGTGACGCTGCCCGACGACTCCCCGGGGGAGCACTTCCAGCACGCGATCTACGACCTGGTGGGGACGCTGGGGTTCCTGGTGCCGAAGGGCGCCGAGCCGCGGGCGGTCGCGGCCTCGCTGCTGGCCGCCGACCTGTCGGCCTTCGGGCCCAGGGCGGCCGACCCGCTCTATCCGTGGCTCGATCCCGAGTTACGGCACATCCTCCACGTGGTGCTCTCCGACCCCTCGCATCCGTTACGGGGGTGCTGGCCCCGTTCGGGCAGGCTGCCCTCCGCGCTCAACCCACCCGACAGGGCGGGGGCCGCGGCCTTCCTGGGGGCCGCCTACGCCATGGGGCTGGCGTGGTGCAACCTGACCGGAACACCGGTGCCCGAGCGGGGGTTCACCACGGCCGCCGCGGTCGTGCACCGTCTGACGCACGAACGTGACGATCCCGTCCCGGGTACCTCGGGAACCTTCCCGCGTCACTTCTGACACGGTTCAGCGCGATTAACTCACAGATTTAGTTATTTCACTCCCGTCACTGCTGTATCTCTTGGACCCCATATATATCTGGCAATTTGCCGAATTGTGATCTCAAAATCGGGAAACGATCCCGTTGGGGCTGTGGTGGTGTCGTGAGGAATGGTCCCGATGGGCCATGGGCACGAAAGTCCGCCCACCGTAACCTCGGAGAGGGTGTGGGCTGCGGAAGGAAGGACGACGCGGTGGGGCACGACGACCTGGACTCAAGGGTCCACGACCGTGTCGCGTTGGACGAGATCGCGCTCTACGCGGAGGTGCTGAGCGCCGTTGCCACCAGCGAACGGCCGCTCACCTTGGCGGAGCTCGACAACGCGCTCGGATTGAGCGCCTCGGCTGTTTGCTGAGGCCGATGAGAGAACCATCTGAACGACCTAGTCCCGGACTCCCCCTTCGGAGTCCGGGACGTAGTTCGTGAAGGGGTCCTGTGACTAGTTATGACCGGACGAGCCTGGCGATCGCCGCCGAGGCCTCTTTGATCTTCTCCTGGGCCTCGGGTCCGCCGGAGTTGACCGCGTCGGCGACGCAGTGCGAGATGTGGTCCTCCAGGAGGCCGAGCGCCACCGCCTGGAGCGCCCGCGTCGCGGCCGACACCTGGGTCAGCACGTCGATGCAGTAGGCATCCTCATCGACCATCCGCTGCAGGCCTCTGATCTGTCCCTCGACCCGCCGCAGCCTGGTCAGATAGGCCTGCTTGTCTCCGCTGTAGCCATGCATGTCCCAACGGTACCCGTGTCGCGCCCGACGGGAAGAGGCCGTGATCGAGCACTTGTCCCGCCGTGGACGGCCTTCAGGAAGAGGAGGAGGTCAGCAGCCTCTCCCACTGTTCGGCGACCACGGGCGCCGTGTGGACCGCGGCCGCCCCGAGCGCGCCGGCGGCGAGTTCCCTGCGCCGCCGTTCGTCGTCGATGAGCGCCAGCAGCGCGCCAGCGTAGGCCTCGATCTCGGCGCCCCCCTCGGCCACCAGGACCCCGCTGCGCCCCTCGACCACGAACTCGCCGGGCCCGCTCGGGCTGTCGAAACCGATCACCGGCACCCCGCTGGCCATCGCCTCGATCACCGTCATGCCGGGCGTCTGCGGCGTCTCGGCCCGCGAGGTCACCGCGACGATCGACGCCTTGGCGAACTCGCCGCTCAGGTCGGAGGTCGTGCCCATGAAGTAGACGTGGTTGTGCAGGTTCAGGTCCTGGACCAGGGAGCGCAGCCGCCGCTCCTCCGGGCCGCCGCCGTACAGGCGCAGGCGCCAGTCGGGGCGCTTGTCGGCGACGACGGCGAAGGCTCGGATCAGCCGGTCGTAGGCCTTGACCGGCACCCAGCGCCCGCCCGCGGCCACGATGCGGTTGTCCATGCGGGAGCGCGGCCACGGCCCCGCGGGCAGCGCGTCGGGGATCAGCCTGACGTCGGCGCCGCCGTGCAGGAGGTGGTCCCAGTCCTGCCTGCCCCGCTCGGTCGCGGCGACGACGGCGTCGAGCCGGGGGTAGAACTTCGTGATCGGCCCCGGCGGGGAGGGCCGTCCCCACTCGCGGGCGACGCGTACGGTCTCCCGGGGGACGTGCCGGGCGACCTGGACGCTCAGGCCGGGCCTGGTCGAGACGACCGCGTCGGTCCGCAGGGCGCGCAGCCGCCGCCACAGGGCGACCTCGGCGTGCACCTGTCCCCTGGGCAGCAGGTGCCGCACACCGGGCCGGTCGTCGACGACCCAGGACAGCCGCACCTTGGCGGAGATCGGGAAGAACGGCCTGTCGCGGTGGCGCCGTACGCTGAGGATCTCCACCTCGTGGCGCTCGGCCAGTTCACCGGCGAGGTTGACCACGGACCTGACGTCTCCGCGCATGCCACAGATCGAGGGCACCAGCAGGCAGATCCTCATCCACCGACCTCGATCGTGAGCTCGTCGTCGGCGGTGTAGCGGGGGCGGATCGGCACCCCGTCCACCCGGGTGGCCGGGTAGTGCAGGCGGCGGCGCTTGCCGTTCACGTCGTCGAGCCGGGAGGCCAGGCGCAGCGGGGCGGGCAGGCCGTCGATCTCCAGTGAGGGCGCCCAGGCCGTCGGCTGGGTGGGGTCTCCGGCCACCACGTCGCACAGGTCGCACAGGGAGAGCGCGGCGTGGAAGCGCACCCCCTGGACGGTCGCGGCCGCGGTCAGCGCGGAGCCGGAGGCGTCGTGGCGCAGCGAAAGGCGCGCCTCGTGCCGGGACTCGTCGTCGTCGAGGCCGGTGAAGGCCAGCAGGCCGGTGACCTCGAAGCGGCCCTCACGGAACCAGACCGCGCGGACCTCGGCGACCGGCTCCGCCTCGTCGATCTTCAGGGCCAGGAAGCCGTTGCGGGTCCGGTAGGCCCGGTAGGACATCGTGCGCCTGCTCAGCGCGTAGGCGTCGATGTGGTCCAGGGAGAAGCCGGGGTCGACGCTGTGCAGCCTGGTCCGTGACCCGTCCTGGTTGAGGTAGGTGTCCCAGCGGCCGGGGCTGAGCGGCAGCGGGGCCAGGGAGAAGGCGAGCGTCGCGTCACGCGCCCCGGCTCCCGTCGCCCCCAGTGCCAGCGTGTGCTCGACGGCCGTGCCCCGCTGACGCAGGACCAGCTCACTGCCCTCACTGAGCGGTTCGTCGATGGCCAGGCGGAGGGACAGGACGTCGGCCAGGGTGACCTCGGCATCGGTTACGACGACATGCACCGTTAGCCCCCTCCCCGTCGAACGGCTGCCGCGACGTTGAGATTACCGTGATTTTTCTGTTATAGACAGGATAAGTTTCCGACCATCTGTCCTTTTCGCGCAATCTTGACCCCATGTCAGGTACGGCCCGCAAGTCGCAGGCCGTACCTGGACGGCGAAACCGGGGTTCCGGCCTACCCCTTGATGGACTTGATCAGCAGCTGGGAGACGTCGACGACCTCAAGCGTCTCCTTGGCCTCGCCGGCGTTCTTCTTCTCGTTGATCGAGTCGCCCAGCATGACCAGGCAGAACGGGCAGGCGGTCGAGATGGTGTCCGGGTCGGTGGTCAGCGCCTCGTCGACCCGCTCGGTGTTGATGCGCTTGCCGATCCGCTCCTCCATCCACATCCGCGCGCCGCCCGCGCCGCAGCAGAAGCCCCGCTCCTTGTGCCGGTGCATCTCCTGCGCCTTGACGCCGGGGACCTTGGCCATGATGTCGCGCGGCTGGGAGTACACCTTGTTGTGGCGTCCGAGGAAGCAGGGGTCGTGGTAGGTGATCTTCTCCTCGATCGGCGTGACCGGGACCAGCTTGCCCTCGTCGACCAGCTTGGCCAGCAGCTGGGTGTGGTGCACGACCTCGTAGGTGCCGCCGAGCTGCGGATACTCGTTGGCGAGGGTGTTGAAGCAGTGCGGGCAGGTCGCGACGATCTTCTTGACCCCGGCCTCGTTGAGCGTCTCGATGTTCTGCTTGGCCAGCATGTCGAAGAGGTACTCCATGCCCAGGCGGCGGGCCGGGTCTCCGGTGCAGGCCTCCATCGGGCCGAGCACCGCGAACTTCACCCCCGCGATGTGCAGCAGCTCGGCGACCGCCTTGGTGGTCTTCCTCGCCCTGTCCTCAAGGGCTCCGGCGCAGCCGACCCAGAAGAGGTACTCGGTGTCCTCGGGCATCTTCTCGTCGACGAGCTGGATCTCGATGGGGTCGTCCTCGCGCCCGGCCAGCTCCTCGATCCAGTCGGCCCGCTTCATCTCGGACATCCCCCACGGGTTGCCCTTGTTCTCCAGGTTCCTGACCATGACGCCGGCCTCGGACGGGAAGTTCGACTCCACCATCGCCTGGTAGCGGCGCATGTCCAGGATGTGGTCGATGTGCTCGATGTCCACCGGGCACTGCTCGACGCAGGCGCCACAGTTGGTGCAGGACCACAGCACGTCGGGGTGGATGACGCCGTCCTCGCCGACCAGCGGCTTGTCCAGCAGGGCCAGCACGTCCTCGTGCAGGTCGGCGCGCTGCTCCTGGGTCGCCGACAGGTACGGCGCGATCTTGAAGGCGTGGTCGCGCTGGTCGATGATGAGCATCTTCGGCGACAGCGGCTTGTCGGTGTTCCACGCCGGGCACTGCGACTGGCAGCGTCCGCACTCGGTGCAGGTGTAGAAGTCGAGGAAGCCCTTCCAGGTGGTGTCCTCGACCTTGCCCCGGCCGAGCCGGTCACCGTCGAGGTCCTCGTCCTCGAAGTCGACGACCTTGCCGTCGATCCGCAGCGGCTGGGCGGGGCCGTTGCCGTCGGGGCGGCGGGAGAACAGCACGTTCAGCGGCGCGGTGAAGATGTGCAGGTGCTTGGAGTTCACCACGATGATCAGGAAGACCAGCATGACGCCGATGTGCAGCAGCAGTCCGACGCCTTCGAGGACCTCGTTGGCCGTCTCACCCAGCGGGTACAGCAGCGCCGCGGTGGCCTCGGAGGCGAACGCGCCCGAGGCGTAGGGCAGGTTGCCGGTGTTGTGGGCGGCCCCCCTGAACAGGAACATCGTCCAGATCACGTTGAAGATCATGAAGAGGACGAGCCAGGCTCCGCCGAGGTGCGAACCGGAGAAGCGGGACTTGCGGCCCAGCTTCTTCGGCGAGTTCCTCACTCTGATGACCGCGAAGACGACCAGGCCGACCAGGGCCGCGACCGCGATGAAGTCCTGCAGGAAGCCGAGCACCGGCCAGGTCCCGATGATCGGGATGTGGAAGTCGGGCGTCCCGGTGATCGCGCCCTGGATCAGCGTGCCGTACGCCTCCAGGTAGACGGTCGCCAGGATGAAGAAGGCCCACATGACGAAGAAGTGGGCGGTGCCCGAGGTGGTCCACTTCAGCAGTTTCCGCTGACCGAAGACCTCGACGAGCTGCGCCTTGATCTCGGTGCCGACGTTGTCCCTGGCGTACTCGATCCGCTCGGGGGCCGGTGCCCCCACGGTGGCGAGTTTGTAGAGGAACAACACACGACGCGCGGCGAGCGCGAGCGCGACGGCGGTCATGATCAGCCCGATGATCGCTACCCAGAGCACGGGTCCTCCCACAGACGGCGGTGGCTGTCAGGCGTACGACCGCGGCCCGTCCACGGTTGCGACGGATCGTCCCGCGCCGCCGCGATGCCGTGCGACGGACGGCGACACACGACGACCATGGCCACCATACGGTCAACCTGTCCTGTAGAACAATAATCTGTCCACCGGACCGCATCAGGACACGGGGTCGAGATACCCCTGGATCGTGGGCGCGAGCAGCCCGACCAGTTCCTTGACGTCGACCGAGGCGATCGGCTCCAGCCTGAGCACGTAACGGGCCAGCACCACGCCGAACATCTGGGCGAAGGCCAGCTCCATCCTGATCGGGGGGATGTCCAGCGCCTGCGCCACCCTGTCGACCAGGGCGTGCGTCATGAACTCACGGATCAGGGTGGCCATCTGCTCGTTGGTCATCGCCGTGCGGACCAGCGCGAGCAACGGCTGGCGCGCCTGGGCGTGCGAGGTCATCGTCAGCACGAACTCGGCCAGCCGCTCCCCCATCTCCTCGCGCGGTCCGGCCAGCAGCATGGGGACCACGTCCTCGGGGTCGATCGGCAGCTCCATCGCCGCGACGAACATGCCCTCCTTGCTGGTGAAGTAGTGGTGGACCAGCGCCGGATCGACCTCGGCCCGCCGGGCGATGCCCCGCACCGTCGCCTTGTCGAAGCCCTTCTCCGCGAAGGTCTCACGGGCCGCCGCGAGGATCTGCCCACGCGTGTCGGCCGACCCCGGCCTGCGCCCGAGGCGCCGCCCGCCCGCCGTACGGCCCGCGTCCCGCCCGGTGTCCTGTTCCGTGCCCCGCTCGGCGCCCTGCCTGACGCTCCGCCCCGCGTCCCGCCCGGCGTTCCGCCCTGCGGGAGCCGTACGGCCCGCGCCCCGCCCGGTGTCCTGTTCCGCAGGGGACTGCTGCTCGGTCACCCCTTCGAGCCCGCCGTTCCCGAGCCCTTCGCCCCCGACGCGTGCGAGGGGGCCAGGTGCCGCCGCGCGAAGGCCAGCGCCTCGGCGAGGTCGTCGATCCGCTCGGTACGGCCGCTCGCCTTGCGCGTGTTGATCTCCAGCACGACGAGGCCGTCGTAGCCGTTGCCCGCCATGCGCTCCAGGATCTCCGCGCACGGCTGGTTGCCCCGCCCGGGGACCAGGTGCTCGTCCTTGTTGGCCACCCCGAGCCCGTCGGCCAGGTGCAGGTGGGCCAGCCTGTCGCCGAGCTTGTTGAACATCTCCCTGGCGTCGACACCGGAGACCGCGGTGTGCGACAGGTCCAGGGTGACCTGGGGGAAGTCGTAGTCGATCGGGTTCCAGCCGGGAGAGTAGGGGACCACCTCGTTGCCCCTGGCCTTCAGCGGGAACATGTTCTCCACCGCGAAGACCACGTCGGTCTCCTCGCGCATCCTGGCCAGGCCGACCTCGAACTCGCGGGCGTAGTCACGCTGCCAGCGGAAGGGCGGGTGCACCACGACCGTCCTGGCGCCGACCCGCTCCGCGGCCCGCTGCGCCCGCTGGAGCTTGACCCACGGGTCCTTGCCCCACACCCGCTGGGTGACCAGCAGACACGGCGCGTGGATCGCCAGGATCGGCAGCTGGTAGTGGTCGCTGAGCCGTTCGAGCACGTCGACGTCCTGGCTGACCGGGTCGGCGCCGACCATGATCTCGACGCCGTCGTATCCCAGCCGGGCCGCCAGCTCGAAGGCGTCAGGGGTGCGTTCCGGGTACACCGACGCCGTGGACAGGGCGATCTTCGCGGTGGATGCTCGGGTAACGCTCATACGGATTCCTCGCCTCCCGGCCAGAGCTCGCGTGAGCGGGTCCCCCTACCGCCGTCGGTTCTCTCACTCACGTTGCCAGCCTAAGCGCGCTCGGGGAACGATGGCGTATCGCCCGCTTGACGTGGCGCGGATCACCCGGGCGCCGTCGCTACGGTTGGGGGCATGCCGCGGTTTGCCAAGGGCGCCATTCCCAGCCCGAACATCTGGAACACCCCGCAGATCTACGAGCTGGAGAACCGCGCCGTCGATCCCGAGGGGGTCGCCGACGCCGCGATGGCCGCCGTCAGGCCGCTGACCGGCGCGACGGTCGTGGACATCGGCTGCGGGACGGGCTACCACCTGCCGTCCCTGTCCGCGCGGGCCGCCCGGGTGGTCGGCGTCGAGCCGCACGACGACCTGGTCGAGCTGGCCAGACGCCGCTGCCGCTCCCTGCCGAACGTGGACGTGCGCCGGGGAACCGCCCAGGACCTGCCGCTCCCCGACGCCTCGGCCGACGTGGCCGTCGCCCGCTGGGCCTACTTCTTCGGCCCCGGCTGCGAACCCGGCCTGAAGGAGCTGTCCCGGGTCGTACGGCGCGGCGGCACGGCCTTCGTCA
The DNA here is from genome assembly GCF_040631445.1 of Streptosporangium sp. NPDC020072. Taxonomy (NCBI): domain Bacteria; kingdom Bacillati; phylum Actinomycetota; class Actinomycetes; order Streptosporangiales; family Streptosporangiaceae; genus Streptosporangium; species Streptosporangium sp. NPDC020072. Next base: position 308,184 of record NZ_JBEYAB010000004.1, on the reverse strand, counting down.
TCGACCTGGACGCCACCCGCGGCGCCTTCGGCCGCTGGTTCAGCGCCTCGCTCCCGTCCTACTCCTCCGCCTCCGTCGAGGAGTTCTGGCGGCGCAACGGCTGGCACACCCAGCCTCTCGACCTGCGCATGGCCTTCGAGCGCCGTACCGACCTCGAAGCCGTGCTCCGCATCGAGTTCACGCCGGAGGTCGCGGCGCGGGCCATCGCGGAGACGTCCGGGGTGGAGCTCGAATATCCCAACCTCCTGCGCTGGAAGCGGTTCTGACCTCGCCGGGAATGCGTTCCCCCGGTCCGGGGCTTGACCCTGACACTGACGTCAACGTTTACCGTGGCGCCGTAAGGAGGACCGGATGCGGATCGGGGAGCTCGCCAGACGGGCCGGGGTCAGCCCCAGGGCGCTGCGTTACTACGAGCAGCAGGGGCTGATCAGGGCTCGGCGGACGGCGAACGGCTACCGGGAGTACAGCGAGGCGGATCTCAAGCTCGTCACCGAGATCAGGTCGCTGCTCACGGTCGGGTTCACCCTGGAGGACGCCAAGCCGTTCGTGGCCTGCCTTCGGGCGGGGCACGAGTCGGGGGCCGACTGTCCCGAGTCCGTCGAGGTCTACCGGCGCAAGCTGGCCGAGATCGACGACGAGATCCGCGCGCTACTGGTCCGAAGGGCCGAGGTCGCCGGACAGTTGTCCACGGCCTGCCCCGGATGCGTGCTGACGAAACGGGAGTAGAAATGATCACCCTGACCGCGGAGAACTTCGCAGAACAGGTGCTGGAGAGCGACAAGCCCGTCCTGGTCGACTTCTGGGCCGAGTGGTGCCCGCCGTGCCGCATGATCGCGCCGGTCCTCGACGAGATCGACGCCGAGTACGGCGACCGCGTCACGATCGCCAAGATCAACTCCGACGACCACCCCGAGATCAGCGCCAGGTACGGCGTGCTCGGACTGCCCACGCTCAACCTCTACAAGAACGGCGAGGTCGTCAAGCAGGTCGTGGGCGCCAAGCCCAAGCGCCTGCTCCTGGCCGAGCTCGAAGGCCACATCTGAGCCCGTGGGGCCCTTCCCGGTGATCCACGGGGAAGGACCCCACGACTCAGGCGGGGACCGAGCCGCCCCAGAACCCGCAGCACCGCCTGCGCATGGCCGGCCTCCTCGCCCGCGCCCGGGACACGACGGGTGAAGTTGTCGGTCGGGACCGGTAGCCTCGCGGCCATGGCAAAGAGGGTCGGCTATCGCTGTGGTGAGTGCGGTTGGCAGACCGCCAAGTGGGTCGGTCGCTGCGGCGAGTGCCAGGCCTGGGGCACGGTCGAGGAGGAGACCGCGCGCGGCGGCGTCAACGTGGCCTCCGCGGGCGCCGTCTCCGCCCCCGCCGTCCCGATCGGCGAGGTCAAGGCCGAGGTCGCGCAGGCCCGCAGCACCGGGGTCGGCGAGCTCGACCGGGTGCTCGGCGGCGGCCTGGTCCCCGGCGCGGTCGTGCTGCTGGCCGGAGAGCCCGGCATCGGCAAGTCCACACTCCTGCTTGAGGCGGCGGCCAAGATCGCGCGCCAGCAGACCGTCCTCTACATCACCGGTGAGGAGTCGGCCTCCCAGGTGCGGCTCAGGGCCGACCGGATCGGCGCGATCCAGGACCGCCTCTACCTCGCGGCCGAGACCGACCTGGCCGCGCTGGTCGCCCATGTGGAGAAGGTCCAGCCCGACATGCTCGTCGTCGACTCGGTGCAGACGATCGGCTCGACCCTGGCCACCGGCGTCCCCGGCGGCGTCACCCAGGTCAGAGAGGTCGCGGGAAACGTGATCAGGCTGGCCAAGGAGCGCGGCATGTCCACGGTCCTGGTCGGCCACGTCACCAAGGAGGGCTCCATCGCGGGCCCCAGGACGCTTGAGCACCTGGTCGACGTCGTGCTCCACTTCGAGGGCGACCGCCACTCCCGGCTCCGCATGGTCCGCGCGATCAAGAACCGGTACGGTCCCGTCGACGAGGTCGGCTGCTTCGACCTGCACGAGAACGGCATCGAGGGCATCGCCGACGCCAGTGGCCTGTTCGTCTCCCACCGCAACGACCCGGTCCCCGGCACGTGCGTGACCGTCACCCTTGAGGGCACCCGCCCGCTGCCCGCCGAGGTCCAGGCCCTGGTCGCGCGGACCGAGGCCCAGCAGCCGCGCCGCTCCTCCTCCGGGCTCGACACCTACCGCGTGACGATGGTGCTCGCCGTGCTCGAACGGCGGCTCAACGCCAAGCTCGGCGGCTGCGACGTGTTCACCGCGACCGTCGGCGGCATCAAGCTCAGCGACCCCGCGGTCGACCTGTCGGTGATGCTCGCCGTCGCCAGCGCCGCCGGGGACAAACCGCTGCCCCCCGGCCTGGTCGTGCTCGGCGAGGTCGGCCTGGCCGGTGAGCTCCGCCCGGTTCGCGACGTACGGCGCCGCCTGTCGGAGGCCGCCAGGCTCGGCTTCACCCGCGCCCTGGTCCCCTCCGGGTCCCTCGACTCGGGCAAAAGGCGCAACGGCGACCGCACCCTGGTCCCGGTCGGCGGCCGGGGCACATCCTTCATGCCAGGTTTCGATGTCGTTGAGGCGGAAAACGTCTGGGACGCCCTCACTCATGTCACTTAGGAGAGGCGATCCGGTGATTCCGGACTCGGGGGGACCTTCGCCGGTAAGCTAGACCTTATACGCGGACCACGGGGGTCATGTGGCAGCCACCTACAAAGGACTCGACGAACAAGGACTCGACGAACGCCGCAGAAGTGTCCTGGCCGCGGTCGCGCCGGGCACCGAGCTGCGCGACGGCCTGGAACGCATCCTTCGCGGCCACACCGGCGGTCTCATCGTGCTGGGCTACGACAGCACGGTCGAGGCGATCTGCAGCGGCGGGTTCGAGCTGGATGTCGAGTTCTCCGCCACCCGACTGCGCGAACTGGCCAAGATGGACGGCGCCATCGTGCTGAGCTCCGACGACCACAAGATCGTCCGAGCCGCGGTGCACCTGATGCCCGATCCATCCATCCCCACCGACGAGTCGGGCACCCGGCACCGTACGGCCCAGCGCGTCGCCGTGCAGACGTCCCTTCCCGTGATCTCCCTCAGCAAGTCCATGCGGATCATCGCCCTCTACCTGGGCGGCATCCGCCATGTGCTGGAGGAGTCGGCGGTGATCCTGTCGAAGGCCAACCAGGCGCTGGCCACTCTGGAGCGATACAAACTCCGGCTCGACGAGGTCTCGGGCACGCTGTCCGCCCTGGAGATCGAAGACCTGGTGACCGTCCGCGACGTGGCCGTGGTCGCCCAGCGCCTGGAGATGGTCCGGCGCATCTCCAACGAGATCGCCGGCTACGTGGTCGAGCTCGGCACCGACGGCCGGCTCCTCTCCCTGCAGCTCAACGAGCTGGTCGCCGGGACCGAGAGCGACCGTGAGCTGATCGTGCGCGACTACCTCCCCATCTCGGCACGACGTCCGCGCCGCTTCGCCGACGCCCTGCACGACCTCGACCAGCTCTCCTCCGACGGCCTGCTCGACCTGACGGCCGTCGCGCACGTGCTCGGCCAGTCGGGTACCGACGTCCTGGAGAGCCCGGTCAGCCCCCGTGGCTACCGGCTGCTGGCCAAGGTGCCCCGCCTGCCCGTGACGGTCGTCGACCGCCTGGTCGACCAGTTCGGCAGCCTGCAGAAGCTCCTGGCCGCCAGCATCGGCGACCTGCAGGAGGTCGGCGGCGTCGGCGAGGCCAGGGCCCGGCACATCCGCGAGGGCCTGTCCCGCCTGGCCGAGTCGTCCATCCTGGAACGTTACGTCTGACCCGCCCTCCCGGGGTTCCACCGCGAACCGGCCCTCAAGCCGGTGCGTGCCTCGGCGATCTCAGGTGGGAAGACGGTAGGTCCCGTCGTCGAGAACCTCCGCCAGCCCGTCAGCGACCAGGCCGTCCAGCGCGCGCTCCCGCTGCGGGGCGTCGTCCCAGACCACGTCGAGAGCGTCCTTGGGGACGGGCTCGTGGGCCTGACGGAGTACGGCCAGCAGCCGCCCCCGGCACTGACGGTCCGTACCCGCGTAGGTCTGCCCCTTACGCGCCGGTCCCTCGTAGGGCGGTTTGCCCGCCAGCCGCCAGGCGCACAGGCCGACGACCGGGCAGTCGGCGCAGCGGGGGGCGCGAGCCGTACAGACCAGGGCGCCGAGTTCCATCACGGCCACCGCCCAGACCGGGGCGTCCTCCTCCCCGGGCAGCAGCGAGGCGGCGAGCTTGCGCTCGACGGGCGTGGTGGCCTTCGGGGGATACTCCTCCCCCCGCACGGCCCGCGCGAGGACCCTGCGCACGTTGGTGTCCAGCACGGCGTATCGCCCCCGGAAGGCGAAACTGGCCACCGCGGCGGCGGTGTACTCGCCGATACCGGGCAACGTCAGCAGGGTCGCGTGGTCGGAGGGCACCTCCCCGCCGTGCTCGTCGGTGATCACCCTGGCGCAGGCGTGCAGGTTGAGGGCACGCCGTGGATACCCAAGACGCCCCCAGTGCCGTACGGCCTCACCCGGCGGTTCCTTGGCCAGGGCCGCGGGCGTCGGCCAGCGCTCCATCCACTCCGTCCAGATGGGAAGCACCCTGACCACCGGAGTCTGCTGCAGCATGATCTCGCTGACCAGGATCGACCAGGGGGAGGCGTCCTCGGTCCGCCATGGAAGGTCACGCGCGTTGTCGGCGTACCAGGAGAGGACAGGCTCCAACAGGAGGTTCGACTCGGGCACTCTCCGACGATAGTGCCGTTCCGGACGTGCTTCGCCGCCTTCGCCGGACCCCGCCCTCCGAAACGACGACCAGAGCGGCGGGTCGCCCTTCACGGCCCACGGAGAGTCACCATACTGTGCGTATGGATCCGGACACTTTCCGTAGTGATATAGGAGTGGACGTCTACTGGCGGCGGCGGATGGTCGCGCTCCTCGGTGTGCTCATGGTGGTCGCCCTGGTGGCATGGGCCTGCTCGGCAGGCGGACAGGACGACGACCCCCGGGCGAACGGCACGGCCACCGGGTCCCCGTCACCGGATCCGGTCCTGGCGCTTCTGCCCGCGGTGACGATCACCCCGACGCCTCCCTCCCCACGGTCCCCCGAGGCCACCCCCTCCCCGAAGGCCGCCGTCGTCAAGGCGAAGCCCAAGGTCCAGATCAGGCGCCCCGGCCAGACCTGCGACCCGTCCGACCTGGTCCTGGACATACGCGGACGGAGCGAGGTCTACCCCGGGGGCAGCCGGCCCCAGTTCATCGTCACGCTGGTGAACACCAACAAGGTGATGTGCACCGCCGACGTGGGGGCACGGGCGCTTGAGGTCCGCATCACCTCGGGCGACGACCGGATCTGGTCGTCCGCCGACTGCGTCAGCGGAGAGGCCGAGGAGATCCGCCGGCTCGACCGGGGCATCCCGTACGTCCGGCAGATCGACTGGAACCGGCACCGTTCCGGCAGCGACTGCTCAGCCCATCGCCCCGCCGCCAAGGCGGGAACCTATGTGGCCATGGTCCGCACTCCCGACCTCAAGAGCCACAAGGCCGTCTTCCACCTCCGCTGACCTGCCCTTCCCCCCATTACAGTTTCCGAGGCTTTTGCAACGCGGTTTCTCGGGGCTCACATCTTGGGATTCCGGGGCCGTACCGCGGTTTTTCCTGACCCGTCTACTTCTTCAGGACTTTTCCTTACCTGATAGGCCCACACCACCGCCCGCTTCTCAACCCGCCTCGGATTCCTCCAATTCACACCACCCAGATCGGTTTTCCCGGTTCTGTCAGCGACGGGTGAAAACTGACCCTGTGGCGACGGCCGAAAACTGACCCCCCTTCAGTCACTCTGGAGGGTGATCAAGGTGGAGGACTGGGCGGAGATCCGCCGGTTGCACCGAGCCGAAGCGATGCCGATCAAGGCCATCGCCCGGCGCATGGGCATCTCGAAGAACACCGTGAAAAGCGCGCTGGCGGCCGAGACACCGCCGAAGTACCGACGGGCCGGCAAAGGCTCGATCGTGGACGCGGTCGAGCCGCGAATCCGGCAATTACTGACCGAGTTCCCGGACATGCCCGCGACGGTGATCGCTGAACGGATCGGCTGGCAGCGGTCGCTGACCGTGCTCAAGGAGCGGGTGCGGCTGCTGCGGCCGCACTACAAACCGGTCGACCCGTCGTCCCGGACGACCTACCAGGCCGGGGAACTGGCCCAATGCGATCTGTGGTTCCCGCCGGTGAAGATCCCCCTCGGCGCCGGGCACCGGGCCAGCCCACCGGTACTGGTCATGGTGTCGGGCTATTCACGCTGGCTGATGGCCCGGATGCTGCCCTCTCGCACGGCCGGGGACCTGTTCGCCGGGCACTGGGCGTTGCTATCGCACCTGGGGGCGGCACCCAAGACGCTGATCTGGGACAACGAGTCGGCGATCGGCCAGTGGAAGCATGGCAGACCCCGGCTGACCGCCGACGCCACCGCGTTTCGCGGCGCTCTGGGCATCCGGATTGCCCAGTGCAGGCCCGGTGACCCCGAAGCCAAGGGGCTGGTGGAAAGAGCCAACGGCTATCTGGAGACCTCCTTTCTGCCCGGCCGCAGCTTCGCCTCCCCGCAGGACTTCAACGCTCAGCTCGCCGATTGGCTGGCCAAGGCCAACAGCCGTCATCATCGACGCTTGGAGTGTCGGCCCGCGGACCGGCTGGGCGCGGATCTGGCGGCGATGGTGGCGTTGCCGCCCGTCGCCCCTGCGATTGGATGGCGCGCCTCGGTCCGGCTGCCGCGCGATCACTACGTGCGGATCGCCTCGTGTGACTACTCGGTGCACCCTTCGGTGATCGGCCGGATGGTCGAGGTTGTCGCCGATCTGGGGCAGGTCAGGGTGACCTGCGCCGGGCAGGCGGTTGCCCGGCATGAGCGATGCTGGGCACCACATCAGACCATCACCGACCCCGCCCATGAACACGCCGCCGCTTTGCTGCGCGGCACGCGCCTGCCAATGGCGGCCGCCGCGACCGCCAGCTTGGCTGATACCGACGTCGAGCAGCGCCGGCTCAGCGATTACGACGTCATGCTGGGCATCGAGGGGGTGGCGTAATGGGTGAGGTGATGCCCGCGACGGGCAGGCCATCCACCGCTGCCTCCCGCAACATCGGTGCTGAGCTGGCTTATCTCACCCGGGTGCTCAAAGCGCCGTCACTGGCCGCCGCCGTCGACCGGCTGGCCGAGCGGGCCCGGGCCGAATCCTGGAGTCATGAGGAGTTCCTGGCCGCCTGCCTGCAACGAGAGGTATCGGCCCGTGAATCCCATGGCGGCGAGGCCCGGATCCGGTTCGCCCGGTTCCCGGCCCGCAAAGCGCTGGAGGACTTCGATTATGACCATCAGCGCTCTCTCAAGCGTGAGGTCATCGCTCATCTGGGGACGTTGGACTTCGTCGCCGCCCGGGAGAACGTGGTCTTCCTCGGCCCGCCCGGCACCGGCAAAACCCACCTGTCCATCGGTTTGGGTATTCGTGCCTGCCAGGCCGGGCACCGGGTCGCGTTCGCCACCGTCGCCCAGTGGGTCGACCGCCTGGCCGAGGCTCATGCCGCCGGGAAACTCCAAGACGAGCTGACCAAGCTGTCGCGCATCCCGGTCCTGGTCGTCGACGAGGTCGGCTACATCCCGTTCGAGCCCGAGGCCGCCAATCTGTTCTTCCAGCTGGTCTCCAGCCGCTATGAACGAGCGAGCGTAATCGTCACGAGCAACAAGCCGTTCGGCCGGTGGGGAGAGGTCTTCGGCGACGATGTGGTGGCCGCCGCGATGATCGATCGCCTGGTTCATCACGCCGAGGTCATCAGTCTCAAGGGAGACAGTTATCGCCTCAAGAACCGTGATCTGGGCCGTGTCCCCGCGACCGGCCACAGCAACGAGCAGTAATGATCAAGCACATCAAGGGGGTCAGAATTCAGGCGACGCCAGGGGGTCAAGGTTCAGCCGCCGTTGACAGGTTCTTCCGCATAGCCTTTTCCGGCCTTCACCTGGCGTGCCCTCTCCACACTCACACGCGGTTTCACCCTCCCGCGCCCAGGCCACGAACTCCCCCTGAAGCCCACCCTCTGCCTCACGGGCCACGCTCCGCCCAGCCCACACCCCGCAGACGCGCAGCTCCCCAAACCGAGCCGTGGACCTTCCCTGACTCCACACCTCAGCGCCCGCCACGCCACTCCCCATGCCGAACCGTGGCCCTTCCCTGACTCCGTCCCGGGCCCCCTATCCATGCCGCAGACCCACCGGGCTGTGGGTTTCCCCTGGCCTCGTCCTGGCTCCCGCTGTACGCACCGAGGGTGGCGGCCTGGTCCGACGTGATCACTACCGAAGAACCGTTGACTTCGTCTGCCCAGCGCCCTCCAGCCCGCTGAAGCAACCCGCGCGACCCCCACCCGGAACCAACCACCGCAGCTGAAGCCCCCACGCGGAAAGGAGCGCATAGCTGAGCTGAACCAGCACGAGCCCAACGAAACCCGGCCCATGCGCGCCAAAGGCAGTTCCGGCACCTTTCAACGCCCGAACCAAGGAAATTAGGCCTGTTGCCCTCGGTGCTCCCACCACCTGAGCCGAGGAAACCGACGCCCCCCACACCAGGAGTGAGGGGTTTTGCCTGTGCTTTACCGGTGCCAAGTGTGAGGAGTGTCGGCTTGGGCGCGTCGGTGCTTGGACTGAGGAGTGAGGGAGCGCAGCGGACGAACGACGAGGGAAAGCGCCGACCCGAAGCGCCCAAGCCCGCGACGCCGCCAGGCGGAGCAAAGAGACACGGTTCGGGTGCGCCGGCGCTTGGACTGAGGAACGCAGGAGCGAAGCGACGCAGTGACGAGGGAAAGCGCCGGCTCGAAGCACCCGAACCCGCGACGCCGAGGCGGCGCAAAGAGACACGCCGCCGGGCGGCGCAAAAGGTCACGCAGCGAGTGTCAGGCCCAGTGCCGTCAGGTTCGTCCTTGCCCAGTCGAGTTCCTCGGCGATCATGTTGACCAGGGCGCCGGGGCCCTTCGCGCGCAGCGGTACGGCCAGGCCGTGGGTTTCGACCTCGATGTGGGCCGTGCCGTTCACCGCGCCGGAGAGCATCGCGGTGAGGGTGTCCTCAAGTACGGAACGGGTGCTGGGGAGCTCCTGACAGGCGTCACCGAAGTGGTTGTGGACGTGGCCGAGCTTGACGACGGGGGCACCCGCGGCGGCCAGGCCGCGCAGGGCGTCCTCCGGCTGCTCCGCGCCGCCCGCGAGGTGGCAGGCGTCGAGGCAGACGCCGAGATGCTCGGAGTCGATGCCGCAGACGCGTTCGAGGGCCTGCTTGGTGGTCTCCAGCACACAGCCGGGCCAAGGCTCGAAGCCGACCCTGACCGTCTTTCCGGTGACGCTGTAGAGGCCGCGCAGTTCGCGGGAGAGTCGTTCGAGGCGGCGGGCCGCGATGGCGTGCAGGTCGGCGGGCCAGTCACGGCGCCAGCCGATGGGGATGGTGGAGATGCTGCCGAACTGGACGTCGTCCGGGAGCAGGAAGGCCAGGATCTTGGCCAGGGACATCGTGTAGCGGTACCGCTCGGGCTTGGCCCAGTCGGGGCCGGGGCTCTCCTGGTTACGGCCACCGGTGCCGTTGAGGCTGACGACCTCCAGGCCGCGCTCCTCCAGGGAACGGCGCAGGCGGACCAGTTCGATCCGGTCGGCGATGAGGTGGTCGGCCACGCTCGGGGAGAGCCAGAGTCCGACGCCCATCCGCCCGACGCCGAGGCGCTTGCGCACCGGAACGGCGTACCTGGTCAGGTGGGCGATCAGGTTCTCCAGGTCCTCAGCGGGATGGACGCCCGCGTTGTAGGACAGGTGAACGAGAGTCCCGTCCTGGTGTCGCAAACGCATCCGATGCCTCCAAGCGTGTGGTGCTTTCGATCAGGTGGTCCTGGGACCCGCCTGGTGGGCCGAGCATCCCGCGCGGAGGCCGGTCACCGCGTCACCTCTGCAGGTGATTCGCCGGTACGCCGCGCGGCTGACCCCGGAAGGCGATCTCGCCGCGGAAAGCACGATGTGTGGCTCACTTGGTGAGCCTTGGCCAGGCTCACTCTACAGAGTGTAGTACTACCTTTGGTGGTAGGACACCTCCTTGTATAACAAATGAGCAGACCCCGCCGTGATGTCTCACGACGGGGTCTGCTTCAGTTCTCTGACCTGCCGGTCCTTCGGGGATGGAGCCCCGGGGACCGTTCGGCCTAGTGCTGGATCGGCTCCGCGATGGCGGCGGCCGAGTCCGGGACACGGTCCGTGGGCGCGGCCTCGCCGACGAAGGTGAAGGTGGCGTTGTCACCCTCGCCCTCGACGCCGATCTTGACGATCTGGCCGGGCCGGAGCTCGCCGTACAGGATCTTCTCCGACAGCGTGTCCTCCAGCTCGCGCTGGATCGTACGGCGCAGCGGGCGGGCACCCATCACCGGGTCGTAACCGCGGTCGGCCAGCAGCTGCTTGGCGTCGTCGGAGACTTCGAGACCCATGTCGCGGTCCTTCAGGCGCAGCGCCACCTGGGCGAGCATCAGATCGACGATCTTGATGATCTCCTTCGGCGTGAGCTGGTGGAAGACCACGATGTCGTCGACACGGTTGAGGAACTCGGGCCGGAAGTGCTGCTTGAGCTCCTCCTGCACCTTGGCCTTCATCCGGTCGTAGTTGGACTCGTTGTCGTTGGCCTTCGCGAACCCGACCCCGATGCCCTTGGAGATGTCACGGGTACCGAGGTTGGTCGTCATGATGATGACGGTGTTCTTGAAGTCGACCACCCGGCCCTGGGCGTCGGTCAGGCGACCGTCCTCCAGGATCTGCAGCAGCGAGTTGAAGATGTCCGGGTGCGCCTTCTCGATCTCGTCGAAGAGGACCACGGAGAACGGCTTGCGCCGCACCTTCTCGGTGAGCTGACCGCCCTCCTCGTATCCGACGTAGCCGGGAGGCGAGCCGAACAGCCTGGAGACGGTGTGCTTCTCCATGAACTCGGACATGTCCAGCATGATCAGCGCGTCCTCGTCCCCGAAGAGGAACTCGGCGAGCGACTTGGACAGCTCCGTCTTACCGACACCGGAGGGACCGGCGAAGATGAACGAGCCACCCGGACGGCGCGGGTCCTTCAGACCGGCGCGGGTGCGGCGGATCGAGCGGGACAGACCCTTGATGGCGTCGTCCTGGCCGATGATCCGCTTGTGCAGCTCGTCCTCCATGCGGAGCAGTCGCTGGGACTCCTCCTCGGTGAGCTTGAAGACCGGGATGCCGGTGGCGGTGGCCAGGACCTCGGCGATGAGCTCCTCGGTGACCTCGGCCACGACGTCCATGTCGCCGGCCTTCCACTCCTTCTCGCGGCGTTCCCGCTTGAGCTGGAGCTGCTTCTCCTGGTCGCGCAGCGCCGCGGCCTTCTCGAAGTCCTGCGCGTCGATCGCGGACTCCTTGTCGCGCCGCACGTTGGCGATCTTCTCGTCGTACTCACGCAGGTCCGGCGGCGCGGTCATGCGGCGGATGCGCATGCGCGAGCCGGCCTCGTCGATGAGGTCGATCGCCTTGTCCGGCAGGAACCGGTCGCTGATGTAGCGGTCGGCGAGCTGGGCGGCGGCGACCAGGGCGCCGTCGGTGATGGAGACCCGGTGGTGGGCCTCGTAACGGTCGCGCAGGCCCTTGAGGATCTCGATCGTGTGGCTGAGGCTGGGCTCGGCCACCTGGATCGGCTGGAAGCGGCGCTCAAGCGCGGCGTCCTTCTCCAGGTGCTTGCGGTACTCGTCGAGCGTGGTCGCGCCGATGGTCTGCAGCTCACCACGGGCCAGCATCGGCTTGAGGATGCTGGCGGCGTCGATCGCGCCCTCGGCGGCGCCCGCGCCGACGAGCGTGTGCAGCTCGTCGATGAACAGGATGATGTCGCCGCGGGTGCGGATCTCCTTGAGCACCTTCTTCAGGCGCTCCTCGAAGTCACCGCGGTAGCGCGAGCCCGCGACCAGGGCGCCCAGGTCGAGGGTGTAGAGCTGCTTGTCCTTGAGCGTCTCCGGAACCTCGCCCTTGACGATCTTCTGCGACAGGCCCTCGACGACGGCGGTCTTGCCGACGCCGGGCTCGCCGACCAGGACGGGGTTGTTCTTGGTCCTGCGGGACAGGACCTGCATGACCCGCTCGATCTCCTTGTCCCGGCCGATGACCGGGTCGAGCTTGCCCTCGCGGGCGGCCTGGGTCAGGTTGCGGCCGAACTGGTCCAGCACAAGGGAGGTCGACGGCGCCGTCTCCTGCGGACCGCCCGAGGCGGCCGGCTCCTTGCCCTGGTAACCGTGGAGCAACTGGATGACCTGCTGCCTGACGCGGTTGAGATCCGCGCCCAGCTTCACCAGCACCTGTGCGGCGACACCCTCGCCCTCACGGATGAGGCCGAGCAGGATGTGCTCGGTGCCGATGTAGTTGTGTCCCAGTTGCAAGGCCTCACGGAGCGACAGCTCAAGGACCTTCTTCGCACGCGGGGTGAAGGGAATGTGCCCCGACGGCGCAGACTGCCCCTGGCCGATGATCTCCTCGACCTGCTGACGCACACCTTCAAGACTGATGCCGAGGCTCTCCAGAGCCTTGGCGGCAACGCCTTCACCTTCATGGATCAAGCCAAGAAGAATGTGCTCCGTACCGATGTAGTTGTGGTTGAGCATCCGGGCCTCTTCTTGGGCCAGGACGACAACCCGCCGTGCGCGGTCGGTGAACCTCTCGAACATCTCGTCGCTCCTCACAGAGCGGTCAGGCAGGTCCGGGATATCCGGGCCCTGTCATCCCGCATGGTAGCCCCGACCCGGCGACCGCTCTACGCAGAAGACGTTCCCCGAGAGCAGGGCGTTCACCCTCCATCCAACTACTTGCGGGGGGTGCGATGTTCCCGATACGCCGCAAGCGAACGACGTTTATCGGCCGCTCAAACGCGTCATGCGGTCATGGCCGCCACCGGACCCCACCGTGGCCGCCATAACCGCATGATTCAACGATCTAGTGAGCCGCTTCGTACTGCTCGACGATCTTGGAGGCGATTCGACCGCGCTCGCTGACGTTGAGGCCGTGGGACTTGGCCCACGCCCGGATGTCGGCGCTCTTCTCCCTCGTGAGTGCCCGGGTACCACCCGCACGACGACGGCGAGGAGCCAGAGCACCGGAACGACGGGCGCTCTGCACGAAAGGCGACAGGGAGTCGCGGAGCTTCTTCGCGTTTACGTCGCTGAGGTCAATCTCATAGCTGGTGCCGTCAATCGCGAAGGCGACGGTCTCATTGGCCTCGCCCCCATCGAGGTCGTCGATGAGTATCTCCTGGATCTGCTTGGCCATCTACGCAATCCTTTCGCGGAGTATTGTTTCATTCGCTAGCTAAACATATACCCGCAATCGGAGAGCGGCAATTCCAGGAGCCCGGCGATTCTCGTCGCCCCGCGAGCCCGGGGAGTGATCAACCGTTCTGCGACTCGACCTGATCCCGTCGTTTTGCCGGGCGACGGCCGGCGGCTTCACTCCGAAGAAGCTTGACAACTCCGTAGATGAAGGCCCCGCCGACGACCACCGGGGGTATCAACGCGGACAATACCTCGTTCATTCGTCCTCGCTCCGCACCGTGGGTAACTTTCGGAGACCATGGAAATTTTGCCTGCGACAACCCGGGCCACGCTGGGAGGACGCGCTCGATCGGTCCGGTTCCGTCCACGGATGACCATAGCGTCACCTGCGGTCGGTGGGTGTCACTGGGGCAGACAGACCTGCCGCTCACTACCTTAATGCTTCTCTCCAGCCGTCTTACCGGTTGCGCTCCGTAAAGCCGGAGGGAAAAACCGGCAGGGCGATCTTGTGATGATCACTCCACCGGAAAACCATTGCGGTCCCGGCTCGGCGACTGCGGAGCCGTACGGCCTCCTGCTCACGTAGCCCCTGGTGAGGGGTCTGGAAGGGAAGATCAAACGGGCCGTCCACGAAGCCGGAGATCACCTCGGGCGGGTTCACCGCCGACAATGCCCCTGGTGCGAAGAACACCCGTATGGATAGTTGCCCTCTTCATGTTGCGGGGGGCCGTGGTGCGACTCCGCCGACAGAAGAAGACGGATCTTCCTTGTTTTCTTACCAAGAGTACGTCCTTGTCTGGCATCTAGGACATAGTCGTAGACCTTATAACCACCAAACAGGAGCGGACTCCGTAACAACCATGTGACACCAGGACGCCTCCTGAGCCATCGCTAAGAAGCCTCGGGAAGGGGAAGTCGGGTGGCGGGACAATCCCTTGGGGGACGCGAAGTCGGCGCCGCCCGGGAGGATGCCCTCCCCCGGCCGCGATCCATTCGGCCGTCTGTCCGCGAACTCCCCGCGGCGCGCGTTCTCCCTTTGGGGCCCCATAAGACCGTGTGGACGGCTGTCCAAAGGCCGCACCGCGTAGTTGTTCATCCCGCGGCCCTTGGGGGTGGGGGCGCCGTGACGTCCGTGGCGCACGGCGTTTGTCGGCGAGGGAGGGGGGTGGACGGCCATAACGCTCCTCGTGCCGCCTCGAATGGGTTTGCGCTTCCATCGCGTCCTGAGGGGCCCTCGTTACCGGGCACGCCCTCCGGCGTGTTTCCCGTCACACGCGAACGCGCACACGAAACCCGGCGCACCGGGGCGCGGACACGAAAAGGGACCGGCGGTTCAACCCGCCGGTCCCTTTTCCCGCGACTACTTGGTCTTGACGACCACCGTCGCGGCGACCTTGTCGTGCAGGCACTGCTTCAGGGGCTTGTCCCACAGCTGCCAGAGCACGTTCACCAGAGTGAAGATGTTGAGCACGAATCCGACCAGCGGAATGCCGCTCAGTGCGTAGGGGCCGTAGGAGACGCCCGCCCGCTTGATGGCGACATCGGGGGAGAGACCGCCCTGCAGAGCGCCTCCCACCCGGACGACCTTGATACCCATGACCATCTTGCCGACGGTCTGACCGTTCTGCCGCAACATCAGGAACTCATAGGCGACATAGATCAGACCGGCGATGATGGTGGTCAGGAAAGTCGACAGGGCGTACCCCGAGGGCTGGGTGATCACACCGCTCTCAAGGTCGAAACCGCCGTTGGTGATAAGGATCGCCGCGAGCACAAGGCTGAGGATCACCGTGGGGATCGCCAGAATGATGCCGTCGATCAACCTCGCCACCAGACGCTGCCACCATTCGGCCAGCGGAGCCGGCGCACCGGGGGGCGTGACCCCCTGGGGACCGTACCCCTGGCCGTACATGGACGCCTGGGCGCCGTAACCGGGTTGCTGGCCGTAGCCCTGCTGACCGTAGTCGGGCTGCCCGTAGGAGGGCTGCTGACCGTAGGACGGCTGGGCCGCCTGCTGACCGTAGTCCTGGCCGTAGGAGGGCTGAGCGGCCTGCTGGCCGTACCCCTGCTGCTGACCGTAGTCCTGACCGTAGGAGGGCTGGGCGGCCTGCTGGCCGTAGCCCTGCTGCTGGCCGTAGTCGGGCTGCCCGTAGGCGCCCGTCCCACCCTGCTGACCGTAACCCGGCTGGGCGGCCTGCTGGCCGTACCCCTGCTGCTGACCGTAGTCCTGGCCGTAGGAGGGCTGAGCGGCCTGCTGACCGTAACCGGGCTGGGCGGCCTGCTGGCCGTAACCCTGCTGCTGGCCGTAGTCGGGCTGCCCGTAGGCGCCCGTCCCACCCTGCTGACCGTAACCCGGCTGGGCGGCCTGCTGGCCGTACCCCTGCTGC
>NZ_JBEYAB010000004.1:77374-292397 GCF_040631445.1 Streptosporangium sp. NPDC020072 | reverse complement strand
GCTGACCGTAGTCCTGGCCGTAGGAGGGCTGAGCGGCCTGCTGACCGTAACCGGGCTGGGCGGCCTGCTGGCCGTAACCCTGCTGCTGGCCGTACCCGGGCTGGGTCTGCCCAGGTCCGGTGTTCGGCTGTGAGGCCTCCGATCGATATCCCACGACTGTCACATCGGGATCGAGTTCTCCGGGGGCTCGACCCGCGTTCTGTCCGTATTGCGGATGCCCCGACGGTGTGCGGTCGCGCTCGGGATCATCCTGCGGATACGGTGGCTGTCCGGTGCTCACCGCGTCACCTCACTTCGACTGCGCATGTGGCACATGTCAGACTCACATGCTTGCTGGTGCACAACGTATCGACATAGGTAACAACAGTCACCTTTCCGATCAGTCAGCACCACGGTCAAGCTAGTGGCCCCGCGGTGTCAGATGGAGCAGCATCCGGGTGTTTCCCAAGGTGTTCGGCTTGACGTGCTCCAGATCAAGGAACTCTGCCACACCTTCGTCATAGGAGGCGAGAAGTTCCGCGTAGACCTCCGGCGCGACGGGTGTGCCCTGGATCTGCCTGAATCCGTGTCTCGCGAAGAAATCGATCTCGAAGGTGAGACAGAAGACCCTGCGCAGTCCGAGGTCTCCGGCGACGCCGATGAGACGGGAGACGATCCGGTGGCCGATTCCCATACCCCGGCAGTCGGGATCGACGGCGACCGTGCGAATCTCGGCCAGGTCCTCCCACAGGACGTGCAGTGCTCCACAGCCGACGACCTTTCCCGCCACGTCGGCCACCCAGAACTCCTGGATGTCCTCATAAAGGGTGACGGTCGCCTTCTCCAGCAGGCGCGGCCCCGCTCCGGCGTAGGTGTCGACCAGGCGGCGGATGGCGCGGACGTCCGGCGTCCTGGCCCTGCGCACCGTGATCTCCGCCGACGATCCTTCCGGGACGTCGCCGGAGACCGCCGCCGACTCCCCTTCCGGGGCCTCCGGGGAAACCTCGTCCCGGCCGGGTACGGCCCGCACCGGGGACTGTTGCGCAACCTGCTCCATGACTGATCAGAGTACGTCCTCGTCACCGCTTGTTTACGGCCTGCCCTTATCTCGGCCGCAGGGTCCGCCGGATGAATCTCGCCGTCTTCTTCGCGCCCCGGGAGGCCGCCCGGCGGGCGTGCCTCGACCGGCCCCGTCCGAAGGCCCGGACCTGCGAGAATCTCCGCCCCCGTGCCAGGGGAGGCGGATGCCCGGCGTGGCACATATGTCGATCATGAAATTGCGTGACCCGACCGTGACATTTCAGTTGCGAAAGCTCCACCGGCTTCACAGTTCTGGTTGAGCATGAACCGCCAATTGCACTAATGTCCGTCCTCGATGTCAGCACCCGTAAAGTGCTGCGCCGCCGAATCCCCGACTCGGGGAACCGGGGACCCACCCTCCAGCCGTCCCCCGGGGTGAATCCGATGTGCCACCGGCGCCTCGGTAGGGCTGCCTCCGGCCCGAACCCGTCAGCTAACCCGGTAGGCGGCCGAGAGAGGAGCCTGTTGGTGAAGCGCACGCGCAACCGTGGGAGAGAGAGCGCGGGCGGGAACGCCCGCCATCGAGAACACCGGGTGCGCAGGCCGCGGCACAAGGTGGTGATCGCCGGGCTCGCCTTCGCCTCCCTGCTCCTCGGCGCCCCCTTCGCCGCGACCGCGGAGCCGAAACCGAGTCTGCAGGAGCTCGCCAAGCAGGCTGAGAAGCTGCACACCGAGATCGAGACGCTCACCGAGCAGTACAACGGCGGGCGGGTCAAGCTCAAGCAGGCGCAGCGCGCCGCGGAGAGCGCGAAGAAGACCCTCGCCGCCAGCGAGTCACAGCTGGCCGAGCGGCGCACCAAGGCCACCCTGCTCGCCCAGAGCACCTACATGGCGGGTGGGCTCGCCTCGGCGCTGGCCTTCACCCAGTCGTCCAACCCGGACACCTTCCTCGACCAGGCCACCACGAACTACGCGCTCCAGCAGCAGCAGAGCGAGGAGGTCGCGCAGGTCAGCAAGGCGATCGAGACCGCCCAGCGCGCGCAGGCCAGCGCCAAGGCCCGCACCGACGAGGTCAAGGACCTCCTGTCCGACCTCGGTGACCGGCGGACCAAGATCGAACGGCTGGTGAAGCGGGTCGAGAGCGACCTGTTCAGCGAGGTGCGTTCGCAGGCCGGGCGCAACCGGGGCAGCCGGGTCAAGGTCAACGTGCCGATCATCGGCTCGGGCAAGGCCGCCGAGGCCGCCCGCTGGGCCCTCACCCAGCAGCTCAAGCCGTACGTGTGGGGGGCCGAGGGCCCCAACTCCTTCGACTGCTCCGGCCTGGTGATGTGGGCCTACCAGAAGGTCGGCATCAGCCTGCCGCACTACACGGGCGACCAGTGGACCGCGGGCACCCACATCTCCTCAAGGAGCGACCTGCGCCCGGGAGACCTCGTCTTCTTCTACAGCGACCTGCACCACGTCGGGATCTACATCGGCGCGGGCCTCATGGTCCACGCGCCGCAGACCGGCGACGTCATTCACATCGCCCCGATCGACAACCGTCCCTTCGCGGGCGGGGTGCGCATCGCCGACTGAGCCGCCTGAACCGCCCGGACCGCCTGAACCGGCTGGGCCGGCCGGACCGCCCCGAACCGCCGACGGCGGTTCGGGGAAGGACGCACCCGGGTCGCGTACGGCCACAGCGGCCCCTCAGGGGGCCCCTGCCGTACGCGGGGGCCCGGGACGGCTTCGGGTAAGGGCTCGCCTCAGATGAGGCGTCTGCGGGCCGCCCAGGCGACCGCCTCGATGGCCGTCGCCACGCCGATGCGGTCGCAGATTCCGCGGAGTCTACGGCGGACCGTTCTTCCGCTGATGTCGAGGCGGCGTCCGACCCGGTCGACCGTGACGCCCTTGGCCAGCTCCGCCAGCAGCACGAGATCCTCATCTGTGAGGCCGACCTCGCCCATGCCCAGGAGGCTGTCGCCGCGACGGGAATCCACTTCGGGATATGCCATCTGGAGTCGCTCCCCCCGCACCTGCTAATCGAGGCGTGAGTTGTCTGGAATCAGTGTCGCCCGTCAGGAACGGTAAACGGCTTGTTCAAAGGTCGTCAAGTTCCACACTTCATAGAGGTAGCACGCGCTGTTGACATAGTGGTCGCTACGTGAAGTACTCATGATATGTCGGCGCCTTTATGGTTAAGTCACGGACAAGTCAGGGTCCGTGGCCGGGGGCGCCCGCCGCGCGCCACGTCCTCGCAGACCAAGGTTTCGCCGGAGCCCCGCCGACCACGGCCCCGGCGCCGGTCGGCCGTATGGTTATGACCTATATGTGAATTTCGCCGGAAAAAGTGGAGCCCTTCCGCGCGCTTCGCCGAGCGCCTCACTACCCCTTGACGTGGCGGTTGGAAACCCTCCGCAATGGGAGGATGCCATGCCCCAGATTTACGGCATTCGGCGCAAATCTGGCGTAACGTGCCGTTTACCGTACGGTATCGAACACACTGGAAATAGAGTTTCCGTCCTCCGTTTGGCCCCAATCAAATCACCGGGCTCCGGGTCCCCACATGAGACCGGGCCCGCCGCCCGGCCCGCCGTGAGGGGAGCCGGGCAACGGGCCCGGTGCAGGGAAGGAAGGGTCAGCCCGTGGGCTTGACCAGCGGGAACAGGATGGTCTCGCGGATGTTCTTACCGGTGAAGGCCATGATCAGACGGTCCACGCCGACCCCCACGCCACCCGTCGGCGGCATGGCGTACTCAAGGGCCGTGAGGAAGTCCTCGTCGAGCTGCATGGCCTCCGGGTCGCCGCCCGCGGCGAGCAGGGACTGCTCGGTGAGGCGGCGGCGCTGCTCGATCGGGTCGCTCAGCTCCGAGTAACCGGTGCCGAGCTCGGTGCCGAACCCGATCAGGTCCCACTTCTCGGTCAGCAGCGGGTTGTCCCGGTGCGTCCTGGCCAGCGGGGAGGTCTCCAGCGGGTAGTCCATGACGAACGTCGGCTGGACGAGGGTGTGCTCGACGAGCTCCTCGAACAGCTCCTGCACGAGCTTGCCCTGACCCCACTTGGCGTCCCAGTGGATGTCGCGCGCGTCGGCGAGCTTGCGGACCTGGTCGAGCGGGGTCTCGGTCGTGACCTCCTCGCCGAGTGCCTCGGAGACCGAGCCGTAAACGGTGACCCTCGGCCACACCGGCAGCCCCAGGTCGATCTCCTGGCCGTCGTGGACCACCACGGAGTGCCCGAGGGCGGCCACGACCGCCCGCTGGATCATCCGCTGGGTCAGGTCGGCGATCCCGTTGTAGTCGAGATAGGTGCCGTAGGCCTCCATCATCGTGAACTCGGGGTTGTGGGTGGCGTCCGCGCCCTCGTTGCGGAAGTTGCGGTTGATCTCGAAGACCTTCTCGATGCCGCCCACCACGAGCCGCTTGAGGTAGAGCTCGATCGCGATGCGAAGGTAGAGCTCCATGTCGTAGGCGTTGATGTGGGTCCTGAACGGCCTGGCCGCCGCCCCGCCGTGGATCGGCTGGAGCATCGGCGTCTCGACCTCCAGGAACCCCTCCTCGTGCCAGAAGTCACGGATGGACCGCACGACCGCGCTGCGGGTGTAGGCCATCTTGCGCGCCTCGTCGTTGACGATGAGGTCCACGTAGCGCTGGCGGACCCGCGCCTCGGGGTCGGTGAGCCCGGCGTGCTTGTCCGGCAGCGGGCGCAGGCACTTGGAGGTGATCGTCCAGCTGTCGGCCAGGATCGACAGCTCGCCCCTGCGGGAGGTGATGACCTCGCCCACGACGCCGATCTGGTCGCCGAGGTCGACGTCGCGCTTCCACGCCGCCAGGGACTCCTCGCCGACCCGGTCCAGGGAGATCATGACCTGGAGGTCGGCCGAGCCGTCGCGGATCGTGGCGAAGCAGAGCTTGCCGCCCGTGCGCGACAGCATGACCCGACCGGTGACGCCCACCCTGTCGCCGGTCGCGGTGTCGGCGTCGAGGCCGGCGTATTTCTCGCGGACATCGCCGTTGGTCGCGGTGCGCGGGAAGTTCACCGGGTACGGCTCGACGCCCTCCGAACGGAGGCGGTCGAGCTTCTCCCGGCGCACGCGCATCTGCTCCGGCAGATCGTCGGCTGGGGTGGTCACTTCATCGGTCACAGGACAAGGTTACCGATGTCCGCCAGAGGGTGTTTCCCGCTTTTTCTCCGCGAAGGAGACCGGGCCTCAGGTGGTGTTGCGGTGGTAGATGAGCCGCAGGCCGATCAGCGTGAGCCACGGTTCGTGCACGTCGACCGAGCGCGCCTCGCTGACCACCAGGGGCGCCGCGCTGCCGGTGGCGACGACGGTGACCTCGTCGGGGTCGTCGGCCAGTTCGGCCGCCATCCGCTCGACGATGCCGTCCACCTGCCCGGCGAAGCCGTAGATGATGCCCGCCTGCAGCGCCTCGACCGTGTTCTTGGCGATCACCGAGCGCGGCCGGATCAGCTCGACCTTGTGCAACTGCGCCCCGGCCGCGGCCAACGCGTCCACCGAGATCTCGATGCCGGGGGCCGTGACCGCCCCGACGTACTCGCCCTTGGCCGAGACCGCGTCGAAGGAGGTGGCGGTGCCGAAGTCGACGATGACGCACGGCCCGCCGTACAGCTGGATGGCGGCCAGGGCGTTGACGATCCGGTCGCTGCCGACCTCCTTCGGGTTGTCCATCCTGACCGGGACCCCGGTGCGGATGCCCGGCTCGACGATCACGGCGGTGACGTCGCCGTAGTAGCGGCGGCACATCTCCCGCATCTCGTTGAGCACGGACGGCACGGTCGAGCAGAGCACGATGCCGTCGACGTCGGTGCCCTTGAGCAGCGGCGACTGCCCGAGCAGCCCCTGCAGCACGACCGCGATCTCGTCGGCGGTGCGCCGGGCGTCGGTGGCGATCCGCCAGTGCTCGATGACCTCCTCGCCCTCGAACAGGCCGAGGACGGTATGGGTGTTACCGACATCGATGGCGAGCAGCATCAGTTCCCCCGAAGGTCCAAGGCGATGTCAAGGGCCGGCGCCGAGTGGGTGAGCGCGCCAACGGCAAGATAGTCAACCCCTGTTTCGGCTACGTCACGAGCCGATTCCAAGGTCAACCCGCCGCTGGCCTCAAGCCGGGCCCTGCCCGCGACCAGCCGTACGGCCCGCGACATCTCCTCGACGGTGAAGTTGTCCAGCAGGACCTCCTCCGCCCCCTCGGTGAGGACCGGCTCGATCTGGTCGATCCTGTCCACCTCGACCTCGATCGGCAACCCCGGGTAGGCGTCCCTGACCGCGCGGAAGGCCTCGGCCACCCCGCCCGCGGCCACCACGTGGTTGTCCTTGATCAACGCGGCGTCCGAAAGGGACATGCGGTGGTTGACGCCGCCGCCGCAACGCACCGCGTACTTCTCCAGCGCCCGTAGCCCGGGAAGCGTCTTGCGGCTGTCCCTGATCCGTGCGCCCGTGCCCTCGACGGCCCGCACCCACCGGTCGGTCAGGGTGGCCACGCCGGACAGGTGGGTGAGCAGGTTGAGCGCCGTGCGCTCGGCCGTGAGCAGGCCGCGGGCCGGGCCGGAGACGGTCATCAGCACGTCACCCCGCGCCACCCGTTCGCCGTCCTTGGCCACGCGTTCGACCGTCAGGCGGCTCCCGCCCACACGGGCGAACACCCCTTCGGCCACGGCCAGTCCGGCCACGACGCCGTCGGCCCTGGCGACCACGTCGGCGGTGGCGGTCAGCCCCTCGGGGATCGTGGCGAGGCTGGTGACGTCACCGGCCTCCTGGAGGTCCTCGGCCACGGCGACCTCGATCAGCGCCGCGACCTCGGCCGGTTCGACGCCCGCCTCGGCCAGGGCCGCCTCGACCCGCGGCGGCAGCGCGTCGGAGCCTCGTCCGTGCGGCACATATGTCATGGTCGTTCCCTCCGCTGTCAGGGTCACGTCGAGGTGCCCGAGCCACCATTCATCGTTCCGTCCGGCGAAGTCATCACGCCAGTGCGACCCGCGGGTCTCCTCCCGGTCGCGGGCCGCGGCGACCAGCGCGGAGGCGACCGTCAGCAGGTTCGTGGTCTCCCACGACTCCGTGCACGGCTCGACCGCGACCGGGGTCCACCGGACGTTCAGCAGCGCCTTGGCGGTCTCGCCCAGGGAGGCGCCGCTGCGCAGCACCCCCGCGCCCATGCTCATGTGCCCCTGGATCCTGGGCCTGGCCCTGGGGTCGATCAACCCGGCCTGGCGTCCGTCGTCGACGGGCTCACCGGGCGCGGGCCGTACGGCGCGCTCGGCGTGGATGTCGTCGGCGATGCGGCGGGCGAACACCAGGCCTTCGAGCAGGGAGTTCGAGGCCAGCCGGTTGGCGCCGTGCACCCCGGTGCAGGCGACCTCTCCGCAGGCGTACAGGCCGGGCACGCTGGTACGGCCCCGCAGGTCGGTCCTGACGCCTCCGCTGGCGTAGTGGGCGGCCGGGGCGACGGGGATGGGCTGGGTGACCGGGTCGATCCCGTGTTCGAGGCAGACCGCGAGGATCGTCGGGAAGCGGGTGCGCCACTTCTCCGCGCCGAAGTGCCTGGCGTCGAGATACATGTGGGCGGCGCCGGTCTCACGCATCCGCCGCGTGATCGCCTTGGCCACGACGTCGCGGGGAGCCAGGTCGGCCAGTTCGTGGACGCCCTTCATGAAGCGGTCGCCCTCGGCGTCGATCAGGACGGCGCCCTCGCCCCTGACCGCCTCGGAGATCAGCGGCTGCTGGCCGGTTGAGTCCTCTCCGAGCCAGAGCACGGTCGGGTGGAACTGGACGAACTCCACGTCCCTGACCACGGCCCCGGCCCGCAGCGCGAGCGCGACGCCGTCCCCGGTCGAGACGACGGGGTTGGTGGTCGCGGCGTAGACCTGGCCCATGCCTCCGGTGGCCAGCACAACGGCGCGGGCCCTGACGGCGCCGACGCCGTCGCGTTCGCCCTCTCCCATGACGTGCAGGGTCACCCCGGTGGCCCGGCCGTCGGCGTCCTTGAGCAGGTCGAGCACCAGGGCGTGCTCGATGACCTGGATGGACGACTCGCCGACGGCCTTGACCAGCGCCCGCTGCACCTCGGCCCCGGTCGCGTCGCCGCCCGCGTGCACGATGCGGTCGCGGCGGTGGCCGCCCTCCCTGGTGAGCTGCAGCTCACCCGTTTGGTCGGTGTCGAACCTGGCGCCGGTCGCGATCAGCTCGCGCAGCGCGTCCGGCCCCTCGGTGACCAGGACGCGTACGGCCTCCTCCTCGCACAGGCCGACGCCGGCGACGAGGGTGTCCGACAGGTGCTCCTCGGGGGTGTCGGCCGGGTCGAGCACGGCGGCGATGCCGCCCTGGGCCCAGCGCGTCGAGCCCGCCGAGAGCACGTCCTTGGTGACGACCAGGACCTTCGCGCCGGGGTCGAGGGCGGCGGCGCGCAACGCGAGGGTCAGCCCCGCTACGCCTGAACCGACCACGACGACGTCGGCCTCGACTATCCAGCCCGGTGGGGGCGCGGTCAACTTCAGGGGAATGGCCGGGATCGTCACTGCCGCCTCCTTGTGGGGATCGCTAGAGGCACCTCTATTTCGTCAATGTGACGATAACGCCCTCCCGAAAACCCTTGTTCCCCGGGTCCCCCTTTTCGGTCGTCCCGTTCTCAGGGGGCCGGGGGAAGCATGGAGCGGCGGCCGGGGGCGGCCGGGGACTGGGTGGTCATGCCTCCGTCGACGACGAGGACCTGCCCCGTCAGGTAGCGCGACTCGTCGGAGGCCAGGAAGACCATGACGTGGCCGATGTCCTCGGGGGTGCCGAGGTAGGGCAGGGCGTTGAGGCGCAGGAGGTCGTCCACGACGTTCCGCGGGAGGTTGTCCAGCAGCGCCGGGGTGACCACCGCCCCCGGCGCCACGGCGTTGCAGCGCACGCGGTGCGGGCCGTACTGCACGGCGATCGACTTGGTGAGGTTGATGACGGCGGCCTTCACCGCGCCGTAGGAGATCTGCAGGACGTCCCCGACCAGTCCGGCCACCGAGGCGGTGTTGACGATCGAGCCGCCACCGGCCTCGATCATGTGGGGAAGGGCGTACCGGCAGCCCAGCAGGGTGCTGCGCACGTTGAGGGCGACGGCCCGGTCGAACTCGGCCATGTCCAGCCGCAGCAGGTCCAGGTCGGTGCGCGGGTCCGTGCCGCCGACGTGGTTGCAGAGCACGTCCAGGCGGCCGAACTCGGCGACCGTGGCGCCGACCATGGCGGCCACGGAGCCCTCGTCCATGACGTCGACCGACACCGCGAGGCCGCCGTCGATCATGTCGGCCGTCTCCCTGGCGGCCTGTCCGTCACGGTCCGCCACGGCGACCCGGGCGCCCTGCGCGCCCATCAGCAGCGCGGCGGCGCGGCCGATGCCGCTGCCCGCCCCGGTGACCAGCGCGACCTTCTCCTTGAGGCGGTCCATTCGCTCCCCCGATCAACTAGTCCTATTTATGAGACTAAAGGGGCATTTGTCGGCTTTATCGATCGCGTGTGGGCGACCCGCCCCCCGACGGGTCGCCTGTCGTCGGGGAATCAGGCGCTCAGGGCCGTCTCCGCCGTACGGAGGGCGTGGTCGGGCAGCAGGGCCAGGAGTTGCCGGGTGTGGCCGGGGATCTCCACCTCCGCGAGGCCCTTGAGGAGGACCCTCAGCGGCATGGGCTGGTCGACGAGGACCGTGCCGTTGGACAGCAGCAGGGTGGGCACCTCCGTGTCGAGTTCGGCGTCGCTCAGCGTGGACCCGGCGAGCGCGCACAGGGCCTCCCCCTGGAACCGGATCCGCTCCCGGAGCCCGGCGTCGCCGCCGGAGAGCGCGATGACGCGGTCGAGGTTCCAGGCGTAGAGCGCCGCGCGGTTGTCGTAGGTCGCGTCCACCCCCGCCGCGACGTCGGAGACGGTGGCGAGGGTGACGGCGTTGACGATGACGACGTGCGCCAGGATCTGTTCGGCGCCCCATTCGTCAGGTGGCGGAGCGGGTCTCATGCCGGAGTCCGCGACCGTGGCCGCGGCTTCGAGCAGGTCACGGCAGGCGTCTCTGAGCGGGGTCGTGTCGAGCATCTCTTCCTCCTGATGGGTCCGGAACGTACAGGGGTCAGACCTCCAGCCGGGGCATGTCCCACGGAGCCTGCGGGAGGGCCTCGCCGGTTTCGAGCAGGGTCTTGAGTCCGGCCAGCACGGCGGGCCAGCCGTGCGCGATGCCGCGGTACATCTCCCGGTCGGGGAGCTTCTCGTGGGTCACGGCCAGACGGACGATGTCCTGGTGCGGTTCGATGACGAAGGTGACGACCGACGCCTCCCGGTCGGCACCGGGTTCGTCCTCGAAGGTGATGACCAGGCGTCTCGGGGGTTCGGCCTCAAGCACCTCGCCGACGACCGCGACGGTGTCCGATCCGTCGAGGCGCCGGTGCTCCCAGGTCGAGCCGGGCAGCCAGTCCGAGACGTTGGCGTGGTACCAGTAACGCGCCGTCAGATCCGCGTCCGTCAGCGCCCGCCACACCTGCTCCGCCGTCGCGCGGATGTAGGTGACGTAGACATAGCTCGGCATGGATGTGGATTCGTCGGTCATGGCGTACTCCTCTGCCCTGTCCTTGATGGCGGTCAACGCCCGCAGGCGCGGTTGGTCGAATCCCGAGATCCACCGCTGCTCGATCTCGTGGATCGGCACCGGGTTGAGGTAGTGAAGCCGCTCCCTGCCGCGCCGTACGACCGTGACGAGGTTGGCCCGCTGGAGGATGTCGAGGTGCTGGGTCGCCGACTGGCGTGCCATGTCCAGACACTCACACAGCTCACGCAGCGTCTGGCCGTTGTGCTCACGCAGCCTGTCGAGCAGGAGCCGCCGGGTGGAGTCGGCCAGCGCCTTGAACGCCAGGTCCATCTCTGTCGCTTCGGGCTTCACGGCCCAATTATGCAGGCATTTGCCTGCATAACGTCAAGCACGGTCTCGAACACCCGTTCAGCCGGGTCTCATGGGCTTGAACCACCGGTGAAGCCGGGCGCCCGGCCGCCCTGTGAGAGGGACGGCCGGGCACCTCGTCGCTACATATGTCGGAGCCCGGAGGAGGATCAGGCGCGGATCTGGGTGGCGGGGTGGCCCTGCAGGGCGGTCCGGGTCGGGGCGAGGGTGGCGGCGTAGGCGAGCCCCAGGGTGACGGCCGCTATGGCCCCGTACGTCAGGTACGGCACGTGCGGCAGCGGCGACCCCGTGATCCCGTAGCTGAGCGCCATCAGGGTCGGCGCCGTGATCAGGGTTCCCGCGACCACCGCGAGACCGCCGACCAGCAGCGCCTCCCAGCGGACCATCCCGCGCACCTGCCGCCGGGTCCCCCCGACCAGGCGCAGCAGCGCGAACTCCCGCACCCGGGCGCCGGTGGCCGTCACCAGCGTGTTGACCACCGAGATCGCGATGAACACGATGATCATCCCGACCACCAGGAGGTTGGCCCAGTCGCTGAACTCCTGGACGGCGTTAACCGCGGCGCCCGCGCCGTCCCGGTCGAGGACGGTCAGGCCGGGGGCCAGCGCGGCGAGCCGCTCCTTCGAGCCACCGGTGACGTAGAGGCGCTCGGCCATCCCGGTCTCCGAGTGGTCGCGGACCACCTGGTACGGCAGGGCGACCTCGCCGTACCCCAGGCCGCGTTCGTAGACGGCCACGACGGTGCGGGTCAGGCGGGTGCCGTCGCCGAGCAGCAGCCGGACCTCCTGCCCGACCGTGGCGCCGAAGCCGTCGGCGGCCAGCCTGCTCAGCGCGACGCCGTCGCCGCGCAGCCGGTCGAGGGAGCCGGAGGTGACGCCGAGGTCGATGCCGTGCGCGGGGACGGTCAGGCCGACGGCCCCCATCGGCTTGAACGTGCGCTCGCCCAGCTCGACCGTGTCGGCGAGCACCTGGGTCCTGATCGTCTCGGTGACGCCCGTGACGCCGGGCAGGGCGCGGGCGGCCCTGGCGACCTCGGGGGACAGCCCGGGGCTCGCCTCAAGGACGTAGTCGGCGCGGTTGCCCTCGATCGCCTGCGTGGTGGTCGCGTGTCCCACGGTCGACTGGGCGAACAGGGTGGTCGAGGTGAAGGCGAACATCAGGATGAGCGGGCTGGCGACCGAGGCCAGCCGCTTGGCCGCGGTCCTGGTGTTGGCGACGGCCAGGTAGCCGCCGACCGGTGAGGTCCGCCTGACCAGGCCACCCGCCAGGGTCGCGGCGAGCCGTACCAGCCAGGGGCCGAGGAGGGAGGCCGCGGTGATCAGCAGGAGCACGATCGCGCTCGCGCTCATCGCGGCCGTCTCCCCCGCGGCGACCATGGACAGGCCGGAGGCGGCCACGCCCA
Organism: Streptosporangium sp. NPDC020072; assembly: GCF_040631445.1. NCBI lineage: Bacteria > Bacillati > Actinomycetota > Actinomycetes > Streptosporangiales > Streptosporangiaceae > Streptosporangium > Streptosporangium sp. NPDC020072. Next base: position 280,094 of record NZ_JBEYAB010000004.1, on the reverse strand, counting down.
TGCCGAGGAAGACCAGCCCGGTGATCATGCGGCCCCTGCCGAGCTCCCTGCGCTCGGCCATGGCCTCGCCCAGGGCCTCGGTCGGCTTGATGCTCGCGGCCCGCCGTACGGCTCCGCGGGCGGCCAGCCAGGCGGTGAGCAGCCCGAGGGCCGTGGCCGCGAGCAGCGGGATGGGGCCGACGACCGGTGCGAACCCCTCGGGCACCATGCCCCGGGCCAGGAACTGGCCGAACATCCACCTCCCCAGCACGACCCCGAGCGGCAGCGCGGGCAGAATGGCCGCCGCGGCGACGACCAGCGCCTGCCTGCCGATCATGGCGCGGACCTGCTTGGGGGTGGCGCCGACCGCCCGCAGCAGGGCGATCTCCCGGTCGCGCTGCCGTACGGCCAGGCCGAAGGCGCCGGAGACCACCAGCACCGCCACCATGACGACGATGCCGATGAGGCTGCCGCCGAGCCCGATGAGCATCTCCCGGCCCTCGTGCGCCGAGGGGGTCTCGGCCAGGCCCCGCTGGTCGCCGGAGTAGACGGCCACGGAGTCGCCGAGCGCCTGTTCGACCCGGTCGGCCAGCCCGTCACCGGTGCCGAACACCCCGAAGGCCGACACCTTCCCCGGCCTGGCGAACAGTTCCCCGGCGCGTTCCCCGGTGAAGAAGACCGACGGCTGCCGGGTGAGGCCGGGTCCGGCGACACCGGTCACGACGTACTCGCGGAGGCCGTCCCTGCCGGCGACGCCGACCTTCTCGCCCACCTTCCTGCCGAGCGTGACGTCGGTGACGACCTCTCCGGCCGTAGCGGGCGCGCGTCCCTTGACCAGCCGGTACGGCGTGAGCCCCGCCGACCCCCAGGAACGGCCGACCACCCGGCCCTCGGCGCCCGTGAGGCCGACGGGGAAGGCGGTCTCGGGCACGACCCCGGTGACACCGGGCACCTTGCCGATCTTCTCGGCGAGGTTCGCGGGGATCGCGACCGGCTCGGAGAGCGGCAGGCCCATGTCGGCCTCGCCCTTCACGAAGGTGATCTTCTGCTGGCCGGCGACCACGACCGGGGCGGCGCCGTAGCGTTCGGTGGGGATCCTGGCGCGTACACCGCTCTCCAGGAGCAGCCCGCACGAGACGACCAGGACGACCGCGAAGAACAGCGCGAGGAACGACCCGACGAGGGAGATCGCGCGGCCACGCGAGGTGGCGAAGGCGAGTTTCAGCACGGCACGGCCCTCAGGCGGCCGAGCGAGGCCATGCGGCCCGCGATGGCGTCGGGTCCCGCGGCGTACATCTCGTCGACGAGCGTGCCGTCGGCGAGGAACAGCACCCGGTCGGCGTAGGAGGCGGCGACCGGGTCGTGGGTGACCATCACCATGGTCTGGCCGGTGGTGTTCACCACCTGGCGGAGCAGCGTGAGCACCTCGGCGGCGGTCTGGGTGTCCAGCGCGCCCGTCGGCTCGTCGGCGAAGACCACCTCGGGCCTGGTGACCAGGGCGCGGGCGATGGCCACCCGCTGCTGCTGGCCGCCGGAGAGCTGGGAGGGGCGGTGCCCGGCGCGGTCGCCGAGCCCGACCCTGCCGAGCACCTCGGCCACCCAGGCGTGGTCCGGCCTGGTGCCCGCGAGCCGGAACGGCAGCAGGACGTTGTCGGTCACGGTGAGCGAGGGGATCAGGTTGAACGCCTGGAAGACGAAGCCCGCCCTGTCCCGGCGCAGTTCGGTGAGCTGGGTCTCGTTCATCCGCGACAGTTCGACGTCGCCGATGTGGACCGTGCCCGAGGTGGGCGTGTCCAGTCCGGCCGCGCAGTGCAGGAAGGTGCTCTTGCCCGAGCCCGACGGCCCCATGACGGCGGTGAAGCCGCCCCGGGGCAGGTCGACCGTGACGCCGCGTAGCGCGTGCACCTTCCTGCCGTATGTCTTGGTCACCGCGTTGAGGCGCACCGCGTGCGTCGACACCTGTCGTCCCCCGTCTTCGAATTCACTGCCTTGCAGGAGCAACGCTACGAATTCGGACAATACGGAAACGAGCCAGCGAGCTACCCAACCGATGGTAGGGATTACCCCCCTACGGCCGCCCCGTGGATCTCGTCCCCGCGCAGCAGGCCGTCAGGGGCCCCGGCGGGGTCGTGACCGAGGTCGACGACCCTGTTCTCCCGGTCGACGTGCACGATCCTGGGCTGGAAGACCCTGGCCTCGGCGTCGTCGAGCTGGCCGTACCCGATGATGATCACCAGGTCGCCCGGATGGACGAGATGGGCGGCGGCGCCGTTGATGCCGATGACCCCCGAACCCCTGGGGCCCGCGATCGTGTAGGTCACCAGCCTGGCGCCGTTGTCGATGTCCACGATGTGGACCTGCTCCCCGGAGAGCAGCCCGGCCGCGTCGAGGAGGTCCTCGTCGATGGTCACCGACCCCACATAGTGCAGATCGGCCTGGGTGACGGTGGCCCGGTGGATCTTGGATGTGAGCATGGTGCGGAGCATGCGTCGGATCACCTCTCGCTCGGTCGCGCCACCGGTCGGCGTGCGCGCCTGCGCGGAATATATCCGACGCCGGACACACCCCCAAGAGAGTCAGCGGGTGTCAGAGGGTGACGGTGACGTTGTCGATGAGCCTGGTCGCGCCGACCCTGGCGGCCACGGCGAGGACGGCCTCACCCCGGTGGTCGTCGCCGACCTCGGTGAAGGTCGCCGGGTCGGCCAGCACCAGATAGTCGAGCTCGACCCCGGGCTCGGCGTCGAGCACCGCCCGCGACTCGGCCAGGACCTCGGCGGGCGTACGGCCGCGGGCCCCGGTGAACAGGGCGCGGGACAGGGAGAGCGCGGTGTGCCGTTCGTGCGTGGACAGGTAGCGGTTCCTGCTGGACAGCGCCAGGCCGTCCGCCTCACGGACGGTCGGCGCGCCCATGACGGAGACGGGCACGTCGAGGTCGGCGACCATCCGGCGGATCATGGCCAGCTGCTGGGCGTCCTTGCGCCCGAAGACCGCGATGTCCGGCTGGACCAGGTTGAACAGCTTGAGCACCACGGTCAGCACACCGTCGAAGTGACCGGGTCTGAACGCCCCCTCGACGATCGTGCCCATCCGCCCTGAGGACACCGAGACCTGCCGGTCCGCGGCGTACATGTCGTCGGCCGAGGGGGCGAAGACGATGCTCACGCCCTCGTCCGCGCAGGTCTCCAGGTCGGCGTCGAACGTCCGGGGATAGCGGGAGAAGTCTTCGTTCGGCCCGAACTGGAGGGGGTTGACGAAGACGCTCACCGCGACGTGGTCGGCCTGCTCACGGGCCAGCCGGATCAGTGAACGATGGCCCTCGTGCAGCGCGCCCATGGTCGGCACCAGCGCCAGCGTCGCCCCGGACGCGCCGATCCCCAGGCTGTGCTTCGCCTTGACCAGCCCGGCGCGGTCACCGGCCACGATCACGTCCATATGTTCCCTCCCAGGGCGTCGAGGAGGCGCTCGGCGGCCTCGGGCTTGAGCAGCCCGGCCGCCAGCGCGCGGTCCGCGGTGAGCCTAGCGAGGGCGACGTAGGCGTCCGCCGCCTCGGGTGCCGCGAGGATCAGGGCGTCGACGTGCTTGCGGACCGTCCCGGCGTCGCCGCGCACCACGGGACCGGTCAGCCCGGAGATGCCCAGCCGCAGCACGTTCTCCAGCGCCGCCCCGAGCAGTGGCCCGAGCATCCGGCCCGGCTGTTCGACACCGACGCGTTCGAGCAGCTCGGAGGACTCGGCGACGAGCGTGACCATGTGGTTGGCGGCGCCCGCCAGGGCCGCGTGGTAGAGCGGCCTGTCGTCGTCGGCGATCCAGACCGGCTCGCCCTCCATCTCGATGACCAGCGCCTCCGCCACGGGCCTGAGCATGTCGGGGGCGGTCACGCCGTACGAGATGCCGGTCAGGCGGCGTAGGTCGTCCTCCCTGCCGGTGAAGGTCATCACCGGGTGCAGGGCCAGCGGAAGGGCCCCCGCCCTGATCGCGGGGTTCAGCACGGCCAGGCCGTACGCGCCGCTGGTGTGGGCCACGAGCTTGCCCTGGAAGGCGGCGCCGGTGCCCGCCAGCCCGGAGACCAGGTCGGGCAGGACGTCGTCGGGGACCGTCATGAGAATGAGGTCCGACGTGGCCACCACGTCCTCAGGCCGGGACGGTGTGACGCCCAGCCGCTCCGCGGCCCGTTCCCTGGAGGAGTCGGAGACGCCACTGGCGGCGACGACCCGGTGTCCGGCGCGTGCCAGCGCGGCGCCGAGCGCCGAGCCGACCCGGCCTGCTCCAATCACTCCGACGGCCAGCCGCGCCGGGCGATCGACTGCGTCCATGACGTCCCGTCCTTCGACAAGATTGGGGCTCCATGCCCAGTTGACCAGCGTAACGGGCCTGCCCCACCCGGCTGCGCGAAGGCACGTGTCCGAAAGCGGCGGCGGTCCTGTCCCAGGTCTGCCCCGGGCCGGGCCGCTTTTCCCCTCTCGTCGCATGCTTTCTCACCGAGGGGGGCGTCCCTGTAGCGTCGGGGATCGTGTGGCTCACCTGGCGCGCCGCGACACAGCGGGCGCTCTACGGCGAAAACGGCTTCTATCTGCGCGAACGACCTTCCGCCCACTTCCGGACCTCGGTCAGCGCCGCAGCCAGTGCCACAGTCGGCACCTCGGCCGTTCTGGCGGGGGCCGTACTGCGCGAACTGGCCGAGCTGGCCGGGCCCGCCGGGATGATCGATCTGGTGGACGTCGGCGCGGGTGAGGGCGCCCTGGCGACCGGGGTGCTGGCCCTGGCGCCGCAGGAACTCCGTTCCCGGCTACGGGTGACCTGCGTGGACGTCGCCCCCCGGCCTCCGGACCTGCCCGAGGAGATCGGCTGGGAACCGGTGGTGCCCGAGGGGGTCGAGGGGCTGGTGATCGCCAACGAGTGGCTCGACAACGTTCCCCTCGACGTGGTCGAACAGACGCCCGACGGCCCCCGGCTGGTCATGGTCGATCCCTCGGACGGCGCGGAGCGGCTCGGCGACGCCCCGGAGGAGGCCGACCTGGCCTGGCTCGACCGCTGGTGGCCGCTCGGCCCCGTCGGCGAGCGCGCCGAGATCGGCAGGCCCCGCGACGAGGCCTGGGCCTCGGTGATCGTACGGCTGGCGCGCGGCCGGGCCGTCGCCGTCGACTACGCGCACCGGCTGGGCGCCCGCCCGCCGTACGGCTCGCTCGCCGGTTACCGTGGCGGCGCGGCCGTGGCGCCGGTCCCCGACGGGTCGTGCGACATCACCGCGCACGTCGCGCTGGACGCCTGCGCGGCGGCGGGCGAGCGGGTCGGGGCGGTCACGACGACGTTGACCACCCAGCGGGAGGCCCTGCGCGCCCTGGGCGTCACCGGCGCCCGCCCGCCCCTCGACCTGGCGGGCTGGGACCCGGTGGGGTATCTGCGCGCCCTGTCACGGGCCTCCCTTGAGGCGGAGCTGATCGACCCCCACGGCCTCGGCGCCTTCGGCTGGCTGCGCCAGTCACGGCCCTGACCGTACGGATACGCCCGTGGTGAATTCGCTGGGGTGGCGGGGCCGGCGCGATGAGGATGGTCGGCATGAGGCTTCTTGTATTGGGTGGCACGCACTTCGTCGGCCGGGCCGTCGTTGAGGAGGCGGTGCGACGGGGCGACGAGGTCACCATCGTCAACCGGGGCAGAAGTCCCCTCCCACCGGAGACGGCCGGGGCGGGCGTCGAGACGCTCGTCGCGGACAGGACCGACCGCGAGGCGCTGCGCGCGGCCCTTGACGGTCGTGAGTGGGACGCGGTCGTCGACACCTGGAGCGGGGCGCCGAAGGTCGTCGCCGAGGCGTGCGGGCTGCTGGACGGACGGGTCGGCCACTACGGATACGTGTCCAGCAGGTCGGTCCACAGCTGGCCGATCCCACCGGGGGCCGACGAGAGCGCCCAGGTGGTCGAGAGCGACCCCGACTCCGAGTCTGCCGACGACTACGCGGAGGCCAAGCGCGGCGGCGAGCTGGCCGTTCTGCGGGTCTTCGGCGAGCGCGCCCTGCTTGCCCGCGCCGGGCTGGTGATCGGCCCCTACGAGAACATCGGGCGGCTGCCCTGGTGGCTACGCCGCGTCGAGCGGGGCGGCCGGGTGCTGGCGCCGGGCAGGCCGGGCCGTCCGCTGCAGTACATCGACGCCAGGGACATCGCGATCTGGATGCTCGGGGCGGCGCAACGGGGTGTCGGCGGCGCCTTCAACACGGTCAGCCACCCCGGGCACGCCACCATGGGCGAGCTGCTCGACGAGATCATCAGGGTGACCGGCTCCGACGCCGAGCTGGTCTGGACCCCCGCCGAGGTGATCGAGGAGGCGGGCATCGCCGCGTGGACCGAACTGCCGGTCTGGCTGCCCGAGGGCGGCGAGGAGGACGGCCTGCACGACGGGGACGTCTCGGCCGCCCACGAGGCGGGGCTCGTCTGCCGTCCGCTGCGGGAGACGGTCGCCGACACCTGGGAGTGGCTCAAGGTGGAGGGCGACCCGGCGCTCAGGGCCGACCGCCCCTCGGTCGGCCTCGACCCGGCCAAGGAGGCCAAGGTCCTCGACGGCCTGACCTGACACGCGGTTTCCCGGCGGCCGGGGCCGTACGGCGGGCGGTTCCTCGGCGTCCGAGGGCGGCTCCCCGGCGGCCGGGGCCGTGCGGCGGGCGGCTCCCGGCCCTGGCGATGTTTCCTCGGTGGCCGGAGGCCGGTCGTCGCAGGCCCGAAACAAATGATCGGGCCTGAAACACAACTCCATGAGCTTCGGAAACAAGCGGTCACCCCTGTTCCCGGAAAACGGGGATCGTGGAGGTCGCGGCTGTTCGCTATTGTCTGGATCGTTCTACTTGGTGTGATCCCGCCATGCCGGTCCACGGCGTCGGCCGACAGCGACCGTGACGAGGTTCGCGTGAAAGAGACCATGGCTCCTCCCGCGGTCAGGGAAAAGGCCCCCCGCCTCCCCTCCCTGACGGGTTTGAGGTGGTTCGCGGCATTTGCTGTTTTCGGTTTTCATCTGTTCACCGGCGGCATAACGGATGACCCCGGAACACAGCGCTTTCTCGGGGCGGTCTTCTCCGCGGGCTCCTCCGGGGTGCCGTTCTTCTTCGTACTGTCCGGCATGGTGCTGACCTGGTCGTCCAGGCCGGGAGACCGGGCGTGGGCGTTCTGGCGGCGACGGGCCGCCAGGATCGTCCCGAGCCACATGGTCACCTGGATCGCCGTCCTGGCCCTGTTGACCGTGGCGGGACGCGCCGTGGCGCCGGGACCGGCCGTGAGCGGATTTTTCCTCCTTCAGGCCTGGGTACCGGACGAAACCTATTACTTCGGCGGCAACACCCCTTCCTGGTCACTCTCCTGTGAAATGGCGTTTTATGCGGCTTTCCCGCTTCTACTGCCGCTTCTTCGACGTATTCCAGGAAACCGGCTCCTACTGACCTCGGCGGGGTTGTGGGCCGGGACATGGGTGGTCCCGTTTGTCAGCTTCTCGATGCCGGAAAGCATCGGTTACTGGTTCGTCTGGATCTTCCCGGTGACCAGGGCACTGGAGTTCGCACTCGGCATGACCGTGGCGCTGATGGTCAAGGAGGGCCGCTGGCGGGGACCCGGCCTGCCCGTGGCCGTCGTCCTGGTCCTGGTCGCCTACGCGACCGTCCCGCTGGTCTGGCAGCGCGCGGGCTGGGTGGCGTGGATGGCGGGACCGTTCGCCGTGCTGATCGCCGCCGCCGCGACGGCCGACGTGCGCGAGAAGCGTTCGCCGCTGCGCCTGCCCGTCCTGGTCTGGCTCGGGGAGATCTCCTTTGCCTTCTACCTGGTGCACCAGCCGACGATCAGCCTGGTCAACCGGGTGCTCGGGCGCACCCCGGCGCACGCGCTCCTGGTGACGCTGACGGCGCTGCCGCTGGCCGTACTGCTGGCCTGGGCGCTGCACCGCCTCGTCGAGCGGCCCGCCGAGCGCCTGTTGTCAGGCGGGCGCCCGGGGGCCGCGTGAGACCTCAGACCCGTGCCTCCAGAGCCGTCAGGCCCCGGATGACGTAGCCGGGGTTCCAGGTGGGCTCGGCGGCGAGTTCCATTCGGGGAGCCAGGCGCAGCAGGGCGCCGAACGACTCGGCCAGCTCGATCCTGGCCAGCGGGGCGCCCAGACAGAAGTGGATGCCCGCGCCGAAGGAGATATGCGGGTTCTCCGCACGGCCGAGGTCGAGGCGGTCGGGGTCGGCGAACACCTCGGGGTCCCGGTTGGCCGAGCCGAACAGCAGCGCCACCTCCGCGCCACGCGGGATGTCCACCCCGCCGACCGAGATGTCCTCAAGGACCCAGCGCTCGAACATCTGCAGCGGGGTGTCCCAGCGCATCAGCTCCTCGATCGCCGTGGGCAGCAGGCCGTGGTCGGCGCGCAGTCGTTCCAGCTCTGCCGGGTTGCGGAACAGCGACCACCAGCCGATTCCGGTGACGTTGACGGTCGCCTCGTGACCCGCGTTGAGCAGCAGCACACAGGTGCCGACCAGCTCCTCCTCGGTCAGGGTGTCACCGCCGTCGGCGACCAGGGCCAGGGCGCTGATCAGGTCGTCGCCGGGGTTCGCCCGGCGGGCGCGGGCCAGCTCCGACAGGTAGCCGGAGAACTCCTCCGCCGCCCGTACGGCGGTGCGCTGCGTCTCGGGCGACGGGTTGAGCTCGTACATCCCGCAGATGTCGGCCGACCAGGGCCGCAGCAGGTGCCGGTCCGCCTCGGGGACGCCGAGCATCTCGGCGATCACGGTCACCGGGAGCGGTTCGGCGACCTCCGCGATGAGGTCGCCGCCGCCACGTGCCACGAAGTCCTCGACCAGCCCGGTGGCGATCGAGGCGACCTTGGGCCGCAGCGCCTCGACCATCCGCGGGGTGAACGCCCGGGAGACCAGGCGGCGCAGGCGGGTGTGGACGGGCGGCTCGACGTCGAGCATCCCGGCCCTGACCACCCGCCAGAACGGGTCGAGGAAGGGCGGCTCCTCCGGTCTGCCGAACTCGGCGTGCGTGGCCACGTGCAGGTAGGACCGGCCGAGTCTCCGGTCGCGCAGCAACGCGTTGACGTCGGCGTGCCGGGCGACCAGCCACTGGCCGGTCGGCTCGAAGAAGGTGACCGGCCGCTGTCTCAGCTCGGCGTAGGCGTCATAGGGGTAGGCGACGAATTCCGGACTCCATGGGTCAAAACGCACAAACCCATGCTAGGGCTCCGGAGTCTTCTCGACGGCCCGGGAACGACGGCGGGCCCGGATGTTGAGCAGCTCGACCACCAGCGAGAACGCCATCGCGAAGTAGATGTAGCCCTTGGAGATGTGCTGTCCGAAACCCTCCGCGAGCAGCACGACGCCGATCAGCACCAGGAACGACAGCGCCAGCATCTTGATCGTCGGGTGCTTGTCCACGAAACGGCTGATCGGCCCCGAGGCGAAGAGCATCACCACGACCGCGACGATGACCGCGATGACCATGATGGCCAGCTCGTCGACCATGCCGACCGCGGTGATCACCGAGTCGAGGGAGAAGACGATGTCCAGCACCATGATCTGCAGGATCACCATGCCGAAGGAGGCCGCCGCCTTCCGGCCGCCGGAGTGGTCCTCGCCGTTCTCGGTGTGGCCGTGGATCTCGTGAACGCTCTTGACCAGCAGGAACAGCCCGCCGAGGATCAGGATCAGGTCGCGTCCTGATATCTCGTGCCCGAAGATCTCAAAGAGCGGGGCGGTGAGCCGTACCACCCAGGACAGGGCGAGCAGCAGCGCCAGGCGGCTGACCAGGGCGGCGAGCAGGCCCAGCCTGCGGGCGTTGTCACGCTGTTCCGGCGGGAGCTTCCCCGCCAGGATCGAGATGAAGATGATGTTGTCGATGCCCAGCACGATCTCCAGAGCGATCAGCGTGAGCAGACCTATCCAGCTCGCCGGGTCGGCCACCCAGTCCATCGGGTCCTCCAGTTTCGGTGGGGAGAGCGCCGCCCGCGCGCGGCGCGTGACCTGACGGGCGTTCACGGTCACAGCTCCAGACGATCGGACAGAACCGGAAGTTCCTCAGGATCACCGCCGAAACTCCAGCCCTCCGGACCCCTTCCCGCAGACTTGCCAAGCACCGCCTCTGTGTGGGTATAGTCCGGTTCGTAGGTCATGAGTGCCAGCGACAAGCCCCGGCTAGCTGGCCGGCAACCCTCGCGTCCGCGGCGGGGTGCCCCGGGTGAGGACCTGGTCCGGCACGAGGTGTGCCGGGCAAGCGCGGGCTCCAGCACCAAGGCCATGGCTTGGGGTCCGATGACCTCCAAGGAGCTTTGGCGTGTCCACACTGACGATCTTCACCTCCGCCGCCGCCGCCGAGACCGTGACCGTCCCGGCGACCCGTGTCCCCGACGACCGGCCGATCCCCGCGGTCCTCGGCGCCGACCTTGAGGTGCCCGTCAAGGGCGGCAGGCTGGTGCCGTACGCCAACCTCGACTACGCCGCCAGCGCCCCCTGTCTTGAGCCGGTGAGCGCCGCCGTCGCCGCCGCGCTCCCGGCCTACTCCAGCGTCCACCGCGGCGCCGGATACGCCTCCCAGCTGACCACCGCCCGCTACGAGCAGGCCAGGCACACCGTGCGGGCCTTCGTCGGGGCCCGTCCCGACGACGCGGTGATCTTCACGAGGAACACCACCGACGCCACCAACCTGCTGGCCCGCAGCCTGCCCGCCGGGACCACCGTGGTGGTCTTCGAGACCGAGCACCACGCCTCGCTCCTGCCCTGGGCCGACGTCGTACGGCTGCCCGCCCCGGCCTTCCCCGGTGAGGCCGTCCGCGCCGCCGACGACGCGCTGGCCGCGATCGACGGCCCCAAGCTGCTGGTCGTCACCGCCGCCTCCAACGTGACCGGCGAGCTGTGGCCGATCGCCGCGCTGGCCCACATCGCCCACCGCCACGGCGCCCGCGTCCTGGTCGACGCCGCCCAGCTCGTCCCGCACCGCCGCCTCAACCTGACCGCGCTCGACCTGGACTACGTGGTCTTCTCCGGTCACAAGCTCTACGCCCCGTTCGGCACCGGCGCGCTGATCGGCCGCTCCGACTGGCTCTCGGTCGCCGAGCCGTACCTCCGGGGCGGCGGGGCCGTCAGGGCCGTCGAGGACGAGACGACCGACTGGCACGACGACCCCGAGGCCCGTCACGAGGCGGGCACGCCGAACGTGCTGGGCGCCATCGCGCTGGCCGCCGCCTGCGACGCGCTGAGCGCGACCGGCTGGGACGTGCTGGTGCGCGAGGAGGAGCGTCTGCTGGCCCGCCTGCGCGCCGGTCTGGCCGGGATCGAGGGTGTGCACGAGCTGTCCCTGTGGGGCCCCGACCACGCCCGCGTCGGCATCGTCTCCTTCGTCGTGGACGGCTTCACCGCCCGTGAGGTGGCCGAGACGCTGTCCGGCGAGTACGGCATCGGCGTGCGGGACGGCAAGTTCTGCGCCCACCCCTTCGTCAGGCACCTGCTCGGCGCCAAGGACGGCGGCTGCGACGACGTCACCGCCTCCGCGGTGCGCGCGTCCATCGGCGTCGGCAGCACCACCGAGCACGTCGACCGTCTCGTCGAGGCCCTGCGGGATCTCGTCACGCGCCGCTGACGTGACAGCATGGGGCCTATGACTGAGCCCCGGGAAGTGAACGTGGGGATCGGGGCCGGAGCCGACGCCGTCGCGGGAGCGGCGGCGGCCGGCAAGGAGCTGGCCACCGAGGACATGGTCCTGAACATCGGCCCGCAGCACCCCTCGACCCACGGCGTGCTACGGCTGCGCCTGACGCTGGACGGCGAACGGATCAGCGCCGCCGAGCCGATCGTCGGCTACATGCACCGGGGCGCGGAGAAACTGTTCGAGGTCAGGGACTACCGGCAGATCATCGTGCTGGCCAACCGGCACGACTGGCTGTCGGCGTTCGCCAACGAGCTGGGCGTCGTGCTCGCGGTCGAGCGGATGCTCGGCATGGAGGTCCCCGTCAGGGCCGTGTGGGCGCGCACCCTGATGGCCGAGCTGAACCGGGTGCTCAGCCACCTGATGTTCCTCGGCTCCTACCCCCTCGAACTGGGCGCGATCACCCCCGTCTTCTACGCCTTCCGTGAGCGCGAGACCCTCCAGGCCGTGATGGAGGAGATCTCCGGCGGCCGGATGCACTACATGTTCAACCGGGTCGGCGGTCTCAAGGAGGACCTGCCGTACGGCTGGCTCGACCGGGTGACCCTGGCCGTCGCCGACGTACGGCGCCGCCTGCCCGACATCGAGGCCCTGATCAGCGGGAACGAGATCTTCCTGGCCCGCACGGTCGGCGTCGGGGTGCTCGACCGCGAGACGATCATGCAGTACGGCGTGAGCGGCCCCATCGCCCGTGCCTCCGGCGTCGGCCTCGACCTGCGCAGGGACGACCCCTACCTCGCCTACGGCGAACTGCCGGTCAAGGTCGTGACCCGTTCCGCGGGAGACTGCAACGCCCGCTTCGAGGTGCTGCTCGAACAGGTCCGCGTCTCCCTCGACCTGGCCGACGTCTGTGTGGAGCGGCTGCGGTCCCTGCCGAGGGGGCCGATCAACCAGCGTCTGCCCAAGGTGCTGAAGGTCCCCGAGGGCCATGTCTACGCCTGGACGGAGAATCCACTCGGCATCAACGGCTACTATCTGGTCTCTCGTGGCGAGAAGACCCCCTGGCGGCTGAAGCTCCGGTCCGCCTCCTACAACAACGTCCAGGTGCTGAGAGAGATGTTGCCTGGACATCTGGTTTCCGACATGGTGGCCATCCTGGGGTCGATGTTCTTCGTGGTCGGTGACATCGACAAGTGACCCGGAGCGCGGAAGGGGGGACATGAGCGAGCGCGTGGACGCCGCTTCCCGCGTCGGAGGCCCGAAGCGGGACAAGTACATCGACTGGCTCCGCGCGGTCAGCCTGATCGTCGTCGTGGTCTGGCACTGGGCGTTCACGATCCTGCAGTGGGGGCCGGCCGGCCCCTCCCCGACCAGCCCGCTCGGTTTCACCTCGGGGTTGTGGATCCTCACCTGGCTCTTCCAGGTGCTGCCGCTCTTCTTCTACGTGGGCGGATACGTCCACCTGATGTCGTGGAACCGCGCCTGTGAACGCGGGGTCGGCATCGGCGCCTTCGTGTGGCGGCGCATCCGGGCCCTGGCGATCCCGGCGCTGGCGCTGTCCCTCGCGTGGCTCGCCTTCGGCGGGGTCATCTGGTTGATCTTCGACGTGCCGTGGATCGGCCGGGCCGTGCTCCTGGTGCTGAGCCCGCTGTGGTTCATCGGCGTCTACCTGATGCTGGTCGCCCTGCTGCCCGTGATGCTGTGGCTGCACCAGCGCTTCGACGTACTGGTGCTCATCTGGCTCGGCGGCGCGGCGCTGGTGGTCGACGTGCTGCGGCTGCGGTACGGCCTTGAGGCCATCGGCTGGCTCAACATGGTGATCGTGTGGGGTCTGGCCCACCAGGCGGGCTTCTTCTACGACCGGATGGTCGCGATGCCCCGCAGACTGGACGTCGCGACCCTGTGGACCGGGCTGTTCGCCCTGGTCGGCCTGGTCTACTCGGGCATCTACCCGGGGTCGATGGTCGGGGTGCCCGGCGACAAGCTGTCGAACATGGCTCCGCCGACCTTCGTCATCGTGGCCCTGCTGATCTTCCAGATCGGCCTGGTCGAGGTGCTGCGGCCTGCGATGGAACGGCTGCTCGAACGGCCTCGCTGGGGGTGGGTCAACACCACGATCAACCGGTTCGCGCTGCAGCTGTTCCTGTTCCACACCACCGGCATGGCGATCCTGAACGGGGTGTTCTGGGGGCTGACCGGCTCACCGCCCGGCAGTCAGGTCCCGCCGACGCTGATCTGGTGGCTGGAGCGGCCCCTGGCGATCGCCGGGCCGCTGCTGTGCACGATCCCGTTCCTGTTGATCTTCGGCCGCAGGAACTCGGCGGCCGCCTCCCGGTGACGGGTCAGCTTTTCGCGAGTCCGGGCCGAGGTCGCTTTTTCCACAGCCGGCGAAGGCCCGCGAAAACCGCGTAGAGGGTCATGACGAAAAACGCGCCGAGCAGCAGCAGATCGAAAACGAGCCTGAACTCCCTGTTGACCACACTCGGATCGTCTGCGTCATAGACGATCGAGACCTTCTCACCCTCGGCGTAACTCCCCCGGATCTCGGCGAAACGCCGGACGTCCTTCACAAAGAAGTTGACCTTGGTGAGTTGGTAGCTCTCCCCTGCCTTCACGGTTCTGGTGGACATCGCCGTCGCGGTGGTCCGGCCGCCGTGAAGATACATGTCGAGGTGCGACGCGCCCACCCGCACCCCCAGGATGGTCGCGAAAGCCCATCCGACGCACAGCAGAACGCAGGCGATCACGTAGATCCCGTTGACGGACCCGTCGTCCACCGGCTCCTCGTCCTCACCCGGCCCGAGGTCCCAGCGTAATCGTCCGGCCATCGACCTTGCCTCCCACATCGAACGACGGCGGGTGGAGACGGTTCACGTACGACGCGCTCACGAGGGGCGATTTTCCGCCAGAACGAACATCAGTATGTGACCACGATAAAACGACACGCAATGATTCCGAGTGCCGAGGAGAAATGTTCATCGCCCGTCGGCGTCGCGTATTCCACGCGTTAATTCGGACCGTGTCCGAAACCGTGTTCACGCGAAAGCCCGGCGAACTCGTTCGTCCGCCGGGCTCCCACGCGTTCAGCCGACCGTGGCGGCCTTCTCCCCCGTCTTCACGTCCGTGGGCAGGTCCACACTGTCCCGCAGCCTGATGGGCTTGAGGAACAGCGCGGCGACCACGCCGACCATGGCCACGGCCGCCGAGATGAGGAAGATGTGCCCGGTGGCGTCGCCGTACGCGGCCCGCACGACCTCCTTGATCGGCTCGGGCAGGGCCTGGATGTTGAGGGTGCTGCGCCCGCCCCCGGCACCCGAGGCCCCGATCCCGGCCTTGGCCAGGCCCTCGGCGATGCCGGTCGCGACCTGGTTGGCCAGGACGGCGCCGAGGACCGAGACACCGATGGTGCCGCCGAGGGAACGGAAGAAGGTGACCGCACCGCTGGCCGCGCCGAGTTCGCTCAGCGGGACGGTGTTCTGGATGGCCAGCACGAGGTTCTGCATCGACATGCCGACCCCGGCGCCGACCAGCACCATGGCCCCGGCGATGAGCAACAGCGAGGTCTGGTGGTCCATCGTGGACAGCACGAGGAACCCGGCCGTGAGCACGATCGCGCCGGTCACGATGTACGGCTTCACCCGGCCGCTCCTGGAGATCATGCGCCCGGAGACGGTCGAGGAGACCAGCACGCCGAGCATCATGGGGATCGTGAGCAGACCCGCCTCGGTGGGGCTGTAGCCACGGCCGATCTGGAAGTACTGGCCGAGGAAGACCGAGCCGCCGAACATGGCCATGCCGACCGCGAGGCTGGCCAGGATGGCCAGGGCCGGGGTGCGGCGGCGGATGATCCGCAGCGGGACGACCGGTTCGGCGACCCGCGACTCGACCCAGGTGGCCAGCACCAGGAGCAGCGCACCGCCCCCGGCCATGGCCGCGGTCTGCCAGGACAGCCACTCGAAGGAGTTTCCGACGAAGGTGACCCAGATGAGCAGGACACTGACCCCGGCGGCGATCAGGGTGGCGCCCACGTAGTCGATCCTGACGTCCGTACGGCGCACGGTGACCACCCGCAGCGTCTTGTGCAGCAGCGCGAAGGCGACCACGGTGAACGGCACCGCCACGAAGAAGCACCAGCGCCAGCCGAGCCAGGAGGTGTCGGCGATCAGGCCGCCGAGCAGCGGTCCGGCGACGGTCGCGACGGCCATGACACCGCCGAGGTAGCCGTTGTAGCGTCCACGCTCCTTGGGGCTGATCATCGCGGCGATGATGACCTGCACCAGGACCTGCAGGGCACCCATGCCCAGGCCCTGAACGGCGCGGAAGGCGATGAGCTGGGCGGTGTTCTGCGCGAAACCGCAGGCCAGCGAGCTGACCATGAAGATGACGATGGAGACCTGCAACAGCAGCTTCTTGCTGAACAGGTCGGCGAGCTTGCCCCAGATCGGTGTCGAGGCCGTCGAGGCGAGCAGCGAGGCGGTGACCACCCACGTGTACTGCGACTGGGTGCCGTTGAGCGCGCCGATGATCTGCGGAAGCGCCACGGACACGATCGTGCTGCTGATCATCGCCACGAACAGGACGAGCAGCAGACCGCTCAACGCCTCCAGGATCTGACGATGGCTCATGCGAGCGGTCTCTGTGTGGGCGCCCACGCACACACCTCCAAAGCGGTGGAAACAGGATGACCGTGACACCTTACATGCCCATTGGGAAAGTTTGCGCACTGGGCATCTTTTCCCGGAGGGTGAGATACTGGCGCCATGGAGAGCACAGCGGGACTGCGCGAACGCAAGAAGGCCGAGACCAGGCAGGCCGTCCACGAGGCCGCGCTACGACTGTGCGCCGAACACGGCCTGGACAACGTCACCGTCGAGGCCATCGCCGACGCCGCCAACATCTCCCGGCGGACCTTCTCCAACTACTTCGCCGGCAAGGAGGACGCCCTCCTGTACGGCGACGAGCGGCGCATCAGGCTGCTCGTCGAACGGATCCGCTCCCGGCCCCCCGAGGAGCCCGCCTGGCAGGCGCTGCGCGGAGCCGTACGGGACCTCTACAGCGAACTCGGCGACCCCGACGTCGCCTGGGCGGTGCGCGCCCGGCTCGCCAAACAGCACCCGTCCCTGCTGGCCAGGCAGCTGGCCAACCACGCCGCCCTGGAACGCGACCTGGTCCAGGCCATCACCGACCGCGACGGCTCGACCGACACCGTACGGCCCCGCGTCCTGGCGGCCGGGTTCCTCGTCGCCCTGCGCATCGCCACCCACCTGTGGACCGACGAACAGGAACCCCGCCCCCTCCAGGAGGTCATGGAACAGGTTCTGGACCAGATGTCGGCACCTTTCTAAGCAGTGTCTCTTTTGCGACGCCTTCGGCGTCGCGGGCTTGGGCGCTTCGAGTCGGCGCTTTCCCTCGTCGCTGTGTCTCTTTGCTCCGCCTGACGGCGTCGCGGGGCTTGGGCGCTTCGAGTCGGCGCTTTCCCTCGTCGCTGTGTCTCTTTGCTCCGCCTGACGGCGTCGCGGGGCTTGGGCGCTTCGAGTCGGCGCTTTCCCTCGTCTCTCCGTCGCTTCGCTCCTGCGTTCCTCAGTCCAAGCACCGACGCGCCCAAGCCGACGCTCCTCACGCCTGGGGCCGGTAACCCCAACCGGTTCAGGCTCGCTTTCCTCGGATGGCGCGGGCTTCGGTGCTGATCGCCCTTGGTTGGTCAACGGCTGCTGGAGACCTCACCCGCTCAGCGACCACGACACCGGACGTCGAAACAGGACCTGACCCCCACTGCCGAGACCGTCACCCCGCCCCGAATCCGTGATCCGGCTTCGGACCGGAAGGCCCGTTCCTACGTAGGATCGAAGATCCATATGAAACGGGAGGGCCTTTGCTGGCGCCGTACCGTTCGATCCTGGCCCTGCCCGGAGCGCTCGCCTTCTGCGGGGCGGGGCTGCTGGCCAGGATGCCGGCCTCGATGATGGGGCTGAGCCTGCTCCTGCTGCTGTCCGCCGAGCGGGGGTCGTACACGCTGGCCGGGCAGGTCACCGCCGCCTACGTCTTCCTCGCCGCCGTCGTCAGCCCCTTCCAGGCGCGACTGGTCGAACGGCTCGTGCCCGCCTCACGGCTCTCCGAGGGGATCGCCTGGACCACCTCGTTCCTCCTGGGCGGCTACGCCCTCGGCGGCGCGCTCACGGCCGTGGTGATCGACAACTTCCACGCCGGTTTCCTCGTCCCTCCCGCGGTGGCCATGGCGACGGCCTGTTGCGCCTTCCTGATCCCGCGAACCCCTTCGGCCTCTCTTCAGCCGACTCGCTGAAGCCCGGCCACCCGCCGGAGGGAGCACCTGGACCCGGCGTGTGGTCACCTCGCCGCCGAAATTTAGTCAATGATTTTGACTATCAATGATCCTTACTATAGCGTGATCGTCATCACCGGACGTGCTTCACCAGGGGAGAAGACGACAATGACGATCACCGTGGAACTCACCCGCTTCCGCGTCGCCGCCGACCGCGCCCAGGCGCTGCTCGACGCACGGCCCGCGATGCTGACCGACTTCACCGCCGACCGCGCCGGATTCCTCGGCGCCAGACTGATCCGCCTGTCCGACGACGAGTGGCTGGACATCGTGGACTGGCGCTCCCCCGAGGACTTCGCGGCCTCACGTGCCAAGGGCGCGAACCTTCCGGGAATCGCCGCCTTCTTCGCGGCAATCGACGAACTGGTCAGCATGGAGGAGGGTCGCCAGGAGACATGACTTCTCGGCGCCGGTGCCCGTACAGGATGGCAGGCCGCACCATGCCATGGCCGACGAGAACAGGCCACTCGTTGGCCTTCGGGAAAGCCCCCAGGCATCCGGACCAACGCGATTCGAGGCGTTCGGGAAACGCATGATCGTGACCGCATAGGGTCCGGGGCATGGCTGAGAACTGGCAGACGGACAGGATCGGAAGCGCGCTGCGGGACGAGAACCCCACCGTGCTGCGGCGGCTGGACGCCGGATTCGCAGTGATCGGGGATGTTCAGTTCCTGCCGGGATACTCGGTGCTCCTGGCGGACGACCCGGCCGTGGAGAGGTTGTCGGACCTGCCGAAAGGCAGACGGCGGGCTTTCCTGTCCGACATGGATGACCTGGGGGAGGCCGTCGAGCGGGCCTGCCGACGTCTCGACCCAGCCTTTCGCCGGGTCAACCTGGAGATCCTTGGCAATACCGACGCCTTCCTGCACGCTCATGTATGGCCAAGGTTCGACTGGGAGCCGGCCGACCTTGTGAGCAAACCCGTCTGGCTCTACCCCCGCGGCAACTGGCACGACAACCGCTTCGCCCTCGGCCCGCAACACGCTGCCCTGCGAGAAACGATCAGCGAAGAACTCGACCGACTACGCCTCTAGTCAGTCGAAGAGCGCCCCGATCAGGGCGCCCTGGCCGGACTGGAGGACGTGGGCGTCTTCCAGTGGAATCCAGAAGCACTCGAAATCGGTGGGCTCCCGCTCGCCGTCGTGAAGCTCCTGGCTGGCCCACCGCTCCGGTGTGGGCTCGGCGAGCTCCAGCTGGAAGACGTGGCGGTGCTGGATCTCGAACCGGTAGGGGCTGATGTCGTAGACGACCTCGCCCAGCTTCCTGACGATCCCGAACCCGGTGAAGCCCGTCTCCTCCCGCGCCTCGCGAAGCGCGGCCTCCTCCGGAGTCTCCCCCGGCCTGACGCTTCCTGCGGGAACCTGAATTCCGACCTCCTCATAGCTGCAGCCGATGTGCCGGAAGACCAGCAACCGCCCGTCGCGAACGACGTAGCACAGGACCTTGTCCTTCACGACCTTGTCCGTCACCGATTTCCCCTCCATTAATGACGACCATTGGGGACGTCCAGATTAAGGACACCGGCAAAAAGAACTTGAACACCCCGACGCCAAACATGAAGAGTTCCAACCGAACGCCCCGGCCCCATGCGTGAGAAGTGTCGGCTTGGGCGCGTCGGTGTCTGGACTGAGGAGTGAGGGAGCGCAGCGGACGAACGACGAGGGAAGACACCGACCCGAAGCGTCCAAGCCCGCGACGCCGCCAGGCGGAGCAAAAAGACACAGCTTGGGCGCGTCGGTGCTTGGACTGAGGAACGCAGGAGCGAAGCGACACAGAGACGAAGGAAAGCACCGACCCGAAGCGCCCAAGCCCGCGACGCCGAAGGCGGCGCAAAGAAACACAGCTTGGAGAGAGGCGACGGAATGACGAAGGAAAGCTCCGACCCGGAGCACCAAAGGCGTCTGCCCAGGGTGCTCAAACCCATCGACGCCAGCGGGCATCACGAAGAGACGGAGATGCACATCAAGTCCCGGCCTGGGCTCGCGCCCAAGCCCGTGAGGCCTCCTGCCGTCGCCAACAGGCAGGACGAGCCCTTCACCCTCGGTGAGCTGACCCTGTGCACCGATGTACGGCCCGCCGACTGGGCCGTCTCCGCCACGCTCCCCTTCGACTGGAACATCGTGGCGTGCATGCTGCCGCCGGTCTTCGGGGCCTATGCCCGGCTGTTCCATCCGCCGCGCATAACCGTGGGTGGCGTCGAGCAGGAGACCTCCTGGAGGAAGGTGGCCCTCGCCAACGGGCGCGTCCCGCATCCCGGGATGCAGTGGCCGTACATCACCGGTGCATGGAGCTTCTTCAACGACGAGCAGCCGGGCATCTGGAGCTATCCGCCCGAGGAGGGAACACTGCCGCTACGGCAGGTCGCCCGGCTGGTCCACCTGCTCTCCCCGCGCACCACCACCCCCGAGCGGTGCTGGTTCGCCGTCTGGGAGGGCTTCGGCGACCTCAACCTCCCCGTGGAGGACGAGGAGATCCCCAGAGTCGAGATGCCCGCGCGGTCGATGCTGCTTCTGGAGGGTCCGCTGCGAGCCGCGACCACCTCGTTCTCCGACATCCCATGGTCGGGTCGGTACGCCAGCCTGTGGTGGCCGCAGGACCGGGCCTGGTGCGTCGCCACCGACGTGGACCTGATGACCACCTACATCGGCGGCAGTCCGGAGTGCGTCGCGGCCCTGCTGGCCGACGAGGAACTGGAGATCATGGAAATCCCCGTCGACCAACGCCTGTCCTGGGGCAGCGACACCGTCAACCCGCCTCCCACCGGCAAGAGCCCCTGGTGAGACAACACACGGCCGCCACATGGCGAGACGCCCAGCCGAACGTCCGGCTTGGATCAGCGATCTTGGACGACGGCTACGGGCCCTGCCCGTCCGGCGTTTCGGGAAGCCGGCCGACCACCTTGCCCTCGGAGTCCAGCACCTTGATCATCGGGTTGTCGTCGCCGTCGATCTCCAGCACGATCCTCGGGCGTCCTCGCGAGTCGCTGAGCACCAGGAAAGCTCCTTCCGGGGTGCTGTAGCCGAGTTGGACGCGAGGCGGCATGGCGGGCACCCGGTCGATCGGGAGCGCCGGATCGGGCATGTGCTTCATCTCCAGCATCGCCGCACCGTGAACGCCCTCCCAGCGGGTGGCCAACGTGATCGCCTGCGCGTTGGTGTAGTCGAGCGAGATGCTGGCCCCGACGGAGGAGGAGACGATTCCTCCTTTCTCGTTGCCGTCGCCGTCATTGAAGATCAGATAGGTGCCTTCTGGTCCCTGGCGCTGGTCGGCGGGATACGTCTTACCTCCGCTGATGATCGGGGGTTTGCTCGAACTCACCAGGAAACGCTGCCGGCCCCGGCGGTCCACCACCCGGAACGACTTCCTGGCCTGCTCCCCGGAGGTCTCCGCCTGGGCGGTTCCGCTGCCCGCCATCACGGTCGTGCCACCCACCAACAGCGCGGCCGCCGCTCCGATCGCAGCCCGCCGATCACACTGCTCCATCTCCCGTTTCCCTTCTCGCCGGAGGGCAACAGTGGATCATCCGGGCGCCGCCGTGTCCCTGCGGCCAGCATGAAGATCACGGGTAGGGACTACCCCCCTGCGCCTGCCCCTTTGCGCGCTACCAGGCGAAGCAAAGAGTCACCGTTCCTCTTCGGAGTCCTTGGGTACCTTGCAGCAGTGTTCGAGGTAGAGGGCGGCGCCGATCAGGAGGACGCACGAGACGAACGAGCCGCCCGCGATCATGAAGTCCTGGCGGGGGATCTCCTGCTCAAGGAGTTCGGCGGTGTAGAGGGTGAATCCGGCGAACATGCCCCCGAAGACCGCCCCCGCGTACGCCGACGCCTTGGCCAGTGCCGCGAGGCGGGCGACCGCGAGCGGTTCGACGGGCTTGGTGTCCGGCTTCCGTTCAATCCTCGCCCGGGTCATCCACCCGCTGTAGGCCTCACCGATCGCCAGCAGCAAAACCGTGGGGATCGCCGTCCACGGCACCCTCGGCAGGATCGAGTAGAACGGCCTCAGCAACGCCCACGACACGATGGCGCACACGACGAGAACACCGACGAGCACCCCGGGACGGCTCGGCCTCACTCCGGCCTCTGGAGGGTCAGGTCTGGGCGAAGCCGTACAGAGGTCTGATCCAGGTCGGCGAGCAACTCCGTGATCCCACGCCCGCCGAGTACGGCGTCCGGGTCGATCTGGGCCCAGGGGACCAGCACGAAGGCGCGCTCGTGCGCCCTGGGGTGTGGCAGCGTCAGCTCGGGGGTGTCGGAGGTCAGGTCGCCGACCGCGATCAGATCGACGTCCAGGGTGCGCGGGCCCCAGCGTTCGGCGCGGACCCTGCCGAAGACGTTCTCCACGTTCAGAGCACGTTCGAGGAGCGCCCTGGGTTCCAGGGTGCTGGAGGCGATGACCACCACGTTGAGGTACGGCCCCTGCTCGGGCCCCCCGACCGGGTCCGTCTCGTAGACCGGGGAGACCGCGACGAACTCCAGCTCCGAGGAGTCGAACAGCGAGTCGAGCGCGCCCTGCAGCGTGTCGAACCGGTCGCCCAGGTTACTGCCGAGGGCCAGCACGATCTTCATGATCTGCTCCTGATGATCGTCACGACCACGTCGTCGAA
The DNA here is from genome assembly GCF_040631445.1 of Streptosporangium sp. NPDC020072. Taxonomy (NCBI): domain Bacteria; kingdom Bacillati; phylum Actinomycetota; class Actinomycetes; order Streptosporangiales; family Streptosporangiaceae; genus Streptosporangium; species Streptosporangium sp. NPDC020072. The sequence goes on along the minus strand of NZ_JBEYAB010000004.1, from coordinate 257,584 downwards.
CGGCAGCGGGATGGGTGCGGCGGGTTTGTGCACGCTCACCTCGGCCGACCGAACCGCCTCACGGGCCAGGCAGACGTCCGCCAGGCGCTGGGCCAGCGTCTCGATCAGGTTCACCGGCTCACCCTCGACGACCTTGACCAGGTCCTGGGCGAGCTCTCCGTAGTCGACGGTCTTGTCGAGGTCGTCGCCCTCGGCGGCCGGGGCGGTGTCGAGGAGGAGCGTGACGTCCACCACGAACTCCTGGCCGAGCTCCCGCTCGGCGGCCAGCACGCCGTGGCGCCCCCGCGCCCTCAGGCCCCTGACGCTGATCCGGTCCGTCACGCGGCTTCCTCCTCCTCGTCGTCGTCGGTTTGCAGAACGGGAGATCCGTGGTGCAGCCAGAGCCGCCATCCACCGGAGGTCCTGACGAAGGTGTTGCTCGCCACGACCTTTCCCGCCGCGAAGCTGGAATCACCCTCGTCGCCCGCGGTGAGGATGTTCTCCTCACAGGTGAGGATCGCCACGTCCCCGAGCACCATGACGCGGACGTCGGTCAGCACGAACTGGATGTAGGGCGTGTTGGCCATGATGAGCGCCCAGGAGCGCAGCACCTCCTGGCGGCCGTTGATGATCGGCCACCCCGGGTGCACGCAGCTCACCTGGTCACCTTCGAGGTCCTCGGCCCAGATCTCGGTCATGCGGTCGAGGTCGGCGTTCTCGATCGCGGTGTAGAACGCCTGGTTGACCGTCTCGACGGCGGTGGTGTCGACGCTCATGATCTCGCTCTCTGAACTGCTGCGGCCACGCGGACGGCGTCCGCGTTCGGGCGTACGTCGTGCACTCGAACGCACCAGGCCCCCGCCTGCGCGGCGAGGGCGGTCACGGCGATCGTGGCGTCGTCGCTCTGGCCGAAGGGTCGGGGGGTACCGTCCTGGTCGGCCAGCAGACGGCCGAGAAAACGCTTGCGTGATGCTCCGATGAGCAGGGGGTATCCCAGCTCGGCGAGGTGGTCGATGCCCGCGAGCACGGCCCAGTTGTGGTCGGAGTTCTTCGAGAAGCCGATCCCGGGGTCGAGCACGATCTGACTCTCCGCGACCCCTTCGGCGAGCACGGAGGCGACCCGCTTCGACAGCTCCTCGCGAACCTCGGTCACAACATCACCGTAGATCGCCCGGCTGTCCATCGAGTGGCTGTGGCCGCGCCAGTGCATCACCACGTACGGCACGCCGGCGGCGGCCACCACTCTCGGCATCTCCGGGTCGGCCAGGCCGCCGCTGACGTCGTTGACGAGCTTCGCACCCGCGTTGACCGCCGCCTGCGCGACCTCGGCCCGCATGGTGTCGACACTGACGGTGACGCCTTCTCGGCTCAACGCCCTGATGACCGGTTCGACCCTGGCCAGCTCCTCGGCGAGCGAGACCCTGGCCGCACCGGGCCTGGTGGACTCGCCGCCGACATCGACGATGTCCGCACCCTGTTCGACCAGCTCAAGCCCATGCCGTACGGCCGTCGCCACGTCGAACCACTGTCCTCCGTCGGAGAAGGAATCAGGGGTGACGTTGACCACGCCCATCACCAGGCAGCGGCCCTCGCTGGGCAGCCCCGGCACACTCCACGTAGTCATGCGGACAAGCCTAGGCGTTGTCCGCCCTTCGCCCATATCGCGGGTCCGGCTTGTGTCATACCAAGGGATCCCGCCTGGTGTGCGACGGGTGGCACAAGGTGCGAAGTGTCCGGACTGGAGGGGCTGGAGCAGGCTGGACCTTGGCAAGTCTGGCGATATCAGCCCGAGCACGATCAGAGACTAGCCTTCCCTCCCCCGCCTCGTCCTCCTTTCCCGCACCCCTTCCTTGGGCTCCGAAACAGATGCCGTTCATCCCCATAAATCACTGAAAACCTCCACAAATCCTCCTAAGGCCCACCGTCAGTCCATGGGGAGCAGCGTCCCGAGAGGGCCGAGGTCGAGGTTGAGATCGGCGGGGGACAGGTCGAAGTGCTCACACAGTTCCTTCATCGCGCCTTCGAGGCGCATCAGCGTCAGGCCCAGTGTCTCGATCTGCTCGTCGGACAGGTCCCCCTGTTCCATCCGTCGCACGCACTGCCGCTCCATCAGCTGACGCACCAGTTCGACGAGGGTGAGGACGAGGCACGTCAGGTCGCGCTCGACCCGCTCGGGGTCGGTGTCGAGGCGCCAGCCGTCCCGCCGTACGGCGGAGCGCCTCTTCTCCGGCCGCGTCCCACGCGGCCAGGTCACCCTTGATCGGGCCGCCCCCGAAAGCACCCCGGCCGACCATGTCGTCCTGGACCGTGCCGTCCCCTGCCTCGGGCCGCCGGACACGGGCGGCTCATCTCCTGACCGGTTCACCGAGGCCCTCCGGATCGATCATGGTCGCCTCCGTGATGGACGTGATCAGCACGCGGAGGGAGATCCGTACGAGATCGACGTCGGCGATGGACAGGACGAGGTCGCCGGTCACCACGACGCCACCCGCCAGCAGCCGGTCCAGGAGATCGACGAGCGCCACCCGCTCCGGTGGCAACCGTCCCCGCCGGGTCAGCTCGGCTCCTCGGGAGACCTCAGACGTCATCCGGCGCCTCCGCCGTACCAAGGTCGATGTCGGTGAAGGAGTAGGGGGCCCACGGGCCGGTGAGCTCCAGGTCGAGACCCCGCCCACGGAGAGTGTCGAGAGTCGCGACGAACTCGTCGGCGAGGTCGTCGTCGACCAGATAGGCACCGTTGAGCACCATCCACTCCTCACGTCCCGAGAGTTCGGGGTCCTGGGGGCGGTGACGTCTGCTCGCCACGGCGACGGCGGACAACGCGGCGTCGACCCGCTCGGCCTCGGTCGCCGCGTGGCGCCACGCGGTGTCCCGGTCGTGCAGGCTCGCCTGGCGCCGTTTCAGGTAGGCCGTTCCCGGGCTCTCGCCCTCCTGCTCCCGCCCGCCGGACGACGGGGTCCCCGCGGGCTGCCCCGCGTAGGCCTTCACCCCCCACTCCCTGCGCCCGGCGACGTGGGAGAGCACCTCGGCGAAGTCGTCGTGCCGCCGTTCCAGCAGGGCGCTCACCTGCTCCTCGCCGGTGTAGACCGTGACGAGCCGCACCGGGGCCGTCGCGACCGCCTCCGAGACGGCCTCGACGACACGGTGGTGGGCGCGGGCGGTGGCCTCCACCCAGTCCAGGTCCTCCAGCGAGCGCCGGAGCGGCTCCTCCCCGAACCGGTCGAGCGGCACGGCGCTGACGTACGCGACCAGACCGGCGTGCTCGATCGTCCTCACCGGCGCGCCGCCCACCCCCTCCAGACCGGACGGGTCGGGGCCGCCCGCGCCGTGTGCGATCGCGTACACGTATGTGCCGGTCTCAGTCACGGCCCTCCCTCGGCACGCGTGACCGCTCTCCGGTGGCCCCGCCGCGCGTCACGCCCCTGAGGTCCTCCCGCGCCTCGACGAGCCCGTCCTCCTCAAGCGCGGTGAGCCGCCTGCGGAGCCTGCGGTTCTCCTCAACCAGGTCGCGGTCCTTCGAGGTCAGCCACGGATCGTGCTCCCACCAGTCGATGCCCAGCTCACGCGCCGTGTCCACCGAGGCGATCAGCAGGCGCAACTTGATCGTGAGCAGCTCGATGTCCAGCAGGTTCACGCGGATGTCTCCCACGATCACCACGCCTCTGTCGAGCACGCGTTCCAGGATGTCGCCCAGGCTGGTCGTCTCCCGTCCGGCGAGCGACCTGCTGCCGTATCCCTGGGGCACCGTGGAACCGGGTCGTACCGGATCGGTCATCTCACGGCCCCTCACTGTCTCCCCTGCCGCGCCTGTAGCGCCGTGTCCTGCGGTAGGACAGCAGGTCTCCCTCCCGGTCCAGTTCGACCTCGTAGAGCGCCAGGACGTCCCCGGAGGAAGGAACGCGACGGTCCTCGACGACCTCGACCCCGACGAGCCAGCCGTCCTCCTTCGGCTGCACGAACGTGACGCCCTCGACCACCTTCGCGGTCAGCTCGGTGATCTCCCGTACGGCGACCCGGCCCACGGTCCCCGCGGTGAGACGCCGCCCTCTGGTCCGCGGAGGCTCCTCCTCCTCAAGGGGTTCCTCGTCGTAGAGGTCGTCGGAGACGTCCACTTCGGCGATCCGCTCACCGCGGGTTCTGCGCCTGGCCGGCACGGGATCACCCCCTCTCCCCGTCGCCCGGCAGGGCGGTGCCGTCTGTGCCGGGGCGGCCCGTCAACCGCCCGAGGACCCGCGTCACCGCCTCGGTCTCCTCCTCCTCGGTCATCAGACCGGCACGCCTCGCCTCCGCTATCTCCTCCAGCCTCCGCCGGACCCCGGCCGGGCTCCGTGTCTCCAGCTCGACCTGCTCCTCGATCAGCTCCGCGAGCCGGATCAGCCCACGGATCGGAGCGAACGGCAGGCCCAGGGTCAGGCCGAACAGGTCCATCCGTCATCCCTCCCCCGCCTGCGAGGTCGTGACGAAGTCGTACGGCGCCAGCGGTCCGAGCAGCCGTACGGTCACCCGGTCCGCCCACCGGTCGCCGAACTCCTCGACGGCCCGCTCGAACTCCTCCGACCGGTCGGTCTCGATGAGGAACGCCGCGTGCACGGCGTCCTGTTCGTGGGTCGGCTCCCGTACGGCGACGGCGACGCTCAGCGGGGCGAGGGCACCGACGATCTCCTCGGTGTCAGCGTCACGTCTGGCCGCCACACCCTCGCCGAGCAGTTCACCGAGCCTGATTCGCGCGTCCCATGTCGCGTCCTCCGGCTTGCCGCGAATCCCGTCGAGCAGCCGGGAGGCCTCGGCGTTCTCCGCCAGGACCTCACCGATCACCACCGGTTCGACGTAGCGGCCCCTGACGATGTACTCCGTCCGCCCTTCCAGGTCGTCCAGCGCGTCGCGGAACGCGTCGTGGTTGGGAGCGAGCAGTTCGTCGACGACCGCCCCGTCATCGGTCAGCACCGCTCCGAAGCGCAGCGGCAGCACCGGTACCTCGGCGGCGGCCTCGTCCAACAGCCGTTGATGGGCGAAGAGGTCCTCCGGCCTGCCGAGCGGGCGGTCCAGCGCGATCTCGCTCGTCAGGGCGGCGATCTCGCCGTGCCGTACCAGCCGGATCCGTCCGGGCGGGTCACCGACTCCCCTGGCGTCAGGGTCCACCTCGGTGTCGCCCGGCACGATGCCGTAGACATAGGAGGCGCCGCCTCCCACCTGCCGTACGGCTTCGCCGGTCCCTGCGGTCTCGGTCTCTTTCGTGGAGCGGGGCATCTCAGTCCTCCCGCCTTCGCCGTCTGCGAGGCGCCGGTTCGGGTTCCTCCTCGGACTCCTCGGCACCCAGGAAGTCACGCAGCTTGTCTCCCGCCGCGTCCAGCGCCCCCTGCGTGATGCCCTTGGTCTTCGCCCTGCCCACGCCCTGTGTCATGTCCTGCACCACTTCCGGCAGGCCCTTTCCTCCTGTCTGCGTGAGGTCGAGCCGGTTCGCGGCCTCCGCGAAACGCAGATAGGTGTCGACGCTGGCCACGACGATGCGGGCGTCGACCGTCAGAATCTCTATGCCGACGAGCGAGACCCTGACGAAGGCGTCGATCACGAGGCCCTTGTCAAGGATCGTGTCGATGACGTCGGCCAGTCCCGAGGAGGATCCGCCACCCCCTCCCGCTCCCGAAGGTTGCACGATGGTCATCAGCCGCCCCTCCCCGGCTCCGCGATGTCCTCCCGGATCCCACGTCACGTGCTCCGGGCGGCTGCCCGGCGGCGGGCCGGGCGCGGAGCCTCCCTTGTCTTCGTGTCCGCGGCGCGACGCCGGACCGGACGCCTCGGAGTGGCAGCCTCGGCCTCATCGGCCTCATCGGCTTCGTCCGACTCCTCCGGCTCCTCCGACTCTTCGGGCTCTTCGGGCTTCTCGGCTTCGGCGCGGCGGCGCCGTACCGGACGCCTCGCCTGCGCGGACGCCTCTGGTTCCTCCTCGGCCCCGGCGGCGTGTTCGCCGTTCACGGGCGTCGGTTCTCTCTGGTCCTCTTCTGTCTCCTCGGTCTCGGTTTCCCTCGACTCCTCCTCCCGCAGGGCGGTCTCGTGGTCCTTGACGACCTTGCTGTCGCGGATCTCGCCACGCCAGCCCTCGATGTCGTCCGGATGGAGCAGCGCCTGCGTCATGACGTGCCGCCGGAAGTGCTTGAACTCCAGGCGTGCCCGCCTGCCCTGCGCCCGCCACAGGTTGCCGGTGCGCTCGAACAGTCCCTGTGGGTGGTACTCCAGGACGAGCAGGACACGGGTCAGGTCGGGGCCGAGCGAGTGGAAGCTCACGGCGCCGTCGACGTGGCCCTTGGCTCCCTTGGAACGCCAGATGATGTGCCGGTCGGGGATCTGCTCGACGATGGTCGACTCCCAGGTCCGGTGGGACCAGAAGACCTGTGCCTTCCAGGAGAGCTTTCCCTCGGCCTCCTGCTGGACCCCCTCGACCTTCTTCGTGAAGCTGGGAAAGTCCTCGAACTGGGTCCACTGGTCGTAGACGAGCCGTAGCGGGGCTCCCACGTCGAGTGTCTCGACGATGTTGGTGACCTTGAGCTTCTTCCCCCTGCCGCCCTTGCCGCCACCGGTGACCTTCTGGAGCAGGCCTCCGGCCGCTGTCTTCGCCACCTCCTTGAGCCCGCTGGCCACGGGGTGCTTCGAGCCGATCACCGATCCGACGAGGCCGACCACCCCGCCGTCGCCCTTGTCGACGTAGTCGGTCAGCCGGCCGGTCAGTCCGCCGAGTTTCTCGGTCGCGGACGACAGGAGCCGTTCTCCGAGTGCCTCGGCGAGATTGCGGAGTTCCTCGGTGAGCTGATCGACGGGAAGAGTCTGTGTGATCTCTCCGGCTTTCCCCTTCGTCCTCGTCTGCTCGGTCATCGCGCCTCATCCCGGACGCGGCGGACGGGACGGTCACGTCGGGAGGCCCTCTCCCGCTGCGGACTCCGGACCCGTACGGCCCGGCCCCGGCCCCGCGGAGGCTCCTCTTCCTCTTCCTCCTCGTCCTCGAACTCGTCCTCCGGTTCCTCCTCGTCCTCGAACTCCTCCTCCTCGTCCTCCGGTTCCTCACGGGACCTGCGGGCCGTACGGCCCCGGCTCTCGGTAGGACGACGCCTCCTCGGACGCGTCTCCTCCTCCTCTTCCTCTTCCTCACCCGCGAGACCACCGGGGACGCGCAGCGACTCGGCGCGTTCGTGAAGCTTGGAGGTCAGTGAGTCGATCTGCCTGCTCGCCGCCGCCCTGGCCGCGGCCTTACCCACGTCGAGCAGTTCGCCTCGCACGTTCTGTGTGAGCTTTTCCAGCTCGGGAGAGGCCCCGAGCTGCTTCAGGCCCTGTTGCAGCAGGCCGCCTCCGCCCATGCCCAGCCGACCGGTCGCGCCCGCCGCCGCCAGCGCCAGCGCCGTCCGTAGTTTGTGACGCCGGCCAAGGAAGTAGCCCGCGCCGACCGCCAGGGCCATCTGCACTCCGCATTTCACGATCGCCACCCCTAAACGATCACTCCGTCGTGGAATCCGTCCGCCCGAAGCCTCGACGGGCCACCGGCGGGAAGGAGACGTTGTCCAGGACAAACGTCTGCCGCTTTAAACGTGTCGGAAGCATCCGGTTTCCGAACAGGCTGTCCCCCTACCCGAAAAGCCGACAGAAAAACACATATAGGTAAAAAGTAGACATACCTCGTTTGTAACCTGAAAGGACGTATTTCTCCTGGTTTTTCGTGGCGGCCGGAGGCACCAGTGATCGCGAAGGGCCGGCCGAACCCTCATCCCCGGGAGGTTCGACGGTCGGTGGGACCGCCCTGGGGACAGCCTCCGTCGAGGAGGGCGGTGATGTCGGTTTCGCGATAGCGGCGGTGGCCGCTGGGGGTGCGCACCGAGGGGATCTTCCCGGTGAGGGCCCACCGGTTGACGGTCTTGGGGTCGACGCCGAAGATCCTGGCGACCTCGCCGGGGGTGAGGAGTCGTTCGGTGGTGTCCGGTCCGGTGGAGAAGGTGCCGTCAGGGGCGACGGCCTTGAGTGGGGACATGAGGGCTCCGTAGGGGGTCAGTAGCGGCTTCGGTGGAGCGGCGCCCTTTTCGGGGGGCGGGCGCCCGGCCCCGAGCCGGGGAGCAGGTGGCCGGGCGCCCTGGAGGAGGACCGGCCCACGAATACGGGGCCGGTGCGCCAGACGACTCCCTCTTCCCCGACACCCCTTTGTCCCGGCGTGTGTGGGAGCCGCCTTGCGGAGGTGTGCGGCCCAGGTCCCTCCCACCTGAGCCGCACGTTCATGGGGTACGGCGAGACGACGTTCCACCGCCCGCCGTACCGGCTTCTAGGAGCGCAACAACCCGCGCAACGCCGTAACCCCACCCGGCGAAGGCCGCCCCCCGCCGACCTCCCCGTTCCGCGCCCCGGAAGACGGACGGCCGGTACCGCCCCTCTTACGCCGAACCGGCGCCGGGGAAGACCGCGGCGAGAGCCGGAACGCCCGGATCATCTCCGCCTCCCGCATCCGCTCCTCCAACCCCTCGGAGGTGGGATCCTCCACGATCACCGGCCGGGGACCGTCCCAGGCGGCCACCGCGTAGAAGGCGCGTCGTCCCAGGCTGTAGAGCACCGTCCAGTCGGCCCAGGCCAGGTCGATCCGTTCGGCCTCCGCGCGAGCTGGGCCGTCCCACACCCGCCGATACACCGGCGCGTACGGCAGACCGTCCCTGTGCCGTCCGGTCACGAGGTGACCTCCTCGACCAGGGCGGTACGGGCGGTCTCCTCCTGCTCGGCGACGACGGCCTGGATCTCGTCGAAGGTGTCGGCGTCCACAGCCGACTGCGCCCCGGCCCGTACGGCGACGCGGGGAAAGAGGTGGGTGCGGAAGGCCCAGAACCGGCCCGCGTCACTGATGATCAACCGCCAGCCCGGGATCACCGGACAACCGGGGGTGTCGTGCATGATCTGAACCTCCAAGATCCGACCAGAGGCGTGCCTGGCCAGGGTGATCGCCAGACGGGCCTGCCCTGCGGGACAAGAGAGAAGCCGCGCGCCGTACGGCACAGCCGAAGACCGAGGACCGCGAGCACCAGGCCGACAGACCGCCTGAGCACGGGGAACGCGACATCGGTCTCCACGCCGGTATGGCCCGCCGCTCGCAGGCCGTACACCATGGCGGTTGGGCTGGCGCGCCCTCGTCCAGGTGATCCCGGATCGAGGAACCCGGGGGAACGGACGCCGAACCCACCTGGGCAACGGCGGCCGGACAGGCCGTACCGACGCGACAGGCGTGGGCTCCAGAGCCGGAACCGGGTCATCCGCAGGAACCGGCTCCACGACACCATCCGGTACAGCGGCCGGGACCGGCGCGGGCGCTTCCACTCCAGGAGCAGACCGACCCTGACCAGGCACGACCGCCCCCACAGGACCATTCGGCACGGCGTTCGCGGCCGGAGCCATCGCAGGCGCCACCGGCTCAGGATCGGGACGACGCTGAGCAGGTACCAGCGGAATCACTTCGGCGGGCGCCACCTCCACCGGAGGCCGAGGCGCGGGAAGAGACTGAGGGCCGTACGCACGACGCGCCTGAAGACGGGCATTCATCAGCAGCCCGGACGGCTGCACGTAGTCGTGCTCGTCCTGGTGCGGACATCCGTGGGCGTAGGGGGAATGGCCGCAGCGAGCGCATCCCATGGGCAGGGGTACGGCACCGGCGAAGCAGCCACAGCCGTCCCGGATCGACGTGTCCGGGCCGAAACCCGGAGCACTAGTCTTGCTCACGTCAGGAGTGCCTTCCTGATCAAGGCCCCGGCCGGTGTTGCCTCACCGCGATTCCGGGGCCGATCTCATGTCGAAGCTGTGACCGCGCGGCCGGTGACCGCCAAGTCCTCGGCCGCGCGGCGTATCACTCGCGAGTGCGACAGACTGGACGACGTGACCGCCACCAATCCACTCGCATTTGTCCGTTATGGTCTTAATGCCCTCTTGTTTATGGGGGCTAAAGTCCATGTGCTCGGACGATAGCCCGCCGTCGACAGTGAAGCAATAGGGGGGCTAAATTTCGAGTGGACGCGATGTGAAGGACCGATACCTTGGATGCCAGGACGCTGCATGACATCGCAGCCATTTCCGACCCACTTGACCGTGCGCGCGCCGCATCCGCCGCTATGGCAACGCTGCAAGGCCAATCCGTAGAACTCTCCCGAATCCGCCGCGCCGCGATCATCGAGGCCCAGGAGTCCGGCATGAAACAGGACGACATCGCCCGCCACCTGGGAGTGACCCCGGGAAGGGTGAGCCAGATGAAGAAAGCCGGAGCCCCATCCCACCAGGCCCCGACAGGACCCATCGAGCCACGCCCGCGCGTCATCGTGGAGCGGGCGATCCCCACACCACCGGCGGTACGCGGCTCGAAATCCCTCTACCTCACCGAAGCCGCCAGCCAGGGGCTCAAACCAGAGCGCAAGATGCTCTTCATCGGCCCCGAGCCGGCCAGCGAACACGTGGCCGTCGCCCTACGCGTCGAACCCGGCGACACCGTGATCGCCCGCCGCAAGATGTTCTGGGCCAACGACGTGCCCGTACGGATCTCCACCAGCTACTTCCGCCTCGACGTCGCCCAGGACACCAGGCTGGACAAGCAGGAATTCGTGCTGCCCACCCTCCAGGCCGCGATCGAAGACCTCGGTCACCGCTTCAGCCACGCCACCGAGACACTGACCTCCCGGCCACCGACACCGTACGAAGCCGACCTGCTGGAAGTACCCGGCGAATGGGTGGTACAGGTACTCCGGATCAGCATCAGCACCGACGACATCCCCATCCATGCATTGGAAACTGTCTGCGCGGCCAGCAGACACGTGTTCGTCATCGGACAAGTAGCCGGATTCGACCACTTCTGAGCATCCATCCATCGCCAGACCATTACGGCGGCCGAACAACACCATAAACAGGAGCCAAAACCGCTCCTCCGTGTTCGCCGCAATGCGGAGGGGCCTCTCAACACCGCCAAACGGTCACACCTATGGTGTCTCTGGAAGTCCAGCCGCAGACAGTCACGAGTTCCGATACGAGGTGAAAATGCGGTGACAACCCTCACCCTCGGCGCTTTCCTATCGCTGTCCGGCAAACACGCCCGCTTCGGACACCAAGCCCAACTCGGCCTGGAGATCTGGCACACCGCCAACCCCGCCCTGAACCTCCTCATCCAGGACGACCACAGCGATCCTGCGGTCCTACGGGCGGGGTTCCGCGACCTCGCCGACCGGTGCGACCTCCTGCTCGGCCCCTACTCCACCCACCTGACCCGCACCGCCGCCCACCTGGCCGCCGACCACGACCGCCTGCTGTGGAACCACGGCGGATCCGGCGACGACGTCGAAGCCTCCCACCCCGGCCACCTCGTCTCGATCCTCACCCCCACCAGCCAGTACGCCACCCCCTTCCTGCACCACCTGACCACCACCACACCCCTGCCCCTGTGGATCGCCACCGGCAAGGGCAGCTTCGGCCGACAGGTCAGCGACGGCGCCGAAACCACCGCCCACACCCTGGGCCTGCCCACCGTACGGCTCGGCCCCTCAGACGACCTGGCCAACGCGACCACGACCCAACCGTGGGCGCTGCTGTGCGCCGGAGCCTTCGAAGAAGACGTCGAAACCATCGAACGCGCCAGGGCACTGCCCGTACCACCCCAGGTGGTGTGCGCGGTCGCGGCGGGCGTCCACGAGTTCGGCCAGGCCCTCGACAACCCCCAAGGGACCTACGGCATCGGGCAGTGGTTCCCCGGCACCACACCCACACCCCGCCTCGGCATGGACGAGCACACCTTCCTGACCGCCTACCACGACCGCACCGGAGTACTCCCCGACTACCCGGCCGTCCAGGCCGTGGCCGCCGCGACCATCGCCACCCACTGCGCGACAACCGCCGGGAGCACCTCACGTACCGCTCTGTGGCAGGCCGCCACCGACCTGGAGACCACCACCCTGTTCGGCGCCTTCAAAATCGACCCCCACACCGGCACCCAACGCGGCCACCAACCAGCCCTCATCAGATGGGGCCCCATCAGCCCAACGCCCCTCTAACCAGCCCACCACACTCAATTCACGGGACCGCGGGAGGCTGGCTGCTCACCTCGATCTGGCGATGTCTCCGTACAGATAGGTGGACTCCTCCAGCAGTTGCGGCGTCATCGTGATCCCGGTGAGGTGCTCGGCCAGGAGGAACGCCGGTCCTGCGTGGGGGTCGGCGATCGGATAGACGGGGGAGTCGATCCGTTCCATGACCTCTGCGAGTTCGTCCGGCATCTCCTCCGAGTAGCCTTCCTGGGGCGGGAACTCAAGCTGGACCTTCCCGTCTTTGATCCAGTGGGAGTAGCCCTCCTGGTGCAGAAACTCGAACCGGATCTTTCCGTCGTCGATCCAGTGGAAGTAGTCCATGCCCTCGATTTCGAGGTAGAAGTGGGAGACAAGGCGGGTGCCCGCCGACAGCGGCACGATGACCTCTTCGGTGACGCCAAGCCCACTGTTGGCCTCGACGAGGAGCACCCAGTCTCCAACGGAGGCGGCGCCGAAGGTCTGCCGCCGGATCAGCCCATCAAGTGTTATGCGAGAGCAGTTCTCAACCCGGGCGCCGAGCCGGACCATCAGTTCCTCGGGCGTCAGGCCGTGGACGTAGGTGAAGCAGTAGGCGTCCGCCAGGTCGGGGAAGCGCTGGGAGAACCAGGAGTGGTCGCCAGGAGTCGTGATCATCCCACCAGACTCGCAGCGCCCACCGACACAACGTGATTGATCGTTCCTGAGATGACAGAACGAGTGGCGAGGCCCCCGTGGGCTCGCCACTCGTGTGGTGCCTAGGCGTGGGCGGCCAGTCTCCGCGGAGTCCTCCTCCTCAGCGTCGCGACGCCCACGGCCGCCAGCCAGGTGGCGGCGATGCCGTTGAACATCGCGACCGCGCCCCAGCCGTTGGAGGCGTAGAACTCGTCGGAGTTGAAGCCGAAGAACATCGACGGCACCCCGGCCAGGTGCAGGGCGGCGATGGCGAACGACGACCAGCCGACCCAGCCGGGAAGGGCGCGGGAACGCAGCACCGCGTATCCGAAGGCGACGCCGAAGACGACCAGCATCAGATGGGTGATGGAGCCGTAGAGCAGGTAGGTGGGCACGGTGCGGGTCGGGTCGATCTCCTCGACGGCCTTGATGGCGCTGCTGCCCTCGATCCCCTTGGCGACCATGTCGACGATCGTCCACGCCACGCCCGCCGTACCGGCGACCGCGCCGAACCATTCGAACCGGGCGTCGGCCTGCGCGATCAGGGGCCGGACGCCGGCCATGAACACCAGGAACAGCGTGAGGGCGAGGAAGTTGAAGAGCGTACGGGTGAGGATCAGCCAGTCCGGCATGAGGCTGCCGGTCTCGACACCGCAGGCCGGGGGGTCACAGGTGGGGACCACGAAGTACAGGGGGAGTTCGGCCATCGCGAAAACGGCGCCGAGGACCGCGGCCAGGCCGATCCAGCGGCGCGCCACAGACGGGAACTGAATCTGTGCATGCCATGAAGTGTTCATGGCATGCACAGTAGCAACAACTGTGTAAGCCGTCTACTATTTCTCTTGGATCTTCGAGAGGACGCAGGCCATGACCCCACGCAAGAGTCACGACCCCGTACCCGCCGACCTTGAGGCGCTGCCGCCGGGCCTGGCCGCGGCCTGGGGCGTGGTCGACACCGGGGGGCGGCGCGGCCCCAAACCGGCGCACAGCGTCGAGAAGATCATCGCGGTGGCGACGGAGCTGGCCGACGAGGAGGGCATCGCCGCCGCCTCGCTGCCGAAGGTGGCCGCCCGGATCGGCGTGACCACCAACGCCCTGTACCGCTACGTCAGCTCCAAGGAGGAGCTCATCGTGCTCCTGGCCGACCGCGCCTGGGGCGACCCGCCCGCGTTGCCGGACGGCGACTGGCGGGAGGCGGCGGCGCTGTGGTCACGCCGACTGTTCGAACGCTTCATCTCCCGCCCATGGCTGCTGGACGTGCCGACGACCGTCTCCCTGACCCCGCACAACGCGGCCTGGCTGAACGCGCTGATCACCGTGCTCGGATCGACCGGCATGGCGGCGCAGCAGACGCTGAACTGCGCGTATCTCCTCGACAGCCACGCCCGGTACGGTGCCAACCTGCGGCGCAACACCCCGACACCGGCCGCGTTGCGCCGGGCGAATCCCGACCAGCAACGGGCGGTGCGCGCGGTCCGCGTCTTCCTGGACGGCCAGCTCCGATCCCGCGACCTGAACGCCGTCGCGGACGCGATGGAGGACCCGATGTTCCTCTCCGACGAACCCCCGCTCGACGGCTTCGAGTTCGGTCTCGCGAGGATTCTCGACGGCATCGAGGCATACGTGCGGCGGTGAGAATGCCGTCACGGCCGGCCTGCCGGATGGGACGCCGTCGAAGTGCGCAGGCCGTACGGCCTCCTCAGCGAACCGAGGAGGCCAGGCCGGTCAAGGGTCAGTAGTCGGCCAGGGCGTTGGGGCCCAGGAGGACCTTGAGGTCTCCGGCGAAGGCGCCGTTGGCGAGGTTGACCTTGTACTCCGGGGCGAGACCGACGAGGACCTTGCGCCGGTTGAGCCGTTCGACCATGAACTGGACCGGGGTGTCGCCCTTGTGGGTCCGGAACATCTGCTTCAGCTCGTCGACAAGCTTTCGGTCGATCTTGCTCTCCTGGAGGGAGATGACGATCGGGTCCTTGTCGCCGGGCTGGGGGACCTTGGAGATGTCGAGGAACTCGAAGGCGACGGCGTTGAAGCTGACGCTGGCGTCCTCGCCGTTCTCCCGGATACGGATCTTGCCGGTGCACGCGACGACGAGGTCGGGGGCGAGGTTGTCGCCGTAGAGCTGGTAGGTGGTCGGGAAACAGGGGACCTCAAGGCTGCCGTCGTGGTCCTCGATCTTGAGGATGGCCCAGACGTTGCCCTGTTTGGTGACCTTCTTCTCGACGCCGGAGATGATGCCGGAGATCTTGATCTCACCGCGTTCCCGGTCGGCGTCGCCGTTGAGGACCTGCGCGATCGAGTGGGTGCGGTTCTTCTCCAGAACGCGTTCCGCGCCGTTGAGAGGGTGGTCGGAGACGTAGAGGCCGAGCATTTCGCGCTCGAAGGCGAGCTTGGTCTTCTTGTCCCACTCGTTCGGCGGGACGACGACGGCGAAGGCCGCGTCACCGTCACCGGAGTCCTCGAAGGCGCCGAACAGGGAGTCCTGCCCCATCGCCTCCTTCTTCTTGACGTCGATGACGGAGTCGATGGCCTGTTCGTGGACCATGACGAGCCCGAATCGCGGGTGGTCAAGGTCATCGAAGGCTCCGGCCTTGATCAGTGATTCGATCGTGCGCTTGTTGCAGACCTGGACGGGGACCTTGGTCAGGAAGTCATTGAAATCGGTGTACTTCCCGTGTTCCTTGCGGGCCGAGATGATCCCCTGGATGGGACCGTCGCCGACGTTCTGAATGGCGCCGAGGCCGAACCGGACGTCCTCGCCGACGGCGGAGAACCGGAGGTTGGACTCGTTGACCGACGGCGGCAGGACCCGGACCTTCATCCGGCGGCATTCGGCCAGGTAGATGGCCATGCGGTCCTTGTTCGTGCCGACCGAGGTCAGGAGCGCCGCCATGTACTCGGCGGGGTAGTTGGCCTTCAGATAGGCGGTCCAGTAGGAGACGAGTCCATACCCGGCGGTGTGGGACTTGTTGAAGCCGTAGGAGCTGAAGGGTTCGAGGACGTCCCAGACGGCCTTGGCGTGTTCCTCGGTGAAACCCTTACTGATCATGCCGGAGGAGAACGTGGCCCACTGTTTGTCCATCTCCTCCTTCTTCTTCTTGCCCATCGCGCGCCGGAGGATGTCGGCGCCGCCGAGGGTGTAGCCGGCGAGCTGCTGGGCGATGGCCATGACCTGCTCCTGGTAGACCACCAGGTGGTAGGTGTTGCCGAGGATCGGCTCCAGGGCGTCCTTGAGGTCGGGGTGGATCGGCTCGACCTTCTGCGTCCCCGCCTTACGCAGCGCGTAGTTGACGTGCGCGTTCGCGCCCATGGGTCCGGGACGTCCCAGCGCGAGGATCGACGAGACGTCCTCGAACTCCGTGGGGGCGATCAGCTTGGTGAGGTCGCGCATCATGGACGAGTCGAGCTGGAACACGCCCAGCGTCCACCCGGCGGCCAGCAGCTCGTAGGCCTTCTTGTCGTCCAGCGGCACCTTGAGCATGTCGAGTTCGATACCGCGGTTGGCCTTGATGTTCTCGACCGCGTCCCCGAGCACGGTGAGGTTGCGCAGGCCCAGGAAGTCCATCTTGAGCGCGCCCATGCTCTCGCTGGACGGCCCGTCGAAGCCGGTGATGCGGGCGCCGTCGTCCTGCCGCATGAAGATCGGCATGACGTCGACCAGCGGCTGGGACGACAGGATGACGCCGGCGGCGTGGACACCGGTGCCCCGGGTCAGCCCCTCAAGGCCGAGCGCGGTCTCGATGACCTTCTTGACGTCGGCGTCCTCCTCGTACAGCTTGCGGAGTTCGCTGGCCTCGGCGTATCGGGGGTGGTCCTTGTCGAAGATGCCGCTGAGCGGGATCTCCTTGCCCATGACGGCGGGCGGGAACGCCTTGGTGATCTTCTCACCGACGGCGAAGGGGTAGCCCAGGACGCGCCCCGCGTCCTTCACGGCCGCCTTCGACTTGATCGTCATGTAGGTGATGATCAGCGAGACGTTGTCCTCGCCGTACCGCTCCGTGACATAGCGGATCATGTCACCGCGCCGACGCTCGTCGAAGTCCAGGTCGACGTCGGGCATCGAGATTCGTTCGGGGTTGAGGAACCGCTCGAACAGTAGCTGGTGCTCGATGGGGTCGAGTTCGGTGATGCCGGTGACGTAGGCGACCATCGACCCGGTGGCCGAACCTCGTCCGGGGCCGACCCAGATGCCGTTGTCGCGGGCGTACTGGCAGATGTCGGCGACGACGAGGAAGTAGCCGGGGAAGCCCATCGTCTCGATCACGCCGAGCTCGTACTCGATGCGTTCGAGGACCTCGGCGGGGACCGGGTCCCCGAACCGGCGCACGGCGCCGCGGGCGCACTCCTTGCGCAGCCAGCTCATCTCCGTCTCCCCTTCGGGGACGGGGAACTTGGCGGCGAGGTCCCGGTGGGCGAACACCTCTTCGTAGGACTCGACCCGTTCGGCGATCAGCAGGGTGTTGTCGCAGCCCTGCCTCCACAGCTCGTCGTGGTCGAGGCCGCGCATCTCCTCGGCGGAGCGGATGTAGTAACCGGCTCCGGAGAAGCGGAAACGGTCGGGCGCGTCGATCTGGGAGTTGGTGCCGACGCACAGCAGCGCGTCGTGGGCGGTCGCCTGGTCCTCGGTGACGTAGTGGGAGTCGTTGGTGACCAGCGGCGGGATGTTGAGTATCCTGCCGATCTCCAGAAGCTGGTCGCGGACGCAGGTCTCGATGAGGATCTTCCCGTGGTCCATCAGCTCCAGGAAGTAGTTCTCCTTGCCGAAGATCTCCTGGTACTTCGCCGCGTGCTCCAGTGCCTTGTCGAACTGGCCCAGCCGCAGCCGTGTCTGGACCGCGCCGGACGGGCAGCCGGTCGTCGCGATGATCCCCTCGTGGTACTGGTCGAACAGCTCGTCGTCCATGCGGGGGTACTTCTTCATGTGGCCTTCGAGCGAGGCCAGCGAAGAGATCTTGAAGAGGTTCTTCAGGCCCTGGGCGTTGTAGGCCCACATCGTCTTGTGCAGGTAGGTGCCTGACGCCGACACGTCACCGCCGACCCCGCGCTGTTCGTCGAACTTGCGCTGGTGCGGCTCTCCCCAGAAGACGGGCTTCTTGTGGAAGCGGGACTCGGGGCTCACGTAGCCCTCGATCCCGATGATCGGCTTGATCCCGGCGCCGGTGACCTTCTTGTTGAACTCGTAGCTGCCGAACAGGTTGCCGTGGTCGCTCATCGCGATGGCGGGCATGCCGAGCTGACTGACCCGATCGGCCATCTTCCCGATCTTCGCCGCGCCGTCCAGCATGGAGTACTCAGTGTGAACATGCAGGTGCACGAACGAATCAGCCACGGTTGATCTTGGCCTTTCGGGGTCGAGCGGTCGGTGCCCCAACCTTATCGACGCGGCTCAGTGGGTGACCCTTGTTACTCCCGGAAGCGCATGATCGACTTGTATGTCCGGCCCCGCCCTTCCATGAGCCCCGGTATGCCCATACGACATGGAGGTCTTGCGCGTGTTGGGACCACCTCGCAGAGTGAGGACCAGACCGCCCGCCCTAAGGCAAGGAGCCCCCATGATTCCCGATCTGACAGGCGCCGAGTTCCACAAGAGCAGTCTCAGCGGCACCCACGACGACTGTGTCGAGGTCGCCGTGAACCTCCCCGGCCTGGTGGCCGTCCGCGACAGCAAAGATCCCTCCGGCCCGGCCCTGGCCTTCGGTGTCTCCGGATGGGACGCCTTCATAGGCCACGTGAAAATTGGAACGTTCGATTTCTGATCGGCGACAACGTCTTCGCCGGGTTCCGGCCGAACAGCGGGCCGTGCCCCGGGCCACCATGGACCACTGCGGGCCACCGTGGGCGCCCCCGCGTACCACGATGGCCCGGCCCTCCCGGGCACCTGCTACGTCAGCGACTCGGCCGGGGCCACGATCGACGGGCCGCCGGTCTCCTCGGGGGCCCGGCCGAGCTGCCTGACCGGCCTGATCAGCAGGAGCGCCGCCGCCACGCCCAACGTCACCAGGGCGGACCCCATGATGAAGGTGCGCGGTTCGATCAGCGTGGTGACCGGACCGGCGATCGCCTGCCCGACCGCCATGCCCGAGACCGACCCGGCCACCTGGTAGGCGTTGACCCGGTTCATCACGTCCGGCGCGACCTTCGTCTGGACGCTGGTCGACCACATCACCGACCAGAACGCCATCGCGACCCCGCCGACCAGGTGCCCGGCCATCAGCATCGGCAGCGGCAGTCCGAGCGCGACCGACAGGGGCGCGGCCATGTAGCCGCTCAGTGCCGTCGCCCCGGCGGCCAGCGGCTTGGCCGGTCTGAGCCTGATCGCCACCAGCCCGCCCAGTACGGTGCCGAGGCCGAGCGCCGCCATCACCCAGCCGTAGTCGGCCCCGATGACCTGCGACGACAGCGGCACGTACGGCCCGATCACCAGAACGCCCCAGAAGACCCAGACCAGGATGGTCGACCACATCCAGTTCATGGCCCTGAACTCCTCCCAGCCCCTGCGCAGGTCGCCCAGCACGTTGGAGGGGCCCGGCTTGGGTACGGCGACCCGGATCAGCAGCAGGGCCACCCCGCTGACGAGGAAGGTCGCGGCGTCGACCGTGTAGACGAAGACCGGGCCGGTGGCGACGATGAGGACTCCGGCCAGCGCGGGACCCGCCAGCTGGGTGATCGCCTCGGCGATCTTCAGTGTCGCGTTGGCCCGTTGCGGGTCCTTCGCGACCAGGGGGACCATGCCGTTGATGCACGGTTCGAACGTCCCGGCGCCGATGCCGGAGAAGAACGCCATCGTCAGCAGCAGGGCGAGCGGCGGGGCGCCGTCCAGGAAGGCGACGGCCACGCATCCCTGGGTGACGACCCTGAGCGCGTCCGCGCCGATCATCAGGCGCCGGGCGCCGATCCGGTCGGCGAAGACCCCGCCGAACAGCATGACCAGCACGGCTGACGTGGTCCAGATCGCGAGCGTGTAGCCGACACCCGCGATCCCGTAGACTTCTCCGACCGCCAGCGCCGAGGCGACGGGCATCATCGCGTCGCCGAGCAGTGAGATCGTACGGGCTCCGAAGTAGAGGCTGAAGTTCCTCGTCCACATAAATCCTCATTCTGAGTTTCTCCAATCCAGGGCGCCGGTGTCCCGAATGACATCATTGGGTACATTTGAGCCATGTCCCTGGACTGCCCGGAACCACCCCCGGCCTCTCTCAGCCTGCATCGTGTGGTCGCCCTGGTCGCTCCGAAGCAGGAGCTCTACCCGGTCACCTCCGCCTCGGCCGTCTTCGGCTACCACGGCTCGGCGATCCCCCAGCACTACAGCTTCGGCCTGTGCGCCGAGCACCCCGGCTCCCTGCCCACCACCCTCGGCGTCCCCATCCAGGTCGACAGCGGACTGGAGGCCGTCGACGACGCCAAGACCGTGATCATCGCGGGCTGGAGCTGGGCTCTCACCCCCTCGCCCGCCGTACTCCGCGCGGTGTCCCAGGCCCACGCACGAGGCGCCCGCATCGTCGCCGTCGGCTCCGGGATCTTCGTCCCCGCCACCCTGGGGCTCCTGGACGGCCGCCGGGCCTCCGTCCACTGGGAGCTCTCCCGCGAACTCGCCGCCCGCCACCCCCGCATCATCCTCGACGACACCATCATCTACGTCGACCACGGCGACGTCGCCACCGCCGGAGCCTCGGCCGCCACCCTCGACCTCTGCCTCCACCAGGTCCTCCAGGAGTACGGCGCCGCCCACGCCATGCGCATCGGCCGTCAGCTCGCCGCCGGTCCGCACCGCGAGGGCTGCCAGCGGCAGTACCCTCCCCTGCCGACCACCGGCCCCATGCCGGCTCCCCTGGCGCCCCTGCTCGAATGGCTGCTCTCGCGCCTGCACGACCCGATCACCGTCGAGGACATGGCCGCCTACTCGGGCGTCTCCCCCCGGACCCTCACCCGGCAGTTCGCCGACCAGCTCGGCGTCCCCCCGGCCCGCTGGCTGCTGGAACGCCGCCTGGCCGCCACCCGCGCCCTGCTTGAGGAGACCGACCTGCCCGTCGAGACCATCGCCACCCGCGTCGGTCTCTCCTCGGCGGTCAACCTCCGCCGCCGTTTCCACACCGCCCTGCGAACCACCCCGGCCGCCTACCGCCGTTCCTTCCGCTGACGCCGTACGGCGCGGACCAGGACGCGCGGTGGCGGTGCGCCAACGGGAGAGCGTCGTCCAAGAAGCCCTCGGGCGGCAGCGGGCCGGTAAGCGGCATGTTGGAGGTCGTTCATCCGGGCGACGGCTTGCCGTAGGGCGCCGTCCTTATGGTGATGGTTCATGACAGCGGGTTTCGAGGACTTCGACCGGTTCCTGGAGGAGGCCCGCCGGGCGCTCGACGCGGCCGACCGGCCGCCGTCCGAGGACGAGCCCCCGGGCGGGAGGGGAACGGCCGCGGACGGGCGGATCGTCGCCGAGGTCTCGCCGGACGGCCTGCTCAGCTCGCTGAGGGCCGACCCCCGGGTCATGCGGATGGGCCTGCAGGAGCTGTGCGACCAGGTCGTGCACGCCGTCAACGCCGCGCTCAACGACCTGCGCTCGAACCTCGACGCCCGTCACGGGGCGGTGGACGTGACGGGGCTGACGGAGACGCTGGGCACCGTCCAGGAGGAGTCGATGCGGAGGATGAACCTCTTCGTGGAGGAGATCGGCGAGCTGGCCCGCCGGATCGAAGGACGCGGATGAAGCCCCTTGAGGTCCGCTCACCCAGCCTCCGTACGGCGTCCGGCGGACTCGGCGGCGTGAGCGGAGATCTGGCCGCCCAGGGGCGCGACCTCGGGTCCTCGACGGCCGCGTTCGGTTCCGGGCCCGTCGGCGGGCTGCTGGGCGACCTCCTGGGCCGGACGCTCGGCGCGATCACCGAGTCGCTGGAGTCGGTCGTGGCCGACCTGGGCGACGCCGGGCAGGCGCTCGGCCGGATGGACGCCGGCTACCGGCGAGCGGAGAGCCTCAGCGAGGAGGCCGTCAGCCAGGCTTCGCGTGGGGGTTCTCCAGCCAGTCCCCCACCGTCACATCGCCCTTACGGGACACCTGGTACGGCCTGGCCCTCATGACGTACTCCGGGGAGACCCCACCGGGGAAGACGACCTCGTCGTAGCTGGAGTTCGGCAGGCGGAGACCGGTGCCGCCGGGGGTTCGGATGTCGTACACCCAGCCCTGGCGACCGTACTCGTGCCACTGGAGATGGATCCTGTCGGAGTAGCTGGTGCTGACGTAGGCGGTCTGGCGTGAACTCGGGTCCAGGTGCTCGACGTATCCGTTCAGGTCGGTGTTGTGCGGGTTCTTCGGCCGGAAGCCCTCGGAGAAGATCTCGTCGGGATGCCGGGTGTCCGACCGGTAGACGGGTTCGCTGTCCCGCCGCCACACCGGCCGGGTGCTGTTACGGAAGGGCGAGCCTCGGAAGCCGGGACGCGGCCGGATCGCCGAGATGTTCACCTCGCGGTTGGCCGCCGCCCTGAGCGGGTCCCAGTCCGCGGGCCGGCCACGCAGCCGGCCCGCGCCGGTGCGCAGCAGCGCCATGGCGCGCCTCATCGGTTCGACCACGCCGCGCGAGAGGAAGCGGACGATGTCGTCCAGCAGCGTGCGCAGGGCTCGGCGGGTCCTGGCGACGGCCGCGGGCAGCGTCGCCGGCGAGGCCGCGGCTCGGGCTGCGACGACCACCAGCGCGACGAGCTGGGCGATCACCCCCAGCTTCCACAGCAGCGTGGCCACGGCCGCCGTCAGGAGGGCCAGGCCCACCAGCTCGGCGGCGTCGGCCAGCCGGTTCGCCCGGTCGGCGGGCGCGTTCTCCGCCATCCACGAGCGGTAGGCGTCCACCCCGTCGCCGGTGTTGTCCCGCCACACCTGGCTCGCGTACGCGTCGGTGTCGCGGACCGAGCCCCGCAGCCGGGCGGCCATCGCCGTGTACCGCGTGCCCTCCGCGTGCAGGAGGTCCTCGTCGAACCCCTCCGGCCACGCCGCCACACCGGTCCAGGCGAGCGGGGCCGCCAGCGCCTGCGGTAACTGGAGGGACATCGACGCTCAGCGGTCGTTCGGGTTGCGGACGCCCGACGGGCCCTCCGCGCTGTTCCGCCGGGAGCCGACCACGCCGTCCGGGTCGAAGGACGCGTCGATCGCGACGACCGACCTTCCGGCCTCCGAACGCGCCTCGGCACGCACACGGTCAGCGATCAGGGATGATTCGGGCCTCTCGGACATCGCGTGGAGCCTACTGGATCGGCCGTCCATGATCCACGCCACCGGAGACCTTGGAAGGCTCCTTCCCCGCCTGAGCCGTGGTTCCGAAGGGAAGGGCCGAGTCAGCGCAGGGGGCGGAAGAAGGTCCTGATGTCCTCCGTCAGAAGGTCGGGGGCCTCCATGGCGGCGAAGTGGCCGCCTCTGGAGAACTCCGACCAGTGCACGACGTTGTGCTCGCGTTCCGCGATCCGCCTGACCCCCGCGTCGCCTGGGAAGACCGCCACCCCGTGGGGCAGCGCCGAGTGCTCGGCCGCCGCGCCCCAGCTCTTCTGCTCCTCCTTGTAGAGGCGGGCGGCCGAGGCCGCGGTCCCGGTGAACCAGTAGACGCTCACGTCGGTGAGCAACTGGTCGATGTCCACCGCGTCCTCGGGGAGTTCGTGGGCCGGGTCGGTCCACTCCTTGAACTTCTCCACGATCCACGTCAGCTGCGCCGCGGGTGAGTCGTGCAGCCCGAAGGCGAGGGTCTGCGGCCGGGTCGCCTGGATGATCGCGTAACCGGCCTGGTCCTGGTTCTGGTACTGGCCGAGGCGGGCGAGTTCCTCAGGGGTGAGGCCCACGAACTCGGCCGGGTCGCCGGTCGGGAAGCCGAGCGCGCCGTTGACGTGCACGCCGACGACGTTCTCCGGTGCGGTACGGCCCAGCATCGGCGAGATGACCGCGCCGCTGTCGCCGCCCTGCGCGCCGTAGCGCCGGTAGCCGAGCCGGTCCATCAGCTCCGCCCAGGCCCGCGCGACGCGCCGCAGGTCCCAGCCGGTCTCGGTGGTCGGGCCGGAGAAGCCGAAGCCGGGGATGGACGGGGCCACGACGTGGAAGGCGTCGGACCGGGCGCCGCCGTACGACACCGGGTCGGTCAGCGGGCCGATGATCTTCATGAACTCGGCGACCGAGCCCGGCCAGCCGTGCGTGATGATCAGCGGAAGAGCGTCGGGTTCGGGTGAGCGGGCGTGCAGGAAGTGGATGTTCTGCCCGTCGATCTCCGTCGTGAACTGCGGGAACGCGTTCAGCCGCGCCTCGGCGGCACGCCAGTCGAAACCGGTGCGCCAGTAGTCGGCCAGCTTGCGCGCGTAGGCGACGGGAACCCCGTACGACCAGCCCACACCGGGCAGTTCGTCCGGCCAGCGGGTCGCCGCGAGCCGACCGCGCAGGTCGTCCAGCCGGGTCTGCGGGATGTCGATCTGGAACGGGTGGATCCGCAGGTCGTTGTTCATGTCCCTCACCGTAGGCAGCGGTTAGGACAGCTTCGGTCCTAGGCTGGACGTCATGTTGGAGACATCGGCGCGGCTGTTGCGGTTGCTTTCGTTGTTGCAGACCCCCAGGGACTGGTCGGGCACCGAACTGGCCGTACGGCTCGGCGTCTCATCCCGCACGGTCCGCCGCGATGTCGAACGCCTCCGCGACCTCGGATACGTCGTGCACGCCACCGCGGGCGCCCCCGGCTACCGGCTCGGGGCGGGGGTCGGGCTTCCGCCGCTGCTGCTCGACGACGAGGAGGCGGTCGCGGTCGCCATCGGGCTCGGCACCGCCGCCGTCTCCGGGGTGACGGGCATCGAGGAGACCTCCGTCCGCGCCCTGGCCAAGCTGGAACAGGTTCTTCCCGCCCGGCTGAGGAACCGCGTCGGCGACCTGCGGTCGGTCACGGTCCCGCTGACGGACCGGGCCTCCGCCGTGGACCCGGCCACGCTCACCGCGATCGCCGCCGCCGTCCGTGCCCGGGAGAGCCTGCGATTCGACTACCGCTCCCACGACGGCACCGAGGACCGTCGTGCGGCCGAGCCGTACCGGCTGGTCAACTCGGGGCGCCGGTGGTATCTGGTGGCGTGGGACACCGGCCGGGGCGACTGGCGCACGTTCCGCATCGACCGGCTGCGGCTGCGCACCCCGAACGGGCCGCGTTTCACGCCCCGCGAGCCGCCCGGCACCGACCTCGTCCAGTACGTCGCGGAACGGATCTCCGTCAATCCGTACCGCTACCGCGGCCGGTTCACGGTGCACGCCCCGGCCGACGCCATCGCCGCCCGGATGCCGCCGACGATCGCGGTGGTCGAGCCGACCGGTGACGACACGTGTGTCCTCAGCACCGGGTCGAACTCCCTGGACGAGCTGGCCATGTGGGTCGCGGGGCTCGGTGTCCCCTTCGAGGTGCACGACCCTCCCGAACTCGTCCGGCACATCCACGCCCTCGCCGCCCGCCTCAGTGAGGCGACCCGGTACGGCCCCCGGCCGCCGACGGTGTCAAAGGATCAAGCAGAATCGCCGTCATGAGTCTGAGCCTTGACGCAACAGGCCATCCGGCACGATGGCCGGGATATGCCACCGCCTTCTGGGGATTCGCCTTCGCCGTCCCGAGTTTCTGCTGGGCGCTCGGTATCGGCCTGGCGGGGGCCTCGACCACGCTCTCACCCCAGCTGGTCGAATTGGCCGCGAGGCAGGACTCCGGCTTCATCACGGCGTTGTGGGTGACGGGTGTGCTCAAGGTCGTCGGCGCGGTGCTGGGCCTGGCGCTCATCCGCCGTCGTCCCTGGGGGCACGGCATGAACCTTCTCCTGCAACTGATGGCGTGGGGCGCGGGGGTCCTGCTCATCTGCCATGGCGCGGGATTCGTCGTGAACGGAATTCTCGTCGAGACGAACGTCGTCGGCATCGATCCCGAGCTGCGGTCGATCAGCCGCTGGTACACCTACCTGTGGGGGCCGTGGTTCGTGGCCGGAGGGGTCGCCTTCCTCCTCGCCGCACGGGCCCACCTGCGCGGAGTCGCCGAACGCCGGAACGCCGTGATCGCGGGGATCGTCGGCGGCCTCGGCGCACTGGCGATCTCCGTCATGCTCCTGATATGGGGCCTGGGATAGTCCCATTCCCTTGACGAACATGCCCGGCCGGACAATGGCGATGACCGTCACCGGGCAACGATTCAACGACCGCGCCCTCGCGGGCGACCGACCCTCACACCCCGAGGGACCGTACGGCCCGCATGACACCCTTTCTGTCGTAGCCGCCGGTGGGGAGGGTGGCGCTGTGGACGTGCCGGATGACGCCGTGGACGTCGACGAGCAGGCTGCCCGACCGCTGCATCGCGCCGAAGACCCTCCTGTCGAGGCCGACCATCTCGTGGGGGGTGCCGCCGCGGGCGGTGAGCACGGGGAACGGAACACGCTGCCGGGCCTTCCAGGTGGCCGCCCGCTTCCTGCTCTCGGGGACCGCGATGAGGACGCGGACGTTCTCGGCCTCCAGGTCGTCGCCGCTCCTGACGAGGTCCTGGACGTTCCTGTTGCAGACAGGGCACGAGGTGGAGCGCACGAAGTAGAGCAGCACGGCGTGCTCGCCCCGGTAG
Source organism: Streptosporangium sp. NPDC020072 (assembly GCF_040631445.1). Classification (NCBI taxonomy): domain Bacteria; kingdom Bacillati; phylum Actinomycetota; class Actinomycetes; order Streptosporangiales; family Streptosporangiaceae; genus Streptosporangium; species Streptosporangium sp. NPDC020072. Next base: position 231,306 of record NZ_JBEYAB010000004.1, on the reverse strand, counting down.
TCGGACAGGCGGACGGTGTCGCCCACGGTGTCTTCGAGCACCATCTCCGGGGCGGGCGATCCGGTTTCGAGCATGGTGGAACTTCCCTTCGAACGTTCGGGGTCTTCAGGAGTCACGGCCTCAGGCTGGTCCGGAGGGCGGTACGGGCTCGGTGCAGGTGGGACTTCATCGCCGGGGTGCTCAGGCCGAGCGAGGTGGCGACCGTACGCCCCGGGTAGCCCAGCACGTCCCGCATGATCAGGACACGGCGCTGGACGTCGGGCAGCTCCTGGATCGCCTGCGCGAGCAGGCCGGCCTCCAGCCGCCGGAGGACCTCCTCCTCGGCGGACGCGGCCAGACCCGCCCCGGCCTCCTCGCCGTGGTGGTCGAGCAGCCGCCGGGCGCGGCGCACGCACTCGTTCCTGACGATCCTGAACATCCAGGACGCCAGTGCCGCCGAGGCCCGCAACGAGCCGATCTTGCGGAACAGGACGATCAACGCCTCCTGCGCCGCGTCCTCGGCGTCCTGCGGGGACGCGCACAGGTGCTCGGCGAACCGCCGTACATGCGGGTGGGCGCCGTAGACCACCGCGGCGATCGACTCCACGTCACCGCCCTGGGCGGCCTCGATGAGCTGCTCGCTCGCCCAACCACCGTCCACCTGGAACCCCCTTCCGGAAAAGGCCGTCCCCCATAAGAGGCTCCGACGTCCGAAAAGGATTCGCGAAACTGATGGGATGAACCAACTTCGGGAGATCGTGGGTCTGGTCGGCGACGTGCTGGGCTCCGGGGTCGTCGGCGGTTACCTCCACGGCTCCGCGGTGCTCGGCGGCCTCAGACCGGCCAGTGACCTCGACGTTCTCGTCGTCTCCCGGCGGAGCATGGACGACCGGGAGCGTGGCGCGCTCCTGCGGGGGCTGCTCGGCCTCTCGGGTTTCACCGCCGGGCTCCGGCCGGTCGAACTCACCGTCGTCGTCCAGTCAGAGGTCCGCCCGTGGCGTTTCCCGCCGACCGGCGACTTCCTGTACGGCGAGTGGCTGCGTGCGGAGTTCACGGCCGGTACGGTTCCCCGGCCGGAGCCGATGCCGGACCTGGCCCTGTTGGTCACCATGGTCCTGGCCGGTGACCGCCCTCTGACCGGCCCGCCACCGGCGCGGGTCCTCGACCCCGTCCCCCACGCGGACCTGGTCAGGGCGAGCCTGGCGGGCCTGCCCGGTCTGCTGGCGGAGCTGGAAACCGACACCCGCAACGTCGTGCTGACCCTCGCCCGGGTCTGGAGCACGCTCGCCACCGGTGAGATCAGGCCGAAGGACACCGCCGCGGACTGGGCTCTGCCCCGCCTCCCGCCGTCTCACCGTCGCGTCCTGGAACACGCCAGGAACCTCTATCTCGGCCACCGCTACTCCGAGGAGACCTGGCCGGAGGGCCTGAGAACCCAGGCGGGGCCGTACGCGGAAAAAGTGCTCGCCGAGATCGACCGGCTTTCTCCCCGCCCGAACTCACCGTGAGGGCCGGGCCGTGCAGAAATCGTCAACAACGACTACCGGAGGCGTCAACGACACCCCGGTCGCATATCGGCAAAATGATTCTCCGTACGGCATGCGACATGGGTGAAAAAAGGAGTGACACGGGTGAGGAAGCGAAGGGTTCTGGCCGCCACGGTGATGGCGGTGTCCACGATGACCACCGTGGTCACCGCGGCACCGGCGCAGGCCAAGGCGATGGACTGGGACAACTGCCCAGAGGGTTATGTATGCCTTTACGGCGACACCTACGGCAGAGGCCGTTACAGCAACACGCCGGGAACCGAAAAAGCCAATGTCGGCGCATTCATCAACGACCTGACGAGTTCCATCTGGAACCGCACCAATGACGCTGTGTGTTTCTACGAGCACACGAACTGGGGCGGTAGGACCCTGATAGGCGTCGGGCCGGGAGAATGGGTGGACAACGTCGGGGTCGCTGCCAACGACAAGATCTCCTCATATCGCGGAAATGTGTGGTGCAGCTGGTGACGGCGGCTCACGGCCAACGCACTTCGGGGGTGCGTTCCACGAACCGCGCGTACCGCTCGAACGCCCGCTCGACCTCCGCCCGGTCGCTTCGGTGGAGTGGGGTGAGCGGCAGGACGGCGACCCGCACCTGGTTCTTCACGAGGGTGCGTTTCCAGGTGGCCACGACCCGGCCTGCGCGGACCACGGTGGCCTGGAAGACCCCGTTGTTACCGGGGATGATGGCCGCCTTGTGCTCGTCGGCGACCATGAGCGAACGGTCCTTGTAGCCCAGGAGGTATTCGTCGAAGCCCGGCAGCACGAGCACCTCGTCGTCACCGGCCGGGGTGGGGGCCGTGTCGAGGAGCGCGGCGTCGGCATATGTCTCCACCCCGTCGACGGTCACCCTGGCCAGCGCGTCACCGGCCACGGCGATGCCGCGTTTGGCGTCGGCCGCGGTCAGGCCGGTCCAGCCCGCGAAGTCCTGCCTGGTGGTCGGCCCCCGGCCACGGAAGTAACGCAGGGCGACGGTGCCCAGCGCCTCGTCACGCTCCGGCCGGTGCGGGTCGGGAACCCACTCGTCGAGCAGCACGAAGCTCTGCTCGTTGCCGATGTTGGGGGCGATGCACAGCACGCCCCGCTGGCTGGCGTACCACAGCAGGTGGTAGCCACGCTGGCCACCGGTGTCGATGCCCTTGTCCTCCAGCACGGCCAGGCACTCCGACCGGCTCAGCCGTCCGCCCCCGGCCAGGGCCGAACCCAGCACCTCCATGGCCTGGACGGCGGTCTCCTCCGAGAGGCCGAGTTGCTCGCGCCGCCTCGCCGCGCCGTTCAGCACCCGGACGCCCATCAGCTCGACCATCCAGCGGGCGTCGCGGGGCGGGACGAAGTGGATGGTGCCGCGCATCGGCCACGTGCGCAGTGCCTCACGCCGCTCCAGCGCGGCGGTGACGTCGGTGACGGTGTGCTCGGGCAGCCGCGCGCCGAACGACCACAGCCCGCTGGCCAGGTCTTGAGCCTGCATCGCTCCGAGCCAGGTCACCACCTCGGCCACGGTCGTCGCCCGCGCCGCGCCGCCGGACGACCCGCGGAGCAACAGGCTGGACAGCCGCAGGCCGAGCGCCTGCCGAGGGGTGAGTTCCACCCGATCACCGTAGCCTTCGCCACCGACAATCCCGCCACCACACCGTCAGCGCGGGACACGGCCGAGGTAGCGGAGCAGGTCGTCGACGACCGGGGTGGCGGAGGGTCCGCCTACGGCCTCGACCACGGGGCCGTAGGCCCCCCACTGGCGCAGCGGTTCGACGATCTCCCGCGCGGCGGCGAGAAGGTGGCCCGCGAGCTCGTCGTCGAGCGGGGACGGCCTGCCCGTGGCGATCGCGATGTCCCACGCGTGCACGGCGGCGTCGAGCGCGCACATCACCGCGGCGACCGGGGTGGGCAGCTCACCGTGCGGCAGCGGCGTCGGGACGCTCTCGCTGTCGTCGGGCACCGCCGCCCACGCCGCGCCGGTCCTCTCGACGGCGTCCCCCACCAGCTCCGCCGCGGTGCCGTCGACGGCTCCTGAGGGCGTGAAGGGGTCGTAGGCCGGACCGTCTCCGACGCCGAGCATCTTCGCGTAGGCGAGCTGGTCGCCCGCGGCGTGCTGGATCACCTGGGTGACCGTCCACTCCGCACACGGGGTCGCGTTGTCCCATTCGCCGTCCCGCACACCCGCGACGCTGTTCTCCAGCGCCCGATACGAGGCGGCCAGCACCTCACGCCAGACGGGCCGCAGGGAGGTGACGGTGACGTTCATGATCTTGCCCTTCGGTCTCTTCCTTGCCTGTGACATCAGCCTATGGGCCCATTAGGCTAGTTTTATGCCTAATTACTGCCGGGGGTGAGGGATCAATGGCTTCGACGACGGCCCGGGTTCTGCGCCTGCTGTCCCTGCTGCAGGACCGGTCCCACACGGGCCGTGAACTCGCCGAGCGCCTCGGTGTCGCCGAACGCACGCTGCGGCAGGACGTCCAGCGCCTTCGCGAACTCGGCTACCCGGTGCACGCCACACGCGGGGCGGTCGGCGGATACCGGCTCGGACAGGGCGCGAAGATGCCTCCGTTGCTGCTCGACGACGACGAGGCGGTGGCCGTCGCGCTGGCCGTCGGCCTGGCCGAGGACGGATCGACCGGGATCGAGGACATCGACGCCAGCCTCACCCGGGCGCTCGCCAAGCTCCAGCAGATCCTGCCGAGACACCTGCAGCGCAAGGTGACCGCCCTGCGTTCCGCCACCGCGGTCGGGCCCGCCACGGTCGGCTCCCGCGAGCCGGACGCCCCGGTGCCCGCCGCCATCCTCACCGTCGTCGCGGCCGCGATCCGTGACGGCGTGACCCTGCTGGTGACCCGCGACGGCACCGAGACCGAGGCGGAGCCCTACCGCCTGATCAGCTGGCGCCGCCGCTGGTTCCTGGTCGCCTACGACCTCGGCGCGCACGCCTGGAGGGCGTTGCCCGTCGCCGGCCTGGCCCGTGTCCGGTCCGCGTCCCGCCACTTCGCCGCCCGTTCCCTGCCCGACGACGACCTCGTCGCCTTCGTCCTGCGCGAGGTCGCGCGGACCGGCTGGAAGGTCCACGCCCGTGTCACCGTCCTGGCCCCCGCCGAGACCGTGATCGCCCGCATCAACCCGGCCGTCGGCATCGTCGAGGCCGTCGACGCCCACACCAGCGTCCTCGTCACCGGTGCCGACGCCCTGGAGACCATCGCCGTCTACCTCAGCATGCTGATGATGGACTTCCGCGTCGACGGGCCACCCGAACTCGTCACCCACATCCGCACCCTCGCCCGCCGCTACGCCGAAGCCCTACCAGGCGACGGCGAAGCCTCATAGGCTCTGGTGCCCGTGGCCGAATCCTCCTCATACCTCGACACGACGGCGAACGCCTACGACGCCGTCGCCGTCCTCTACACCGAACTCACCAGGAACTACCTCGACCCCCTTCCGCTCGACCGCGCGGTGCTCGCCGTGTTCGCCGAGCTCGTACGGGACTCCGGCCCCGTCGCCGAGCTGGGATGCGGTCCGGGGCGGACGTCCGCGCACCTCAGAGACCTGGGGGTGGACGTCTTCGGCGTCGACCTGTCACCGGTGATGATCGACATCGCCCGTGAGGCGTATCCGGACATGCGGTTCGAGGTCGGTTCCATGGACGCCCTGGCCCTGGCCGACGACGAGCTGCGGGGCGTCCTGTCGTGGTATTCGATCATCCACGTCCCGCCCAGGGAGGTGCCCGCGTACTTCGCCGAGTTCCGGCGGGTGCTCGCGCCCGGCGGGCACCTGCTGCTCGGCTTCTTCGAGTCGGAGGGCGATCCGGTCACACCGTTCGACCACAAGGTGACGACGGCCTACCGATGGCCGATCGACGACCTCGCGAAACTGGCCACCGACGCCGGATTCCTCGAAATAGGCCGAATGCTCCGTGAACCCCTCGAAGGCGAACGATTCCGCCGGGGCCACCTGTTGATGCACTAGTCACCTTAGAAAAAGACTTAAGGCCATATTTCGGGATTCGAGGCATGGGGCTGCCGGCTCAGCCCAGGTCGTTCACACCGCCACGGCCGAGATACGCCCTGCACGGACACGGTTCCTACCGGGTCAGAACCGTATCCGCGAACTCTAGGGGCGCAGCACGGCCTCGGCGCCGCCGTCGGCGTAGAGGATCTGTCCGGTCATGAACGCGTTGCCGGGACTCACCGTCCAGGCGAGCAGCGAGGCGACGGCCTCGACGGGGCCGGGGAAGCCCAGTGGCTGCGGCATCAGGGCCTCTATCAGCTCCCTGGCGGCCGGGTCGTCGATGACGAACCTCCTGGCGGTCTCGGTGTCCACGACGCCCGGGGCGACGGCGTTGAGCGGGATACCGGCGCCCGCCCAGTCGGGACCGACCGCGGCGCGGCGCAACCACCGGTTGAGCGCCAGCTTGCTCGACGTGTAGACGGTCTGGCCGTTCCCGGCCTCGACGATCTTGGCCGCCTCCTCGGCCGCGGCCTCCTCGTCCAGCGACAGGCAGGCCTCGACCAGGCCCTCGTCCGCCGCGACGATGGCGCCCAGCGAGGAGACGACGACGGCGCGGGGCCGTTCCGAGCGGGCCAGCAACGGCCGGACCGCGTCGAGTGTGGCGAGGGTGCCGAAGAAGTTCACCCGTACGGGGGCCGGGCTCAGGTCGCCGACCCCGGCCACGGCCACCAGGCCGTGCACGGTGCCACCGGAGGCGGCGGCGACGCCTTCGGCCAGTCGCTCCCGGCCTTCCCGCGTGCTCAGGTCGGCGAGCACGTCGGCGTCGTTCAGGTCACAGCGGATCACCCGATCGCCTCCCGCGGCGAGGAGGTCGGCTGTGACGGCGCCGATGCCGGAGGCGGCGCCTGTGACTACGTAGGTACGCGGTTCGTTCTTCACGTGATCACGGTAAACACATATTCACGTTGTCGGAGCAACTAGAACGGCCGAGGCTCCGTTGCCGCCTTCGTGAAACCGGAAACCCCGTCCGGTCGACCATCGCGAAAAGGACTCACGTCGCTTATTCAAAAACCATGCCCGGGAGGTCAGGCGCCTCGGCCAAAGGAACGACATGGGCGATCATCCGGGAAAGCCGGGACCCCGGGCCAGGCCTTTCGAGACACCGACCGGCCCGCGCCCCGACAACGACTTCTGACATCGGCGGCCTTCGCCCCCGAGAAACGCCGAAGCCCCCGAGAAACGCCGAAGCCCCCGAGAAACGCCGAAGCCCCCGCCAGGAAGGCAGGGGCTTCGGTGCGGAAAGATCAGCGGAGGATGAGGGCCATCGCTTCCGCGCGGGTCTTGTCGCTGCTGCGGAAGTCGCCGCGGACCGCCGAGGTGATCGTCTTCGCCCCGGGCTTGCGGACACCGCGCATGGTCATGCACAGGTGTTCGCACTCGATGACGACGATGACGCCCCTGGGCTCCAGCACGTTCATGAGCGCGTCGGCGATCTGGGAGGTCATCCGCTCCTGCACCTGGGGGCGCCGGGCGTAGACGTCGACGAGGCGGGCGAGCTTGGACAGGCCGGTGACCTGCCCCTTCTCGTTGGGGATGTAGCCGATGTGGGCGACACCGTGGAACGGGACCAGGTGGTGCTCGCAGGTCGAGTAGACCTCGATGTCCCTGACGAGCACCATCTCGTCGTGGTCGACGTCGAAGACCGTGGTCAGGACGTCCTCGGGGGTCTGCCCGAGCCCGGCGAACTGCTCCGCGTAGGCTCGCGCGACCCGTGCCGGGGTGTCCCGGAGGCCGTCACGGTCGGGGTCCTCTCCGATGGCGTAGAGGATCTCGCGGACGGCCTTCTCCAGCCTTTCGGAGTCGACCTTGAGGGGATTGACGCTCACACTCAGTTCCCGTCCCTGGGGACCACAGAGTCGGTGTGCCCGGCGCCCGCGGGGAGCGCTCCGTTACCCGACTGCTCCTTCGGGGTCAGGATAGGCGGCCGGTTGGAGGGCAGCCGCTTGCCGTACCCCGAATAGGAGGGGCGCTTCTCCTTGACCACGACGGGCGCGAAGATCTGCAGCACCTGCTCGCGGGAGAGGGTCTCCTTCTCCATGAGTTCGAGCACCAGGTTGTCGAGCACGTCACGGTACTCGACGAGGATCTCCCACGCCTGGTCGTGCGCGGACTCGATGAGGCGGCGGACCTCCTCGTCGATCGCGGAGGCGATCTTCTCGGAGTAGTCGCGCTCGTGACCCATCTCACGTCCGAGGAAGACCTCGGCGTTGCCCGCGCCGAACTTACGGGCGCCGAGCTGCTCGCTCATGCCGTACTCGGTGACCATGCGGCGGGCGATGGAGGTGGCCTTCTCGATGTCGTTGGAGGCACCGGTGGTGGGCTCGTGGAAGACGAGCTCCTCAGCCGTGCGGCCGCCGAGCAGCATCGCGAGCTGGTCCATCATCTCGGAGCGGGTCGCCAGGAACTTGTCCTCCATGGGCAGCGTCATCGTGTAACCGAGGGCGCGTCCACGGGACAGGATCGTGATCTTGTGGACCGGGTCGGAGTTGGGCAGCGCGTGCGCGACCAGGGCGTGTCCACCCTCGTGGTACGCGATGATCTTCTTCTCCTGGTCCGACATGACGCGCGACTTGCGCTCGGGACCGGCCATCACGCGGTCGATGGACTCCTCAAGGGTCTCCATCGTGATGAGCTTCTGGTCGGCGCGGGCGGTGAGCAGCGCGGCCTCGTTGATCACGTTGGCCAGGTCGGCACCGGTGAAGCCGGGCGTCCGGCGGGCGATGACGTCGAGGTCGACGCCCTCGGCGAACGGCTTGCCCCTGCCGTGCACCTTGAGGATGCCCTTGCGGCCCTCAAGGTCGGGGCGGTCGACGGTGACCTGGCGGTCGAAACGCCCCGGGCGCAGCAGCGCCGGGTCGAGGATGTCGGGCCGGTTGGTCGCGGCGATCAGGATGACGCCGCCCTTGACGTCGAAGCCGTCCATCTCGACGAGGAGCTGGTTCAGCGTCTGCTCGCGCTCGTCGTGACCGCCGCCGAGACCGGCGCCACGGTGACGACCGACCGCGTCGATCTCGTCGATGAAGATGATGGCCGGAGCGTTCGCCTTGGCCTGCTCGAACAGGTCGCGCACCCGGGAGGCGCCGACACCGACGAACATCTCGACGAAGTCGGAACCGGAGATCGAGTAGAACGGGACCCCGGCCTCACCGGCGACCGCCCTGGCGAGCAGGGTCTTACCGGTTCCGGGCGGGCCGTAAAGCAGGACGCCCTTGGGGATCTTGGCGCCGATGGCCTGGAACTTGGCGGGGGCCTGGAGGAACTCCTTGATCTCCTGGAGCTCCTCGATGGCCTCGTCCGCGCCCGCGACGTCGGCGAAGGTGGTCTTGGGGGTGTCCTTGGTGATGAGCTTGGCCTTCGACTTGCCGAAGTTCATCACCCGGGAGCCGCCGCCCTGCATCTGGTTCATGATGAACAGGAAGAACAGCACGACGAAGACGATCGGCAGGAAGCTCATCAGCAGGCCGAGAAGGAAGTTGTCCCTCGGCACGTCGACGGTGTAGCCCTTGGCGAGCTTCCCGGCGTCCTTGGCGGCCTGGAGCTGGCCGGTGAGCTGGACACCCTGGCCGGTCACCCACGAGGAGTAGTAGCGCTTACCGTCGGTCAGAGTGACCTCGATGCGCTGGTCCTTGTCGATGACCTTCGCATTGGAGATCTTGCCCTCGTTGATCCAGCTGACGATCTGTGAGGTGTCGGCCTTGTCGATGCTGCCGTCGCTGTTCCACATCGTGGTGACGAGCAGGAGCAGCACGACGATGCCCAGGATCCACAGCAGTGGCCCACGTGTAAATCGCTTGAGATCCATCCGATGCGGAACCCCGGCGGGCCCGTCCCTTCCTGACCATGGCCTGGCAACCCCGGACGGAGCCCGGGGCTCGCGGTCTCCCTAACCGCTCCAACTGACGACCAAGAGTTGGCGGGCGAAGCCGCCCTCTTGATCGTCCGAAGGTACACCGGTGTGCCGCACGGAGTAACCGCCCGGACAGCACCGGCTTTGCCCTACCAACGTACGTCAGGTGGGCGTGTGTTCCCCTCCCCTATGGCGAATGTCGTACGCAGGAGGGGCAGACTTCGCCCAGGGCGTACTTTTTCAGCTGGCCCCATACACATGGGGCGCGAGGGTCCCAATGAAGGGAAGATTGCGGTATCGCTCTGCGTAGTCGAGGCCGTAACCGATCACGAACTCGTTCGGAATGTCGAATCCGATGTATTTCACGTCGAGCGGCACCTTGACCGCGTCCGGCTTGCGCAGAGCCGCGCAGATCTCCACCGAGGCGGGGTTTCGGGACTTCAGGTTGTGCACCAGCCACGAAAGGGTCAGGCCGGAGTCGATGATGTCCTCGACGACCAGCACGTGCCGCCCGGCGATGTCGGTGTCCAGGTCCTTGAGAACCCGGACCACGCCCGAGGTCTTGGTGCCCGCGCCGTAGGAGGAGACCGCCATCCAGTCCATCTGGACCGGCAGGTGGAGTGCTCTCGCCAGGTCGGCCATGACCATGACCGCGCCCTTGAGCACGCCCACGATCAGCAGGTCCCCTCCCGCGTAGTCCTCGTCGATGCGGCCCGCCAGCTCCTTGATCTTTGCCTGGAGCTCTTCTTCGGTGATGAGGACCCTTTCGAGGTCCTTGCCCATGTCGGCTGCGTCCACCTGGGATTTTTCCTTACGAGATGGGGCTTGCTGGGTGTCTGGCGAACACCAGGGTGCCATACCGGCGCACCACCCCAATCCCTCCGGGGACCTCTACGCGGCGCTGCCCCCGCCACGCGGTGACCAGGCGGTCCACCTGGAGGACGTGGGCGGCGGCGAGCGTCCCCGGCGGCGATCCGGCCTCGATCGCCGCCCTGCGCAGCACCCGGCGCCGCACCGCGGAGGGCAGATCCACCACCTCCCGTACGGCCAGCACCACCGCCCCGGGTTCGTCCGCGATATCGCTAAGAGCTGAATCACCCGCGCCCCGGGCGACCGCCTCCGCGTACGCCCGTCCGGCCCAGCCGTCAAGGGCGTCGGCGTCGTCCCGGCACAGGTCGGCGGTCCTGGCGAGCGCCTCGGCGACGCCGGGCCCCAGTTCGTCCTCAAGGGCGGGCAGCAGCCGGGTCCTGACCCTGACCCGGGTGTAGCGGGGATCGCGGTTGTGCGGGTCCTCCCAGGGGCTCAGCCCCATCCCCGCGCAGGCGGCCGCGGTCGTCCGCCTGCCCAGCCCGAGCAGCGGCCTCAGGTACAGCCCCGCCCGCGCCGGCATCCCGGCCAGTGAGCGGGTGCCGCTCCCCCTGGCCAGGCCGAGCAGGACGGTCTCCGCCTGGTCGTCCCTGGTGTGTCCGAGGAGCACGGCCGCCGCCCCGAGGCGCTCTGCGGCCTCGGACAGCGCGGCGTATCTCGCCTGCCTGGCCGCCGCCTCCGGCCCCCCTTCCGTCCCGACGCGGACGCGCACCGCCTCAGCCGGGTCGAGGCACAGCGAGGGGGCGAGCCGTACGAGGTCGCGGGCGCGGTCGTCGGAGCCGGGCTGCAGGTCGTGGTCGACGGTGAGCAGTCCGGCGCGCAGCCCCGCGCGGGGGGCGACGAAACCGGTCGCCGCGGCCAGCGCCAGGGAGTCGGCGCCGCCGCTGCACGCGACCAGCACGAGAGAGCCCGGCGCCGTGCCGTCCAGCGCGAGCCGTACGGCCCGGCGGACGTCGGCGACGGCGGGAGGCGGACCCATGCCCGCCATTGTCCGCCCTGTGACGCCTCTCCCACGCCAGGCCGGGCCCGGGAGCACTCCAGGCGAGGCTCGGGGGCACTCCGGGGAGGGCTCAGGAAGGGCCTGTCAGGCCGCCGGGCCCTCCTCCGGGGCGACGGCGGTGCCGTTGGCGCCGGGCAGGGCCCGGGTGCCGACGACCCTGGCGATCCAGCGGCCGGGGTCGCCGATCTCGTCCTGGGTCGGAAGCGTCTGCGGGGAGGTCCAGATCTTGTTGAAGTCGTCCATCCCGACCCGCTCGACGACCGTGCGGACGAAGGTCGAGCCCTCGGCGTACTGCTTCATCTTGAGGTCGACGCCGAGCAGCTTGCGGACCGTGCGGTCGAGCCGGGAGCCACCCTCGCGGCGGTGCTGGAACTTGGCGCGGATGTCGGCGACGGTCGGCACGACGGCGGGGCCGACCGCGTCCATCACGTAGTCGCCGTGTCCCTCGACCAGGGTCATCACCGCGGTGAGCCGGTCGAGGATCTCCTTCTGCTCGGGGGTCTGGATCGCGTCGATCAAGTTGCCCTCGCCGCCCCTGACGGCGTCGGCGACCGCGTCGGCCGCCGAGCGGAGCCGGTCGAGGAGCGTGCTCAGGTCCATGTCGGAGGCGAGCAGGAAGTCCGTCATCTGGGAGCGGACGTACTCCCTGAGCCAGGGCACACCGGTGAACTGCACCCGGTGGGTCTCCTCGTGCAGGCAGACCCACAGCCGGAAGTCACGCGGGTTGACGTCGAGCTCCTGCTCGGCGTGGACGATGTTGGGCGCCACCAGCGTCAGACGGCCCGCGGGCTGCCTGCCCGAGGGGTCCGGGGGCAGGAACAGCTCGTACTGCCCCAGGACGCGGGAGGCCAGGAAGGCCAGCACCGCGCCGACCTCGACCCCGGTGATGCGGGAGCCGACCGCGGTCACGATCGCGGGCGTCTGCTCCTTGCGGGCGGCCATCCGCTGGGTCAGCGGTTCGAGCACCACCCGGAAGCCCTCGACGTTGGCCTTGATCCAGCCCGGCCGGTCGACGACGGTCGCGGCCACGGGCGCGGTCTCGGTGTCGATCCGGGTGAACTCGCGGACGTGCCCCTCGGCGATTCTGGAGAGTTGCCGCAGCTCGGCGACCGCCCTGCGGGCCTCCTCTCGGCTCACTTGCGGCCCGGGGCGCACCAGGCGCGTTCCGGTCGCGACGGCAAGGTCCCAGTCGATCACCTGCATACCGTCCACCGTACGTGGTATCCGTACCGCCCGCGCGGTCAGTGTCGTCAATCAGCCTGCGGCGACGATGGCGGCGAGCCTGTCGAGGGCCGCCTCCGCCTTGCCCCAGCCGGGCGGGACCTTGTCGGCCATGAAGGCGAAGGTCACCAGGCGTCCGCCGCGTGTCACGGTCGTCCCGGCCAGCGCGTTGACCCCGTCCAGGGTGCCGGTCTTGGCGCGGATGAGGCCGTGGACCGCGTCGTCCTTGACGAAGCGGTGCCCCAGCGTGCCGGTGAACCCGGCGACGGGCATGCCGCTGATCACCGAGTGCAGGTGGGGGTTGGCCGGGGAGGTGGCCGCGGCGACGAGCCTGGCCAGGGCGGCCGGGGCGATGCGGTTCCTCGGGGACAGGCCGCAGCCGTCGAAGACCCGCACCCCCTGGGCCAGCTTCAGCCTGCCGAGCACCCCGAGCACGGCCTGCGCCGCCCCCTCGAAGGAGGCGGGCCTGCCCTCCTTGAGGGCCACCTGCCTGGCGAGGGCCTCGGTGAGGTCGTTGTCGCTGAGCGTCAGGGCCCGTTCGACCAGGGCGTAGACGGGAGCCGAGTCGACCCTGGCGATCTCCTGGGCCTCCTTGGGCGCCCTGACCCTGGCCTTGGTGACCTTGGCGGCCTTCACGCCGTACTTCGTCAGCAGCGAGACGAACGTGGCGTAGGCCGTACGGGAGGGGTCGGAGACCCGCTGGTGGCTGCCCGGCGCGACCTTGCCCTCGTCGATCGCGAGCGCCGTCACGGGGGCGACGCTGCCCTCGGGCACGTAGCCGGGCTTCCAGGTCGGGGCGGTTCTCGGGCCGGTGTAGAGGCTGTCGTCGTAGGTGACGTTCACCGTGGTGATCCCGGTCGCCTTGAGCGCCCTGGCCGTACGCATGGCCAGGGCGGCCAGCGAGGCGGGCTGGGGGTAGACGCCGGGGGTCTTCCTGGCGCTCAGCGTGGGATCGCCCCCGCCGACCAGGGTGATCGACTTCGACGTCGGGCCGCGCACGACGCGGGTGCTGATCGTGGCGTCGGGGCCCAGGGAGGCCAGCGCCGCGACGGAGGTCGCGACCTTGGTCGTCGAGGCCGGGGTCACGCCCGTCTCGGCTCCGCTGCCGAAGAGCAGGGCGCCGGTCTCGACGTCGACGACCGCGGCGCCGACGCTGTCGCCCAGTGCGGGGTCCCCCAACGCCTTGGTGAGCTTCGCCGCCAAAGTACCCTTGGCAGGGAGAGGTCCGTTCCCCCGCGCGGCCAGCACCGGACCCGCGGTGATGACCGGGACGGGTGGAGGCGGCTCTGCCGAAGCGACCGGTTCGGGCGCCTTCTCAGTCAGCTCGTCGCTGGTGAGCAGGTGAGCGCCGGCCGCGACGACGAACAGTTGCAGCAAGACGAGAGTGACCAAGGCCACCCCCCGCTCGCGCCGCATTATGTCGCCGACCTCTCATCATTCGATACTTCTACGAGACATTAACGCCCATCCGGGGGTGCCCGGGGGCTTGAGCGGAGGAACACGCGGTGGAGTTCGACGTTCTCGTTGAGATTCCCAAGGGGCAACGGAACAAGTACGAGGTGGACCACGAGTCCGGCCGCATCAGGCTCGACCGGATGCTGTTCACCTCCACGCAGTACCCCGCCGACTACGGCTTCATCGAGGACACCCTCGGCGAGGACGGAGACCCCCTCGACGCTCTGGTGCTGCTTCAGGAGCCGACCTTCCCGGGGTGCCTGATCAAGTGCCGCGCGGTCGGGATGTTCCGCATGACGGACGAGAAGGGCGGTGACGACAAGGTGCTGTGCGTCCCGGCGACCGACCCGAGGATGGAGCACATCCGCGACATCCACCACGTCCCCGAGTTCGACCGCCTGGAGATCCAGCACTTCTTCGAGGTCTACAAGGACCTGGAGCCCGGCAAGTCGGTCGAGGGCGCCAACTGGGTCGGCCGCGTCGAGGCCGAGGAGGAGATCGCGCGGTCGATTAAGCGCGCCGAGGAGGCCGGCCACCAGCACTGATCCGCCGCCTGTCTGACACTGCGGATCCGCGCCCTCAGGCGGGGCGGGTCGCGCCGATGAGGTCCTTGCGCCACATCGGCGCGACCCGGACCACGTCCCCGGTCTGCGGGGCGTGCACCATCATGCCGTTTCCGATGTAGATGCCCACGTGCCGGATGTCGGCGGGTCTACGGGTACCACGGCCGAAGAAGAGCAGGTCCCCACGCTGCAGCCGGTCGTACGGCACGTGCCTGCCCGCGGTCCACTGGGTGCCCGTCCAGTGGTCCATCTTGACCCCGACCCTGGCCCAGGCCTGCATGGTGAGCCCTGAGCAGTCGTAGCCGGACGGTCCCGCGCTCGCCCACACGTAGGGCTTGTCGATCTGGGTCAGCGCCCAGTCCGCGACGACGTTCCCGCGTGTCTGCTCCGTGAGCGCGGCGACCTGAGTCGTCTGGACCGGCTGAACGACCTGGGTCGTCTGAGCCTGCTGGGCCTTCTGCGCCTGCTGGGCCGCCGCGCGCGCCCTGGAGCGCCCCTTGGCCGCCCTTCGCCTCCTCCTGGCCGCCTCCCGCTCGGCGACCAGTCGCTGCGCGGTGGTCAGCGCCGTCTCGGCCTCCGTCCTGAGCCGGGCGCGTTCCAGGCTGAACCTGCGGACCTCGGCCGCCTGCCCGACCACGTCAGGGCCGAATCCGGAGACGGTCGTCCCGCTCTCGCCGTCCGGGCCGACGTTTCGCGCCTGGACCAGGATCTCGTCCTCGTCCACCTCGGGGTCCGGCCCCACGGCCGTTGCGGCGGAGGCGCCAGGGGCGTCGGGGAGGGCCGAGGGCGCAGGGGCCGGCCCTCCCGCGCGTTCCAGGGCGACCAGTTCCTCCAGACGCCGTCTGGCCTCGTCCAGCCTGGCCGTGGCGTCGTCCAACTGTTTACTTCGCTCGACGGCTGCGGAGCGCGCCTCGGCGACCTCCTCGGCCGTGGGGCCGGTTCGGGTCTGGGACCAGGCCGTGGCTCCTGAACCGGCTTCCACGCCCGCGACCAGGCAGCATGCCAGTCCGGAGACCACCGCGACGACGTGACAACGCCTTCCGCGTACGGAGTGCATATTTCACCTCTCCCATAACGCCAACGAATCAGCGCATATCGCTATGTGTCACTGCATGACAGCTCGCTTGACTCCAGATTCCCCATAGTCACTCTTCGCACACATGTAACACACATAACGCGATCGGCGTCGTTCAGTGGGATTTCCTCTCAGGCGCATCAGGCATGGAAAATGCCGGGAACAACGCCCGAAGAAGGACCTTTCCCGCACAGATCACCTGGTTCTCCCCCAGCCTTCATTACTCCCACATTCCCCGAAATTTCCCCCACCTTTTAAAAAGGCCAGAAAGCCTGGAAAAATCACATCGAAAAGCGTGCACAAAAAAGGGCTCCGGGTCTGCGGAAGACCCGGAGCCCCACCAAAAGGGTGAAACACACTAAATGCCCGAAAGGCCCAACGTCACGGTCTGGCGTCCCCCGCGGCCATTCCCTGCCTGCCCCGGTCCCTGGCGAAGGCGGCCGTCGTCGGCTTGACCGTGTGTACCGGCACGCTGCCGCCCAGCGCGAGCTGCTCGTAGGGACGGCTGCTCGACCCCCAGGTGTGCGCCTCGACCTCGGCCTTCGCGATCTGCTTGGTGTTCGGGACGCTCTCGATGTGCATGACGAAACGCCGCGTACTGTCCGAGCGGACGTCGTCGACGAACGCGCTCCCGCCGCCGAGCAGCTTGCCGTCCTTGTCCCGCAGCAGCGCGGTGACCTCCAGGCTGCCCGCGGGCAGCCGGTACGGCGTGCCGACGTAGCCGACGACCACGTAGCCGTTCTCCCTGCGCACGGTCATCACGTCGGTGACCGGGAACGGCTGGAAGGCCGAGACGATCCGCCCGGCGAGCCGCCACTCGGCGGGCCGGTAGTCGATGTCGACCCGGGTCGGCTGCTCGGTGGCGACCACCTCACCGCTGAACGGCAACAGCCCGGCGGGCGGCACGGCGTCCAGGGGCTGCTGCAACCGGATGATCTCCTTGCCCGCGGCGTCCTTGGCGATCACCGTGGCCACCACGTTCTCCCCGAAATGCCAGGGATTGCTGTTGGCGAGCACGCCGGCCCAGTTCACCACGTACCCCCCGTCCTTCTTGACGACGGACGAGACCTGCTCCTTGACCGTGAGCGGCTTGAGCGGAGCCGCCTCCCGCTGTTCGGGACCGGTGGAGCATCCGGCCAGGAGCAGCAGGGCGATGGCGCCGACGATTCGGGTACTGTGCGTCACATAGCCGTGATAACCCGTGGTTATTCGGGCTCACACCGGACACGCACGCCTCGGGGGAATTCTTTAACTGAGATTCCCTATGCCGGATTATTTGTACAGAATCCCCAAAGGCATGTTTCAGCGCTTCCTGACCACCCGGGTCTCGTCCCAGACGGGCTCCGACGACTCGTAGACCCTGCCGTCGGAGCCGAAGACCAGATAGCGGTCGAAGTCCTCGGCGAACCAACGGTCGTGGGTGACGGAGAGCACCGTCCCGTCGAAGGCGTTGAGCCCCTCCTGGAGGGCCTCGGCGCTGGCCAGGTCGAGGTTGTCGGTCGGCTCGTCGAGCAGCAGCAGGGTGGTCCCGGACAGTTCGAGCAGCAGGATCTGCAGCCTGGCCTGCTGTCCGCCGGACAGCGTCTCGAACCGCTGGTCACCCACGTCACCGGCCAGCTCGTAGCGCGAGAGCGCCTTCATGGCCTCGTTGCGCAACTTCGCGTGCTCGGTCATGACGATCTCGCAGGGCGTCTTGCCGAGCAGCTCGGGACGGGCGTGGGTCTGCGCGAAGTGACCGGGCACGACCCGGGCCCCGAGCCTGGACAGCCCGGTGTGCCGGATCTCCTCCCCGGCCAGCAGGCGCAGGAAGTGCGACTTGCCCGAGCCGTTCGAACCGAGCACCGCGACCCGCTCGCCGTACCAGACCTCCAGGTCGAACGGCTTCATCAGGCCGGTCAGTTCGAGGCTCTCGCAGATCACCGCGCGTTTGGCGGTACGGCCGCCGCGCAGGCGCATGCTGATGTTCTGGTCCCTCGGCGCGACCTCGGGCGGCCCGGCCTCCTCGAACCTGCGCAGCCGCGTCTGGGCGGAGTGGTAGGCGGCGGCCATGGTGTCCATGTACTTCGCCTTCTGGCCGAGCATGACGACCAGGCGCTTGAGCTTGGCGTGCTCCTCGTCCCATCGGCGCCGCAGCTCGCCGAGGCGCTCGTTGCGGTCCTTCCTGGCCTGGGCGTAGGTGGCGAAACCGCCACCGTGGATCCAGATGTTTCCGGACTCGACGGTGACGATGCGGTCGGCGGCGTTGGCCAGGAGCTGCCGGTCGTGGCTGACCAGCAGGACCGTCTTGGGCGTCTCGCGCAGCGCCTGCTCCAGCCAGATCTTGCCCGGCACGTCGAGGTAGTTGTCCGGCTCGTCCAGCAGCAGCGTCTGGTCGGGCCCGCGCAGCAGCGCCTCAAGGACCAGCCGCTTCTGCTCACCGCCCGAGAGCGTGTTGACCTCGCGGTACTTGCACCGGTCGTACGGCACGCCGAGCGCGGCCATGGTGCAGGTGTCCCAGAGCACCTCGATGTCGTAGCCGCCGACGTCCCCGTAGTCGGAGATGGCCTGCGCGTAGCGCATCTGGGCCTTCTCGTCCTCGCGTTCCATCATCACCAGTTCGGCGGCCTCAAGCTTCTCCGCGGCCTGCCGTACGCCCAGGGGGGAGACGCCGAGGAGCAGGTCGTGCACGGTGCGTCCGTCGCGGATGCTGCCGATGAACTGGCGCATCACCCCCAGGCCGCCCGAGCTGGCGACGCTGCCCTCGACGGGCTGGAGGTCGCCGGAGATCAGGCGCATCAGCGTCGTCTTGCCCGCCCCGTTGGGGCCGACGAGCGCGGCCTTGACCCCCTCGCCGACGCGGAACGACACGTCGTCGAGCAACGGCCGTCCGTCCGGGAGAACATAGGTCAGATGGCCAACCTCAACGTGCCCCACGCAAACCCCTCCTCAGGTCCTCGCGCAGGGTATCCGCCGATGTGAGAGGTTCGCACATCATTAATCCGCCGGGTACGGCGCCCGTACCCGGCGGCGGTCGGAGATCCTCGTCCCTGATGACCTCGGGGACCGTCTCCCGGCGCCCCCGCAGGCCGGAGAACAGGCCCTAGTAACCGGTGCTGAAGCGCTCCCTGACGAAGGAGCCGTTCTCCAGGACGTCGATCAGGGCCGCGGCGTAGTCGGGAACGGTGATGCGGGTGGCGATGCCGTCGATCGGGGTGTCGCCGCCCCTCACCTGGTAGACGCCGGTCCGCTCGCCGTCGACCAGGTAGGCCGGGGGCGGGCTGCCGTAGGACCAGTCGAGTGCGTCGCCCTCGGCCCGCAGCAGGTCGAGCGCCTTCGCCTGGGACGTGGCCTCCTCCAGATACTCCTTGGGGAAGTCGGGGCCGTCGACGAAGCGCTGTCCCGGGGCGGCCTCAAGGCTGCCGCCGCCGCCCACGACCAGCACCCGTGTCACACCGGCTCCGGGCAGCACGTCGATCAGGTTCCGTACGGCCCCCGGCACGTCCCCCTTCACGGCGAGGACCACCGCGTCGTAGCCGGACAGTTTCTCGGCGACCGAGGCGGGGTCGAGCACGTCGATCGCGACGCCGTTCTCCAGCCCGGAGACGTTCCTGGCCAGACCCACGGCCTCGTGGCCACGGTCACCGGCCTCCTTCAGTACGGCCGAGCCGATGTGGCCGGTCGCTCCGACGACTGCGATCTTCATCCGTTGTCCTTTCCGACACGCTCAAGGAAGTCGGCGATAAGAGGGGTTATTTCCGGAAGTTTCTCTTCGAGAGCGAAATGGCCGGTATCGAAAAGGTGCAGCTCGGCCTCGGGCACGTCCCGCAGGTACGCCCTGGCCCCCTCCGCGACGAAGAAGGGGTCGTTGCTCCCCCAGACGACCAGCGTCGGCGGCCGGTTGGCGCGCAGCCACTCCTGCCACTCGGGGTAGCGCGCCACGTTGCTCCGGTAGTCGAAGGCCAGCGCGACCTGCGCCTCCTTGCGACCGGGCAGATCGAGGAAGTGCTGGTCGAGGGTCCAGCCGTCAGGAGAGATCGTCTCCGGGTCCGACGTCCCGCCCTCGTACTGCCCCCTGGTCGCCTCCAGGGTCAGCAGCCCCCGGACCTGGTCCTCCTGACCCGGGCCGAGCGCGATGAACCCGCGCGCCTGCTCACTCAGCCCCTCCTCGTAGGCGTTGCCGTTCTGCACCACCAGGCCCGCGACCAGCTCGGGCCGCCGTACGGCCAGCCGGAAGCCGACCGGCGCGCCGAAGTCGAACATGTAGACCGCGAACCGCCCGAGCCCGAGCCGGTCGACGAAGCCCTCGACCACGTCGGCGAGCCGGTCGAAGGAGTAGACGAACCCGTCGGGGGCCTGGGTGTGCCCGAAGCCGGGGTAGTCGGGAGCCACGAGGTGGAACCGGTCTCCCAGGGCGTCGATCAGCCTTCTGAACTGGTGTGACGCCGACGGAAAACCGTGCAGCAGGAGCAGCGTCTGAGCGTCGGCGGGACCGGCCTCACGGTAGAAGACCCGCACCCCGTCCACGTCGACGAACCGGTGGGCGATGTTCATCACATGCTTCTTTCGCTCGAAGACGCATTAGTTATAGCGCTCGATCATCTAATGCGTCAACGCGACGAAGTACCATTAGAGCTATGGACCTCCCGCTGACCGGCGAGCCCCTCGCCCTCGACCTGATCAACACCAAGGGCGGCTCCCCCGAAGGGCCCGTCGACCACCTCGCGACCCTCGACGGCCTGCGCCGGTGGCTGGCCTCGCAGGAGCACCGCCTGCCCCAGCCCACCGCCGCCCTGACCGAGGCCGACCGCGCGGCCGTCGTCGAACTGCGCGAGGCCGTCGCGACCGTGGTGGATCTGGCGCGCCGGGGCCTCGAACCGCCGGAGCGGGCGCTGCGGGCGCTGAGCGACGCCGACCGGCTGGCCTCGCCGTACCGGACGTTGGACTGGCGGGAGGGGCGGGTGGTCGTGGGGGCCGAGCGGGAGGGCGACTACCGCTCGACGCTGCTTTCGCTGCTGGCGGGCGCCACGATCGACCTGCTCGCCGGGCCGATCGGGACCGTGCGTGACTGCGACGGGCCGGGCTGCTGCATGCTGTTCCTGCCCGCGCACCCCCGGCGCCGCTGGTGTTCGCCCGAGCTGTGCGGCAACCGGGTGCGGGTCGCGCGCTACTATCGCCGCCACGCGGGCCGGGAGCCCCAGGCGTAGGATCACCGGCATGCCCGAGGTGATCGTCCGGCCGTCCGCACGGATCCTGCTGGTCGACGACCGCGACCGCGTCCTGCTCTTCCACGGACCCGGCATGGGGAAGGACTCCAGCCACGCCTGGTTCACCCCCGGCGGGGGCCTCGCGGACGGTGAGACCGCGCCACAGGCCGCGGCCCGCGAGCTGTTCGAGGAGACCGGGCGGCGGGCCTCGCCCGAGGACTTCGGCCCCGTCGTGGCCACCAGCTCAGGGCACTGGGTCCACAAGGACGGCAGGCTGTTCCTCTCCCAGGACTCCTTCTTCTTCCTGCGGACCGGCGGGGGCGAGATCGACGACTCCGGCATGGAGGACCTCGAACGCTCGATGATCGACCGGTCCCGCTGGTGGTCGCTGCCCGACCTGCGCGCGACCCGGGAATCGGTCGTCCCCCTCGGTCTGGCCGCCCTGCTCGGAGACCTGCTCGCCGGCGCCGTGCCCGCCGAGCCCGTCGTCTTCCCCTGGCACCACCCGGAGCCGCCGCTCTGATCCTCGCCCCGGATCATCCAGGCGAAAACTGACATACCTGGCTATTACAGTGTTGATCCTTGTCGGGTGATCGCCTCGGGGAGACGTCAGATGCAAGCCAAGGGGCAGTCAGCCGAAATCATGGTCGCCGAGGCCCGCAAGGCCTTCTGGACGATGGTCGGCTTCCTGGCCCTCATCTGGGCGGTCCAGGTCGTCAACTGGATCTCCGGTTACGCCCTGAGTTACCAGTACGGCGTGCGCGGCTGGACCCCCTCCACCCTGCCCGGCATCGCGACGTCGCCGTTCCTGCACTGGAGCTGGGAGCACATCGAGGCCAACTCGGGACCGCTGTTCGTCTTCGGCTTCCTGTCCGCCTACCGGGGAGTCGTCAGGTTCCTCGGCGTGACCGGCCTCATCATCCTGGTCAGCGGCCTGGGCGAATGGCTCACCGCCGGCTCGACGAGCGTCGCCGTGGGCGCGAGCGGCGTCGTCTTCGGCTACTTCGGTTACGTGCTGGTGCGCGGCGCCTTCGACCGGCACCTGATCGACATCGTGGTCGGCGTCGTCATGGCGCTGTGCTTCGCCTACCAGATCACCGGGGGGCTGCTGCCCCAGGAGGGCGTCGCCTGGCAGGGCCACGTGTTCGGCTTCCTGGGCGGTCTGCTCGGCGGCTGGCTGTTCCGGAACCGTGCCCACGCCGCCGCCGCCCCCGCCTCCAGGGCGGGCGCCGCCAAGCCCTCCTCCCCTGAGGACTCCCGGGCCGCCCTGCTGAAGGAACTGGACGACCTCGGCCTCTGAGACACCCCGCCGGGCGTCGTCGTGCGCATGGTGGTCAAGGGGTTCCCCATCGTCACGAAGACCAGGGGTCGCCTGGCCGGCGTCACCCGCCCGGACCGTCGCCGGTCATTCGGTCACCTCGATTTCCCCCGTCTTCCAGAAGCGCCGCAGCGGGCCGCAGCAGTACCACACCAGGAAACCGGCCGCCGCGCACATGAGACCGGCCGTCGGCACGTCGCCGCTGAAAAGCGTGACGATCCCACCGATGGCCAGGCCCAGCGTCATCGGCACCAGGAGAAGGAGAGCGAGCACGACCCAGAACCGCCGCATACCGCGCACGGTGTCGCCGGTCGTGGATTTCACCGCCGCCCAGACCTCCCCGTGATCCGTTCGCTCGGAGAGACCGTCCGGGGAGGCGGAAAGCGGTGAAGGGTTCCCGGGCGGCGACGGGGGATTCGTCGGCGCCCGAAGCGCGGAGTCAGGGAGGGTGGGCGGGGCCGGCGGGGCGGTGACCTGCGCCTGCGGAGAGCCGGTCTTTCCCAGAAGGGCCTGGAAGCCCTTCCAGGTGAAGGACGCGGCACCGAACCACAACACGAGTTTTCCGAACAGGTCCAGCCACCAGAGCCAGCCCGCCAGGGCACATATTCCGGCCAGCCCGAAAAGTGAAAGGCCGATGTAAACCCGTTCCTTCTTCACGCCGCACCCCTCAAGAGAGTCGGGACCTTCCTGTTGAGACGAACGGCGGCCGCTCATTGTTCTGAGAGAGCGGGCAATGACCGACAGCGTTTCTGAGGGCCGGTCGTGAAGCCGCCCCACAGCGGGCAGAAAACGGAAACGACACGACGCCCTTTTCCATCCCCCTGATCTCACGGATGAGCGGTGGGCGCTGATCGAGGCACCGCTCCCGGCGCGCACCGGACGGCCGCGGGCGCCGGGACATCGTGGATGCGATCCCGTCCGCGGTGCGGACCGGTCGCGCCCGGTGACGGCGCGCCCGGCCGATGCCCTGGGCCAAGCCGGGGCAGGGGTTCGCGGCCCGGGCCACGGTCGCTCGAACGGGTCCGACGAGACCGGTGATCGACGCCCGAACGCCCCCCGGTCCGGCGGGACGAACCGGGGTGCAAACCACCGCCAACCCCATCGAACTGGTCGAGTTGCCCTGGCCTCACTAAGGCCGTCAACAAAGCGGTCTCTCCAAAGACACGGAAAAGAACGCGCCAGTACTTGGTCAGGTTCTAACTTGCACCCCATGCCTCCACGCGAAGAAACCGCCCTGCTCCTTGATGGGCGGCCGCCATTACTGTCCAGAGCGCTTTTGTTGCGCTTTGTAACCGTGGTCGGCGCTCTGGGAAGTCTGTTCCTCCTGATGTCGGTCGTGCCGCTGCGCGCGACGGCCTCCGGCGGGCAGGACGCCGCCGGGCTGACCACGGGAGCGCTGATGCTGGCCACGGTGGTCGGCGAACTGGCCGCCCCGCGCGTCGTCACCCGGTACGGCCACCGCCTCCCCCTGGCCGCGGGACTCGTCCTGCTCGGCGTGCCCGCCCTGCTGCTGACCGTCTCCGACGACCTCACGTGGACCGTGGTGATCTGCCTGCTGCGCGGCCTGGGGTTCGCGCTCACGATCGTCGCGGGCGGCACGCTGACCGCCGCGCTGATCCCGCCGGAGCGCCGCGCCGAAGGGCTGGGGCTCGTCGGCGTCGTGTCCGGGGTGCCGTCCCTGGTGGGACTGCCGCTCGGGATCTGGCTGGCCAACCGCGTGAACTACGAGACCGTGTTCGTCCTGGCGGCCCTCGTCGCGCTGGTCGCGCTCCTGGCGGTACCCGGCCTTCCCGAGGGCCGGGACCTGCCGGGGCCGACGATCGGGGTGGCCGCGGGCTTCCGCACCGGCGCCCTGGTCAGGCCCGCGACCGTCCTGGCCACCACCGCCCTCGGCTCGGGGATCGCCGTCACGTTCCTGCCGCTTGCCGTACCGGACGAGCTTGACGGTCTGGTGGCCACGGCCCTGTTCGTGCACCCGGCCGCCGCCACCGTCGCCCGCTGGCTCGCCGGCCGTCACGGCGACCGGTACGGATCCGCCGGGCTCGTGGTGCCCGCCCTGCTGGCCTCGGCCGCCGGGATGCTCCTGACCGCGCTGACCAACGACGCCGTCGCCGTCGTCACCGGGGTCGTGCTGTTCAGCGCGGGCTTCGGGATCGCCCAGAACGCCACCCTGACGTTGATGTACGCCCGGGTCACGGCCTCCGGGTACGGCACGGTCACCGCCCTGTGGAACTTCGCCTACGACGCGGGCATGGGGATCGGCGCCGTCGCCTTCGGCATGGTCGCCCAGCGGACCGGCTATCCCCTCGCCTTCGCCCTGACCGCCGTCCTCACCATGACCGCCCTTCTACCCGCCCTCACCGATCGCGCAGCCAACGGCTGAGCCGGAGACCCCCCGCGCCGGACGAGCCCGTCAAGCCTGCCGCGCGGGGCTGAGGAGACCCTCCCACCGTTCGACGGGTACGGCACGGCCTGGCCTGCCGCCGCGCCGTCGATCTCTCTCATCGGCCCCGGACGCCCGTGCGCTCACCCGTAGACGGCGGAGAGCGCCCCGCCCCGGGAACGCACGCCGTACCTCGTGAGAACCACACTCCGCCACGGCGATTTCTGTGCGCCGAAACTGGGGTTTTCGGTGCGTCCAGGGAAGGAAACCGCCCCATCGTTTCTTTAGTGGCTGTTCGGGAGGGTTCAGCGGATTCTCACACTTTTGCCTGGTGTCTGCCGTGTTCGCATGACTTGGCCATCGGATAAATCCATATGTGTCCCATTACACACGCCATATCCGGCAACCCTCACCCGGGTGTCAACCGTCCGTCTTCTGGCCCCTGCCCGCCCCTGCCCCATGCCCCGCGAACGGAGACGACCATGACCGACCATGAGCGGCGGCTGATCGACCTGCTCGGCAGCATTCATCGCGGCTGGCGCTACGAGGCACGCGACCTGCCCGGCCTGCCCCGGTGGTGGGCGCACCGCTACCAGCCGGTCACCCCCACCCAGCACGCCGCGGGGGCGCGTGACTCCGTCGCTCGCACCACCATCCACCGTCTCGCCCGGGCCCTCGGCCACCAGGACGAGATCATCCACCTCATCCGCAACTGACCCCGTACAGGAACCCTTCATGACCAGCATCGTCAGCCCCGACGGAACCTTCACCACCGAAACCGGCGCCACAGAACGGCTTCTCACCCCCGCCGAGGTCGCCCGCGTCTTCGGCGTCGACCCCAAGACCGTCAACCGATGGGCCCTGACAGGAAAGATCCCCTCCGTCCGCACCCCCAGCGGCCAACGCCGCTACCGCGAAGGCGACATCCGCGCCCTGCTCCACCCCGACCGCCAGGGATGACCGCCGGAACGGCCGCGGAACCGGATCGCGGCTGACACAAAAATCGATATTCATGAGCGTCGAAAGAATGCGCTGACGCCGGAGAATTGAGCGGGGCCCGCTCGGGTGACCAAGGGGGGAGCCCACGAGTCGCGCCCCGCGCAATCATCGTCCGGCAGACATCCTCACGAATCCAGAATATGAGTTGCCGAAGCCGCCGGGAGAACCGCAGGATTTTCCCTGTTCCCCTCTCCTCGAAAGGCGTCGAGATGGCACTGTCGTGTTCTTTTCTGGTCGCGACGACGTCGCTGACCCTGCTCGCCCCACACCAGACGGCCCTGGCGTCACCGGATCCGGTGACGGTCATGGAAAAGCTCATGACCCCGGGAAACGGGGTGACCATCTCGGCGAAATGGAAGTTCTGGCTGCGTGACAGACCGGCCACATCGACGGTCGTCCTCCACACCACGGGGGTCCTGGCCTTCGGAAAGGGCCGGGTGGTGGCAGCGGACGCCACCCGCCTCTTCAAAGGCGGCAGGAAGGTCAGGTTCCGCGTCGTCGGAGGGAGGACCTACGCCTCGGGGGGAGCCTGGTCGGACATGCTGCCCCAGGGAAAGACGTGGGCCCGCAGCTCGATTCTCGATTACCAGCCGTACGAGTTCACCGAGCAGGACATCAACATCTTCGAACCCACGACCCTGCGTGAACTTCTGAAATCCGCCCGGTCCGACAAGGGAACCACCACGACACGCTATTCCGGTTCCATCACCGTGAAAGCGCTGTGCGCGGTCTCACCCTCATGCAGGTCGGAGTACGGCAAGAAGGTCAACGCCGATATCTCCTGGCAGCTCTGGACCAACGAAAAGGGCCAGGTGGTGCGGCTGTTCGCGAAGTGGGTTCTTGCGAAGACCGCCAAGAACCCGGTCAACGGCACCACCGAGATCGACACCTCCTACAGCGGCTGGGGAAGCCGGGTCTCCGTCAGCGTTCCTCCCGCGAGCCAGGTGGCCAAGGTCGACTGACCGCACGCGTCCCCGCCTCCCGTGGGGAACCCGCGACCGGAGGACTCGACGGTGGACGTCCGGACCACGAACGCGCGGGTCGCGAAGGCCGTCCGCCGCGACCCGCGTTCGGTTCAGGGAGCGCCGTCCGAGGTCGCCTCGGGCTTCGTGTGGAGGATCTCGCGGGCCTGGTCCGCGGCGCGGACGATGCTCTCGGAGACAAAGGTGACGAAGCGAGCGATGTTCTCCAGGCGGGCGGCAGCCGGGGTGCCGGGGCCGAGAACGCGGACGCCCTGCCGCGCGACCTCGCCGAGATGGGCGGTGGCGCGGGCGCTGGCCATCATCGACTGGTACAGGACGTCGTCGTCGACCACGTAGCGTTCACGGCGACGTTCGTCGCGTTCACGACGGACAAGGCCCTGGTCCTCAAGGAACGCGATCGCCTTGGAGACGGACGCGGGGCTGGCCTGGAGGCGCCCGGCGAGTTCGGAGGCGGTGAGGCTGCCCGCGTCGGTGGCGTAGAGGCTGGCCAGCGCCTTGGCCGTCATCTTGGGCAGGCCCGACCGCATGAAGACGGTGGCGAACTCCTCTTCGTACTCACGCACCGCCTCGGCATCGCGTCCGTGGGCCTGCGGGGCCGTGTCGAGGCTCCGGGGCGCGGCCCTCCTGCGGCGGACACGGCGTTCGGTGGCGCGGTGGGCCAGGTCGGCGCGGTAGGCGGTGGGACCGCCGTTACGCATCACCTCGCGTGTGATCGTCGAGGTGGGACGGTCAAGGCTCCTGGCGATCTCCGCGTAGGCCAGGCCGTCGGCCAGCCCCAGCGCGATCTGCTGACGGTCCTGCTGGGTGAGCCTGCCTCCTGGCATCAGGGTCTCCTTCGTGGTCTGCGACCTGTCCAGCATAGCGTTCAATTTCGATCCATTGCAACGCACCAGCCGATGTCCGTTGCGTTGAAAACGGACCCATCGCAACGATTTACATGCTTCCACCTGCTGGTTTGCCACTTACACGCAACAGTGATGTTGCCCAATCTCAAAAGGCAACGTAGCGTTTCCATTGTTCGAAACGACACCCGCAGGAGAGCACATGAAGACCTTCAACACCCCCGCCCCGATCTCCGCCGTCCTGGACGTCCCCGCGGGACGCGTCCAGCTCATCGCCGCCGACCGGGCCGACACCACGGTCGAGATCCTGCCCACGGACCCCTCGAAGGGCCGCGACGTGACGGCGGCGGAGCAGACCAGGGTCGAATACGGCGACGGCGTCCTGCGGGTCACGGCCCCGGCGGGGAGGAACCAGTTCCTCGGCCCCTCGGGATCCGTCGAGGTGACCGTACGGCTGCCCGCAGGCTCCCACGTCGAGGCAAAGGTGGCCGACGCCGAGTTCCGGGGCGTCGGACAGTTCGGCGACGTCGCCTTCGAGGGCGCGCACGGCCCGGTCGTGATCGACGAGGCCGCGAGTGCCCGCATCACCACCGCCGCAGGCGACATCTCGGTCGGTCGGCTCAACGGTCCCGCGGAGATCAACGTCAGCAAGGGCGACATCCGCGTCACCGAGGCCGTACGCGGCACGGTCGTGCTGCGCACCGAGGCCGGAGGGGTGTCGATCGGCGCCGCCCCCGGAGTCTCGGCCTCCCTGGACGCCGGCACCTCCTACGGCCGGGTCCACAACTCGCTCAACAACACCGAGGGCGCCGCCGCCCAGCTCGTCATCCACGCGACCACCGCCCACGGCGACATCGTCGCCCGCGGTCTCTGACCCGCGACCTTCGTCCGTCCGCTCGACGTTCACCACGGTTCACAGCAGAAGGAGCGCACCACCATGTCCGTCACCCACACCAGCCAGGATCGTCCGGAGCTGCGGAAGGCCGTCCAGGAGATCGTCGATTCGGGTTTCACCGGGGTGCACCTGCGCGTGCACGACGACCGGGGCGAGTGGACCGGTAGCGCCGGGGTGAGTGAGCTGGGCGGGTCCGACGAGCCACCGGCCAACGGACACGTCCGGATCGGCAGCAACACCAAGACCTTCGTCGCGGCTTTGGTCCTGCTGCTCGTGGCCGAGGGCAGGATCGAGCTGGACACCCCGGCGGACGACCACCTGGCCGGGTTCGGGCTTGACCGGCGGATCACCGTACGAATGCTGTTGCAGCACACCAGCGGGGTGTTCAACTTCACCGGCGAGTACTACGACGACGCGACGTTCGCGCCGGGAATCCCCTGCCAGGGCAAGGAGTGGGTGGACGGCCGGTTCAGGACCTACCGGCCGGAGGAGTTGGTACGGCTGGCGCTGTCCAAGCCTGCGCGGTTCGAGCCGGGGACGGACTGGAGCTACTCCAACACCAACTACGTGCTGGCCAGGCTGCTGGTCGAGAAGGTCACCGGCCGCTCACTCGCCGAGGAGATGCGGCGGCTGATCCTGGAACCGCTCGGGCTGTCGGACACCGTGGTGCCCGACGGCCCGGAGATCCCCGGGCCACACGCCCACGCCTACTACCGCTACCAGGACGGCGACCTGCAGAGGACGATCGACGTCACCCGCCACGACCCCTCCTGGATCTCCAGCGGCGGTGACATGATCTCGACCGCCCGGGATCTGCACACGTTCGTCTCCGCGCTCGTGGGCGGCAGGCTCCTGCCGGCTCCGCTGCTGGCCGAGATGTGCACGCCGCATCCCAAGGCCGGCTACGGCCTGGGCGTGTTCGTGCAGGACACGGAGTGCGGCGGCACCGTCATCACCCACAACGGCGGCATCACGGGCCATGCGGCGCTGATGTACAGCACACCCGACGGCGGCACGACCCTGACCGCCTCGCTGAACTACGTGGACGACTCCGCGATGTCCCTGGCCGGGGCGTTCCAGAAGGTGATCCGGATGCTCGTCTCGGAGGTGTTCTGCGGCGGGCGGTCCGGATCGCCCGACGAGACGGCCGACCCGGCACAGCCCGCGAACTGAGCGTCGCCGTACTCCGGAGGCGTCGTGGTGAAGGATGCGGGAATGAGCGCTTTCGAGATTCGGCCCGCACGGGGCGGGGACGGCGACGGGGTCGCGGGGGCTTGGCGGGACTCGGCCGAGTACTACCGGGAGGTGGCGCCGAAGGAGTTCCAGGTTCCGTCCGAGGACGGCCTCTCCGAATGGCTGGAGAACAAGCTGGTCGACCACGACGAGAGCACGCTCGCCCTCGTCGCCGACCACGCCGGACAGGCCGTGGGGTTCGTCCACGCCACCTTCCTGCCGCCGCACGCGGAGGCCGAGCGGCAGATGACCCGGGACGTCGGCCTGCCCAGGGTGTTCGTCAACGCCCTGGCCGTACGGCGTGCGCACTGGCGGGGCGGGGCGGGCACCGGGCTGATGCGGGCGGTCGAACGGTGGGGGCGGGAGCGCGGGGCCCGGCTGCTCACCCTGGAGGCGTTCGCGGACAGCCCCGTCTCCGTACCGTTCTACGAGAACGGAATGGGCTACGACCGCTATGCCATCGTCTTCGCCAAACCGCTCTGAGACATGACGATCGCGGTCGGTGACCGCTTCTGAGCGGTGAACGCGGCCAACCGGCGGGGAGCCGCTCCCCCGCGCTACCGGGGGGCGAAGGCGGCGAGGAAGACGCGGACGCCCTCGTCGGCCAGGGCGGTCAGCTCCTCAGGAGAGCCGACGGCCTCGTCGCCCAGGAAGGCGGCCCGGTTGGTGGGGATCGAGACGACCAGCCAGGTGAACATGTAGGCGGCACGCTCGGGGTCGGGGACGTTCAGCAGGCCACGCTCGGCGAGCTTCGCGAAGGTCTCCGCCAGGAGCTTCAGGGTGCGGCCCCAGCTCCGCTCGAAGTACTCACGTCCAACGGCCGGGAAGCGCTCCGCCTCGGCGATGACGAGGCGTCGCATCTGCAGGATCTCCCGGTCCGTCAACCCGGTGAGCGTCATCCGGGCGTGGTCCCGCAAGGCGGTCTCAAGGTCGTCGGTCTCCGCGAGCGTGCGGATCGCGGGCTTGAAGTACTCGTAACCACGATCGACGGTGTCCAGCACGACGCCGGTGAACAGTTCCTCCTTGTCGGCGAAGTACTGGTACACCGTGCGCTTCGAGGCGCCCGCCGCGGCGGCCACCGCGTCCATGCTCGTGCCGACGTAGCCGTGGGCGGTGAACACCGCCCGCGCGGCCGTGAGGATCTCCTGGCGCTTGCGCGCCGAGCGGGCCTCGGCCCGTGTCGAAGCGGTCAACGAACTACCTCCTTGACAGAGAACACTACCCGGTTTAGTTTACAGCCAGCATAAACGGTACCGTTTAGTTTACTTAGAGGTGGACCGTGGGTAGCGTGATCTCCGTCATCGCCGCGTCGATCGTGGCGTTCGTGCTCAGTTCGACCTACTACGCCTTGCTCACCCCGACCGAGAAACGTCTGCTGGGTGAGCGCGCCCCGGATCGGGGCGACCGGCCGCCGCCGCTGAAGGTCCTTCTGGAGCTGGCGCGCGGCCTCGTGGTCGCCTCGGTGATCGCGGGCCTGGCCCGGTACGCCGGCCTCACCGACGTGTGGTCGACGGTGGTACTCGGCCTGGTGCTCTGGGCCGGGTTCCCGGCGGTGCTGCTCACCGGCTCCATGATGTGGGAGAGGACACCCGCCGTCACCGCGGCGCTGCACGCCGGTGACTGGCTGGTCAAAATCCTCGTCATCTCGGCGATCGTGGGGGCCTGGCTGTGAACGACGTACGGCCCTATGAGACGGACCCGCGCGTGGACGACTACATCGAGGCCCTGCCCCGGTGGCAGCAGGACATCTGCTGGCAGGTCCGAGACCTGATCCACGCCGCCGACCCCGAGGTCACCGAGACCGTCAAGCGGACGGTCCGGCCCTATTTCGTGCTCAAGGGCAACGTATGCGCGCTGCTCGCCGCCAAGGACCATGTCAACGTGTTCCTGTACGACGGCGGCATCGTCCCCGACCCCGAAGGCATCATCACGGCCGGCCACCACAACAAGACCGCCCGTACGGTGGCCTTCCGCGAAGGGGAGGCGATCAACGCCCCTGCCCTCACCGCCATGTTCCGGCAGATCATCGCCGACAACCGCGCCGGCGGATGGCGCAGGTTGAAGGATCGGCCCAGGTAGGCGGCGGGGTCCCCGCGGGGCGATGACTCCACCGGGACCCAGGACAGACACGTCACCCGTCCGGCCTGACCCTCCTGCCCGTCCCCGCCCGCGACCGGAGCCCGTCGTGGACGGCCGTCAGCCGAGCAGGGCGGCCGCGCGTTCCAGGTCGGTGTGGATCAGGTCGGCGTTGAGGGCGGCACCGGCGCGGTATCCGGCGCTGGCGGAGTTCACCACCTGCTCGGCCGGTCCGGTGGCGTTGCCCACGGCCCACACGCCCGGCACGCTGGTCAGTCCCACGGGGTCCACCTCGACGAACGGCCCCGCCGGGGTGTCCTTCGTCCGGGCGCCGAGCTTGGTGAGGAGCTCGTCACGGGGCACCATGCGCGTCGGCACGACCACGACCGAGCGCGGGAACATCTGTCCGCCCGCGAGCCGTACTCCGGTGAGGCGGTCGTCCTCGACCACGACCTCCTCGACCTCACCGTCGGCCACGCGCACCCCGGCCGCCCTGAGGAGCCGCAGGTCGGAGTCGGCGAGCTCGTGGGCGCCGGAGAACAGGACCACGTCATTCGAGAGCTGACCGAACAGCAGCGCCTGGTGGATGCCCGTGGCCCTGCCGTACAGCACGCCGATCGGTTCGTCGCGCACCTCCCAGCCGTGGCAGTAGGGGCAGTGGATCACGTCCCTGCCCCACCGTTCGGCGACGCCGGGGAGGTCGGGAAGCTCGTCGACGAGGCCGGTGGCGACGACCAGGCGGCGGGCGTGCACCCGGCCGCCGTCTCCGAGCGTCACCTCGAACTCGCCGTCCCCGTCGGGTTCGGCCGCCGTCACCCGGTCACGGACGAGCTCGACGCCGTAGGCGGCGACCTCCCTGCGCACCTCGGCCAGGAACTCCCCCGGTGGCGTGCCGTCGCGTGAGGGGTATCCCTGCATGTGCGCGGCCGGGGTGTTGCGTTGCTCGCCCGCGTCGACCACCAGGACCGAGCGGCGCGACCGCCCGAGGATCATCGCCGCGGTCAGCCCCGCGATCCCGCCGCCGACCACCACGACCTCGTAGCCGTCCTGCTTGCTCCGCATGGGAGATCACCTCACGTGTACGAAGGGAACGTCACCTACGACGATGCATCATCCATCCAGTTTTGGCAAAGGTCTTTGCTTAAACAGCAAGGCAACCTCGGTGCCCGTCAGCCGGTCGTGCAGCATCCGGCCTTCGGGGTCGAGGAGTGCCCACGCCCCGTCCACGATGAGGACGAGCGGCCCGTGGACCGGCACGAAGACCAGGAGCGGGAAGAGCAGCGCGCGCAGCGCCGTCCTCGCCGTACCCGTGCGGACGAGGTGTATGCCCATCAGCCGTTTGCCCGGCGTCCTGCCCCACAGGGCGTGCTGTCCCCAGAAGTACAGGAAGACCGTGGGCAGGATGACCAGCTGTTCGAGATCCACGTCGTCCAGTGAGAGGGAAGCCCGGTTCAGCAACCCGTGGTCCAGATGGAAGTCCTCACCGGCGAACAGGGGGACGAGGGTCAGGACCACGAGGATGATCGCGTAGTCGGCCAGGAGCGCCGCCGCCCGCCGCCAGGTCACCCCGGACGGGGACGGGACCGCAGGGCGTTCCATGGCGGCACTCGCCCACAGGACGAGTACGGCGGCGCCCAGCAGGCAGATCTGGGTCTCTCCCAGGACGCTCAGCACCGTGTCACCCCATTCGGCGCTGAACAGGGGGATCGAGCCGCATCCGTCGATGGAGGCATAGTCGGGAGTGAGCGGCTGGACCACCGCGACCAGGACGAGGAGCACCGCCGTCCGCCGTCCGACGCTTCGCGCGTCCCGGCCGCCGAGGCAGGCGAGAAGCCCCACCAGCACCAGTCCCGCCGGAACCGCCCACGTCAACACGTTCGTCATGATCCGATCGAGATCACCGCGCAACGAGGTCAACGGGGAGGCGTCCCATGAGAGATCGCCCAGGCAGACCCGGAACTCGCCGCTGCCGAGTTGGGCCAGGAAACGCCACTCCTGCCAGGTCGGGAAGGCCGCGACGGCCACGGCCGCCGCCCAGGTCAGCAGTGCCGTTCTCGGTAATCGGTGGTTCATCATCGTGGCCTTCGGGTCAGGTGGGTGTGTTTGAGGTAGGGGCCGGTGATGCCGGTCTCGATGTGGGTCACGCCGTCGATGCCGGCCAGGGTCGTGCTGACGTACTCGTAGAGGTCGCGAACGGTCGCGGTCACCACGGCCGCGAACAGGTTGACCGGCCCGGTGACCGCGGCCACGAAGGTCGTCGGCGCGTGCCGGGCGAGGGCGGCGCCCGCGGTGCGCAGGTGCCGGGGATCGACGTCGATGTGGAGGGTCGCGCTGACCGGACAGCCGAGGGGAGCCGGGTCGAGGTCCCGGTCGATGTGGATCGCCCCGGAACGCAGCAGGACGTCGAGCCTGCGCCGTACGGTCGACTCGGGCTGGTGGGTCTCGGCGGCGAGGGCGGCGGCCGGGCGCCGGGCGTCGTGCCGCAGCGCGTCCAGCAGGACCCGGTCCTGGGCGGTCAGGCCGGGGACGTTCTCCGGCACCGGGACGGACCCGACCAGCTCACGCTGCCGCTCGGTGAGCGGGTCGGGAAAGCCCTCCCAGTCGGCGTGACCGGGCGTCCGGTAGTGGTGCAGCAGTTCGTACGCGGTGACCCGGGTGACCCGTCCCGTCCTGGGCAGCTGGTCGAGAATCAGGTGGTCGCGTTGTTCCGCGGAGGCCGCGCGGACGCCGCACATGATTTCCGAACCGACCCCCGCGGTCCTGACCCAGGAGACGTCGTCGCGGCGGACGAGCGCGTCGGCCAGCCGGGCCGCCGACCCCGGGTGGACGTGGAGCCTGAGCATCTGCCCCATGTCCTCCTCGCGCGGCGTGGGCGCAGCCACCACACGGACGACGCCGCGCTCGACCAGCGCCCGGTATCTCCGCGCGACCGTGTGCTCGGTCGCCCCGAGCGCCACGGCGAGCCGGCGGAACGACACCCTCCCGTTGATTCCGAGGGCGTGCAGGATCTGGTGGTCGAGTCTGTCCACGACCACTCTTATAGCGCGGTCTCGTGCTCGTTCCGCTCACTTCGAGCCCACTTCATGTCTGGAACCGTACGGCGCCTCTCATGCTGTGCGGGTGAGTCCCTCCTCCACCCCGACGCGGCGCCGGATCGCCCTGACCGGGCTCCTGGTCGCCGAGGCCATGAACCTGCTCGACTCGACGATCACCACCGTCGCCGCCCCCGTGATCAGGGCCGGCCTGTACGGCACCGCCTCCGACACCCAGTGGATCGCCGCCGCCTACACGCTCCCGTTCGCCGTCGCACTGGTCCCCGGCGGTCGCCTCGGCGACATCCACGGCAGACGGCGTCTGTTCGTCATCGGCGTGTGCGGCTTCCTGCTCGCCTCCACGGCCTGTACGGCGGCGCCGACCATGACGGCGCTGCTCGTCGCGCGGGTCGTCCAGGGCTGTTTCGCCGGTCTGGTCGTCCCGCAGACCATCGGGCTGATCAGGGCGGCCTTCGACGGCCCCGCGCTCGGCAGGGCGCTGAGCCTCATCGGGCCGGTCATGGGACTGACCGCGGTCGCGGGTCCCGTCCTGGGCGGGCTCATCACCCACGCCGACCTCGCCGGACTCTCCTGGCGGGCGGTGTTCCTGGTCAACGTCCCGCTGGGACTGCTCACGCTGGTCTGCGCCCGGTTCCTCGACGAGGACCGTCCCGCGCGCCGCCCCGGGCTCGACGTGCCGGGGTTCCTGCTCAGCGGCGCCGTCGCCGCGGCCTTCGTCATCCCGACGATCAACGGCGGGACGTCCTGGGTCCTGCTCGCCGCCGGTTTCCTCGGCGCCGCCGTACTGGCCGCCCACGTACGGCGACGCGGTGCGAGCGGCCGGGACCCGGTCTTCGAACCAAGCCTGTTCCACGACCGTGGGTTCCCCGCCGCGCTGGCCTCAAGCGTCCTGTACTTCGCCGTGTCGACCGGCGTCGTCTTCACCGTGGTCCTCCACGTCGAGGACGGCCTGCACCGCTCGGTTCTCGCCTCCAGCCTCACCGTCCTGCCGTTCTCTGCCGGTCTGGCGGTCTCGTCGCTGCTGGCCGGGCAACTGTTGCTGCCCAGGACGGGTCCGGGGCTGATGTTCGCCGGGATCGTCCTGCTCGCGGCCGGACTGGTCTGGGGTGTCGCCGTTCCCTCATGGCTGCCCGCCGCGCTGGGCGTCTCCGGTCTCGGTGGCGGGCTGGTCACCGTCCCCTTCTTCGCCGTCGCGCTGTCCCGGGTACGGCCCCACGAGACGGGTTCGGCGGCCGGTCTCCTGAACGCGGTCCAGCAACTCGGCGGCACTTTCGGCGTGGCCGTACTCGGGGGTGCCTATCTCGGCACCCGGTCCCTCACGGCGCCCTTCGTCGTCTCCCTGGCCCTGGGCGCCGTCCTGACCCTGAGCGTCGCCCTCATGCTCGGGGCCCGAGCCGGCGGGACGGCGCACAGCCACGCCCCATGTGACTGTGCGCCCGGGTGATGCGGAGCCTCCCCGCTCCTACCCCTCCTGCTCCAACGAATCAGGCGGCTTCAGACCGCCGATCCCGTCGCAGGACCTCCATGAACCCCCGGCGGCCAGGCCCGGATCCGCCTGTGCCGGGAACCCCGCCCCCGCCGTGCCGGACCGCGTGACTGTCATCTCTCCTCCCGAGAGCCATGTGAACGACCGGCCCGGCGAATCACGAGAAACGCCGGACCACGCCGCCCAAAACGTCAGGCGTTTTTCGTACGGCCTTCGCCGATCGGGTTTCCACCCCCATTGCCCGCGCGTCGTCCCACGCGTTCCTCCGCGTTTCGTTTCGCGTTTCGTTCCGTGGTGGAGGCCGTACAGCCCCTGTTTCCGCCTGAGACGATCAGGTGCACCTGTACATATGCTCGCAGCGAGGGAGCAGGGGCGTCATTGACTGTGAGCGCTCAATCGTTTGCCAGGAGCGCACTACTCCACGGCGTACGTGTCCGGCTCTTCGAGCGCCCGGCGCCGGAACTCCCCCGGCGGAACACCCTGCGCGGCTCGGAAGACCCGGCTGAACTGCACGCCGTCGGTGAACCCCCAACGGGTGGCGACGGCGTGGACCGGCACGGTGCGCAGGGCCGGGTCGGACAGGTCGCGGCGACAGCGGTCCAGCCGGCAACGCCGGATCCAGGCGGCCACGCTGATTCCCTGGGCCTGGAACAGCCGGTGCAGGTAGCGGGTGGAGATCTGGTGGGCGTTCGCGATGGTCTCGACGTTGAGGGCCGGATCGCTCAGGTGCCGTTGGATGAAGGCGTGGATGCGCGCCCGCAACGCCTGGCCGGACGACCCGGCCTGCGGGGAGGATCCCGCTTCGAGGACATGGGCGCAGGTCGCGGCGACCAGGTCCAGAGTGATCGTGGACAGCCGGGCGGCGTCGGCGACGCTGTAGCCGGGAGTGTGCCGGGCCAGCTCGATGATGTGGCGGCGCAGCAGGGCACCGACCCCGGATGAGCAGGGAAGACTCCGGCCGGTGAGCCGTACCAGAGAGTCGGCGGGCAGCGGCATCAACGCCTTGGGGATGTGCAGGATCATGCTCTCGTTGCTGCCGGTCGCGTCGGCCAGCAGCCGGGTGTGGAAGGGCCGGGCCGCGTCGTAGAGGAGCAGGTCCCTCGGGCCCGCGGTCACCCGGCGGTCGCCCTGGTCCAGCACCTTGCCGCCGCGCAGGGGCAGCGAGAGACAGTACGTCTCGGCGTCGGAACGGCGGATCAGCACGTCGGTGCGCCAGGCCCGCAACGGCGGGGACGAAAGCCGCGACAGGTACAGCGCCCCGAGGCTGATCCGACGCAGGACGGCATGGAACGTCCCTTCGTGGTCACTGCGGATGGCCATCGGCATCAGGGGACCATCGGTCGTCTCCCGGCGCCGGGAGAAGCGGTCGGCGGCGGGCAGATCATGGATGCGGAAAACGACCTCGCTCATCGCCCGTTCCCCAGAACTCGCGGTTCTTTTTCACCCGCTAAAAATCCATTGCCACACATGAAAAAAACCTCCCCCACGGCGCGAAACAATTCTGGCCTTTTCACGGTATAACCCCCGGCCACCGACGGCCCGCGCCTTCAATAAACGGCCGCCCTCAGCCGGGATTCACGGGCAGGCGAATCTCGGTCACCCTCGCCACTCCGACGGGGTCCCGGGTCTCGTGCATGGTGACGACGTCACCCGGCCTGAGATGTCTCCAGAACCCGAAGGTCAGGGGAATCAGCCTCGCCGCCCCGCGGCCACCCGGCTCCAGGAACCTCACCCCGTCGATCCAGAGGCCCGCGACGCCGAGCAGGGGATCGCCGTCGGGCGTGGTCCGACCGACATCCCACATGGGACGGAGCAGCCCGCAAGAAGGCACGGGGGATCTCCTGGGCCCGAGACGGAGCTCGGCGAGAACGACTCCGCCACGGGCCTCGACGCTCCGCCAGCCGTACCACCGGGCATCGTCGTGAAGCCACAGCAGGCGCGCCGCGTCCGCCAGCAGGTCCCAGAACTCGGACGGCTGGGGAAACACCTCGGCCGACTCCTCAAGAAGGAGCAGAGCGGCCTCCCAGTCGTCCTGCTCCAACAGCTCCGACACCTCGGCCGCCCCACGAGCGCCGGGAGGAAGAAACCGAACGGCCCGAGAAAGCGGACCCGTTCTCGGCGCCCGCCCCCGTGGGTCGCGGGGTCCTTCGATCTGCGGCACCTCGGAGACCATGGCCGCCATGGACTCTCGGAGGGCTCGCGCCCTGGCGGCGGCATCCGTCTTGACGAGCTGGGCGCAGTAGTCAACCGGGGCATCGCCAATACGAATTTTCCCATTATGACGCACATAGATGGATTTACTCTGGCTGAAATCCATATAGCGGATGATACATCTCACTCGCCATAAAAACGTTATTTTTCTAACCAGCCGTGACGTTCCGGTTTCCGAAAAGGCGACGTCCAGACGGCCCTTCCTTCGAAGGAACCGGCGCGAGAGCGGCGATGAGCGCGGCCAGGAGGGACAGAACCAGGGGCAGGGCGGCGATCAACAGCCATGGCGTCTCGAAGGAGACCCGCGGTATCGGCTCCCATTCGATCGGGGCGGTGAACGGCCAGGCCAGGAGCAGGCCGACCACGCATCCGGTGACCGTGCCGACCGCCGTGCCGCACGCCGTACCGATCCCCACCCTGCAGGCGGCGAACAGCCGTGGGGAACCACCGCCGAGCCGGGGCAGCACCCGCGTCGTCCGAGGGCCGCCCCTGCCCACGAACAACGCGGCGCCGAGAGCGAGGACGACCGCCACCGCGACGATGGGACGCCAGCCGGTGGAGGGCTCGAACCCACGCTCGACGTAGGTGGTCGCGGTGTCGCCAAGCCGACGGTCGAT
Organism: Streptosporangium sp. NPDC020072; assembly: GCF_040631445.1. Lineage (NCBI taxonomy): Bacteria > Bacillati > Actinomycetota > Actinomycetes > Streptosporangiales > Streptosporangiaceae > Streptosporangium > Streptosporangium sp. NPDC020072. The sequence goes on along the minus strand of NZ_JBEYAB010000004.1, from coordinate 192,477 downwards.
CCGCTCCTGCTCGGCCCGCGAAGTACGGTGAGCGGAGGGGTCGATGATCAGCTTGTCCAGCTGCGGCTGGTAGCCGAGATCCCTGATGACCTTCGCCGGGACGAACAACTCCTTCACCTCGGGGTCGGTCGGCCTGACGACGATCGCGGGCACGTTCCTGGACGAGAGCGCATCGGCCCCCTCAAGGGGACCGTAGGAGATCGTCACCGTGTCGGCCTTCACGTCGTCGGACGTGACCACCACGGCCGTGTTCTCGTCGTACGGCGTCGCCGGGTCACCGGTCAGATAGTGGAGCAGTTCCCCCTCCCCGAAGACGCCGACCGGGGTGACGGCTTCGAAGTCCGGCAGTTCCAGATTCTCGACGTCCGGGATGAAGTGCCAGGCGCCCGCGCGGAGGCTCCGCACCATGGGCACCCCGGGCAGTTCCCGCTGGACGGCCGCGTGCACGACGGCCACATCCTCCGCGGAGGAAACCTCGACCAGGAGGGCACCGGGGCGCCCCTGCGGGAAATACCTCACCCTTTCCTGCGCCGTCGTCGCGGTCGCGACGATCGTCACGATGACCGCCATGGCCGTCAGCACCATTGTCGTCGTGACGACGGCGGCCGACCTGGCCCGATTGTCGGCGAGGTCACGGACCGCCAGACGCATCAGTGGCGGCAGCCGTACGGCGCGCTGTACCAGGACTCCCAGCAGCCAGGAGATGAGCGGGCCAAGACCGAGGAGGAGCACCGACGCGCTCGTCACGGCCAGCAGGATGGTCGTCCCCGCTGCGAAGTCGTCGTAGTGCTGATCCTCGTGAGTCCACCACGCGACGCACACCAGCACCACGAGGTTGAACGCCGACAGGGCCGACCCCCGGCGCAGAGGAGCCCGGAGCATACGGGCGTGACGACCGTTCGGGGCGGACCGTGCGGCGAACCTGACAGAGCCGAACGCGGGTACGAGCACGAAAACGACCAGTATCCCCGGGATCAGCACATCCATCAGGAAATGATAATGGCGACAAAAACATTATTTCCGATTATCAGCCGATAAAGCGAGGTGGTCCTGAAGGGCCGCGTGGCGGAACTGATAGATCGGGCCCACCGTGCGTAGCAGACCGAGCCGGTGCGCGTCGTCGAGGAAGGGCATCAGGTCGCGGGGCAGCAGACGACGGCGGGCGAGCCGGTGGGTGGCGACCAGATAGGCCGGCCACCCGTGGTGCTCCCCCACCGAGGCCGCGAACAACAGCCCGAACATGAGCGCCACCCCCACCGTGCTCACGACCCCGACCACGACCCTGTGCTCCGCCACGGGGACGGCCCCGGGCAGGAGCCCGTAGGCGAGCCCGAACAGCACGGTGAACACGACGTCGAGCACGACGAGGCGGACGAGATTGAGAGCGCGGTCGTCCCGCAGACTCGACAACGGAGTGCCCGCCGTACCGGCCGTCGGCGCCTCAAGCCGTACGGCGATCGCGGACGAGAGCCCGTACACCAGTCCGGACGTGAGGCCGAACAGAAGGCCGATGGCGAGCCCGAACAGCGCCGTGGCCAGGATCGGGGCACCGGAGGCGGAGCCGTATCCGAGCCCGACGGCCACCCCGAGCACGAATCCGACCGCGGCCCCTCTGAACGTCCCGCCCCTGCGGCGCCCGCCGCGAGGCCGGGTCCCGCCGGACAGGGAGCCCGGTGTCTCCCGACACCATTTTTTGATCTTGAACGCGCACACGATCCCGAACAGCAACCCGAACCAGACGCCGGACAGGAACCACCCCCGGCCGTTGTAGGTCAGCCAGTTCGGCTCCCCGGACGCGACGCCGTAGACCAACCGGCCGAGGAACCCGATCACCACCCAGGCGACCGTCGAGGTCACGACCCCGGCCAGGAAGCCCGTACGGAGCCGTCCGGCGCCGGTGTGCCGGGCGAGCTGCCACCAGGCCAGGTCACGGGTGTCGGCGGCGGTCATCAACCGGGCCAGGTAGGCCAGGTGGGCGCGCATCCGTTCGGCCTCCCAGGCCCTGCGGGGACGGAAGTGCTCGGCCGGGTCGCGACTGGTCAGCCGGGAGGCGACGGCGGCGGGGATCAGCCGGTCCAGCAGGTGCGCCCGCAGGCGGTCGGGGTCCTGGGCGAGGTCGCCGGTGAGCGGAGCGGGGTCGGCGGCGGGGGCGACGTAGCCCGCGCGGACCAGCCACAGGCCGAGCGCGGTCGAGGCGACCTCCGTCAGGCCCGGCGCCGTGCCCTCGGCCAGCGCGGTGAAGACCGGGGACCAGCTGTGCCGGGGACGCGGCGGCAGACAGGCGCGTAGGTACCCGGCGACGACGGAGGGGGAGAGCGGCAGGGGAGCGATGACGGCCGCGGCGGTGAGCACGTCCCCGGCCTCCGCCACGGCCTCGGCCAGCTCGTCGGCCCGGCTGGTCAGCACGAACCCGTCCCGGTCGGCCAGTGAGGCGTTCAACGCCCTGATCACCGCGCCCCGGTGCTCCCCGGTCAGCTCGTCCAGACCGTCCAGGACGGGCAGCACGTGTCCCTGTCCGGCCAGCGCCCCGGTGACGCCGCCGCCGAACGCCGAGGTCAGCGTGGGGTAGTCCCGTGCCAGCCGTACGGCGAGCCAGTCATGCAGCCGGGGACGCTCGGCGGGGTCCCAGCCGGTGAGGGTCACCAGCACCGGCACCGGCTCCCCGGGAGCGGCGGAGTCGAGCAGCTCCAGCAGCAGCCGCACGGCCAGGGTGGTCTTGCCGCTGCCCGGCCCGCCGGTGATGACCAGCCGCCGCCGGTGCAGTTTCCTGAAGGCCTGGGCCAGATCGGCCCCCTGACCGCTGGAGACGGTGAACCTCAGCGGCTCCGGCCCGACCAGGTGCGGATGGTCCATCAACCCGGCGTCCTCGGTCAGCCGCCAGCGGACGGGGATCGGGTGCGGGTCGCTCAGCGAGCGGACCCGTGACTCCTCGCGCCACTGCTCGGCGACCAGCAGCCCGAGCGCCTCCCTGGCCGCCCGGACGGTCTCCCCGGTGACCAGCGAGGACGCCGGGGTACGGCGGTCGCGGAGCGTTCCGTGGACCGTCAGGGCGAGACCGGCCACGGCGACGAACAGACCGAGCACGCTGGCCCGCTGGTCGGCCGTCTCCAGGTCGGTCCGCCAGAAGTAGAGGAGCATGCCCGCCATGGCGCCGACGAACAGGGCGAGGCCCGCCTGGGTGAGGACGCGTCTCCGCATGCCCTCATCGTCATGCCCCGGCAGGATCGACGAGAGGAAGTTCGGCGAGTCTGTGACCTGCGGATGTAACCCTTCTTCTCGATTCTCACCAAGCAGGGACGAATCGACGAAGGGAGCATGACCGGTGCTTCGCAAACAGGCGAAGATCGCCACAGATCCTGTGGCGTTCGACGCCTTCTATCGGCGACATGTCGATGCGGTCACCCGCTTCCTCGCCCGTCGCGTCGACGACCCGCACACCGTGGCCGATCTCGTGGCCGAGGTGTTCGTGGCCGTCCTCGACTCGGCCCACACCTACCGGGCCGACCTGGGTTCCGAGATCGCCTGGCTGTACGGGGTGGCCCGCAAGACGATCTCAGCCGAACGACGCCGGGCGTACAGGCAGCACCAGCTGACGGACCGGGTCGGCGGACGTCGTCATCTGGACACCGACGACGTCGCCGCGCTGGAGGAGCGCATAGACGCCGAGCGGGAGGCCAGGCGGATGTTCACGGCCATGGCCGAGTTGCCGAAGGGGGAGCGCGCGGTACTGGAACTGGTCGTCGTCGACCAGCTCACGGTCACGGAGGCCGCGCTCGCCCTCGGCATCCGGCAGAGCACCGCCAAGGTGCGCCTGCACCGAGCCCGCCGGACACTGCGGAACCTGCCCTTCGTCATGAGTGGAGCATCAGGATGAGATACGAGGAGCAGCTGCTTATGGACCTCAAGGCCGAGATCATGGACCGCGCCGAACGGCGCCGCCGCCTCACCCGCCGGTTGTTCGCCGGTGGCGCGGCGGTTCTCGTCGCCGGAGCGGCGGCGGTCGCGATCCCCGTGCTGACCGGGACGGGAACACCCGCCTACGCCGTGAACAAGAAGGCCGACGGCACGGTCAACGTGCAGATCCACGAGTTCAAGGACGTCGACCAGCTGGAGCGGGACCTGAACGAGGCCGGTGTCCGGGCCGACGTCAGCTACCTGCCCCCGGGCAAGCAGTGCGAGAAGGGCAGGGGCAAGGTCGGCGGCAAGGCCATGGGGCCGGGTGCCGACGCGGCCGCCCGCATCGTCAAGGGCGGCCTGGACATCAACCCCCTGCTCATCGGCCAGGGCCAGACCCTGGTGCTGGAGTTCACCGGCGACCAGGAGGAGACGGCCGAGACGAAGAAGTACGAGATGCTGTGGCGCCTGACCGCGTCCCTGATCACCGGCCAGGTCGGACCGTGCGTCCCGGTCGACGACCCCACCTGGAAGGGTCGCGTCGCGAACTGACGCACCCGCGATCGTCAGGCCGTCGCGGATCCCTGTACGGCGAGGCGGGTCGTGAGGCTGTCCCATGCTCTGACCGGTTCACGCTTCGCGGTGGTCCGTATCCGATCCGTGTTCTTCGGGTACGGACCACCGTTGACCCACCCCGGCGCCACGTGGTCATCGAATACGAACCACCGGCCCACCACGACGCGAGCAGTCAGCCGTGCGGCGTCGGCGGCCCGTGGTCATCGGATGCTGACCACCCCGTCGGCCCGCTGACCGGCAGGCGTTAGAGTCACCGTCATGTACTTGATCGTCTCCCCGCCGCCCGCCCACTAGCGGGCGGCGTCTCCACACCCGGCTGATCACACCCGGGTGTCTCTTCGCTGTCCGCGACCGAGGATTCCGTCGAGACAGCGATCCCTGGAGATGATCGTGCTTCACTCAGGTCCTCTGCCGATCGGCAGAGCCGTGTTCTACATCGCCGTGGCGGCCGTCGCGTGGGGAACGGGCGGCGTCGTCGCCGCCGTGCTCCACTCGACCAGCGGGCTCGACCCGCTGACGGTGTCGTTCTGGCGCTTCTTCGGCGGCACCGCCGCGCTCGCCCTGGCCTGGCCGCTGACGCGCCCCCCGGGTGTCCCCTCCCTCGTCGGCCGGTTGAGGTCAGGCCTGTGGCGGTTCGCCGTGACCGGCACCGGAATGGCCGTCTACCAGACGGCCTACTTCGCCTCCGTGAACTTCGCCGGTGTCGCCGTCGCCACCGTGGTGACCCTGGGATTCGGACCGGTTCTCGTCGCCCTGGGCGCCCGGCTGTGGCTGGCCGAGCGCCTCGGCGGCCGAAAGGTCCTGGTCATCGCCGTGGCGCTGGCCGGCCTGACGGCGCTGGTGTTCGGAGGGGATCCGGCCACCGGCTCGACCGCCCGCGCCCCTCTCCTCGGCGTGGGGCTGGCACTGCTGTCCGCCGTCGGATACGCGGGCACCACACTGCTCAGCCAGGTGATCGGATCCGAGGAGGGCGGCGACGACCCTGTAGGTAACGCGCTGATCGGATTCGCCATCGGGTCGGTGTGCCTGCTGCCCTTCGCGCTGGCCCTGGGGATCCTGCCCGAGCGGGGCGCGCCCATGACGGTCGGCGCCCTCCTGGCCTACCTGGGACTGTTCCCCAGCGCCCTGGCGTACGGGTTGTTCTTCACGGGGCTGCGGACGGTGCCCGCGACCACGGCCTCGATCGTCACGCTTGTGGAGCCGCTGGCGGCGGCCGTCATCGCGGTGTGCCTCCTCGGCGAGCGCCTCACGGCCCTGGCCCTGCTCGGCGGGGCCGTACTGCTCTCGACGGTGGTCGTCCTGGCCGTCACGAGACAGGATCGTCCCGACGAGGCAGGACCCCGGCGGACCCCCTGACAGGGACCTGAACCGACAGGTGACCATCGCTCACACGGGATGACTCCAACCCTCCGAACCTGGAGTTTTCGTGCTGCTACGAGGACATCGACCGGTTCGTCCTCCGACTGACCGCCGGCGGAATCCGGCTCACGGCGAGGGCCGGGACGCCGAATCTTCTTCGAGAGGTTCAGGATTTCCGGTCCTTCCGCGGTCACCGCTGTCGCGGTAGGTCCACATCTCGACGAGCTTGCCGTCGTGCGTCCGGACAAGCCAGATCAGCCCGGGTGCGACCCCGTCGACGCCTCCAACGGCGGCGACGAGGTCGCCCTCGCCGAGAACGGCGTCGATCTGGAACCTCAGGTCGGGCTGTGCCGTGCGGATCCGCTCGATCGCCTCGCGCACTCCCTGGACGCCGACCACCTCCGGATGGGCGTGGTCGATCCAGTCGGGGCTCAGGATCTCGGCGGCCATCGAGGAATCACCGGTGTTCCACATCTCGAAGTATCGGCTCACGGCCTGTCGGGCCCGCATGGTGACGTCGCTGTTCAAAGGTGCTCTCTTTCTTCCTGGCCAACAGGCCTTGGTGGTCAGTCCGTGACAAGGGGTGGACGATGCCCGATCGTGGCTCGCATCCGTACCCGAGGCGCCTGCCTCAGTGCTCGCGCCAGAGGCGGTGGTTTTCGAGTCCGTCGAAGAGCTCCTGGAGCACTTTCGGCGAGCCGGTGGCGAAGAACGCGCGTTCCATGATCGCCGCAGGTGTCGGCCCGGTGATCCAGTCGGTCAGGAGCGTGTACCACTCGGCGTCGTGGCCGACGCTGCTGTTGAGGCCATGCATGAGCCACGCCATGTGGCGGGCCGCGGCCTCGGTGCTGTCTGACTCCCACTCGGCCAGGTACGGAGCCAGGTCCAATCCCAGATGATAGGCGATGATTTCGATCATCGTCGTGACGTCGACGCCGCGCGGATAGTGGTTCAGGGTGTGACGCCACCATGCGTCGCAGACGGCGACGATCGCCTCCCGCTCCGGCCGCTTCCAGCTTTTCCACGCGTTGCCGATTCTCATCATCGTGATGTCCGCGTACAGGAAGCCGTTGAGTTCTTCCATGATGAGCAACTCAAGGAGCCGAGGGAGGAAGTGCTTGAACTCGCCTTCCTCACCCAGGTGGACATGGCGTTGTTGGCGTACGGTCCCAACCTGCTCGGCTACGACCCGGGCACGGTCCACCGCTGGATCGACCGGTTCAATCGCCGCAGTGTGGCGAGCCTGGCCGACCTGCCTCGCTCGGGTCGCCCGCGCCCGGGCAGCCGACGGCTGACCGGCCGCATCACGGCTCTGCCGGCACACCCGGGACCGTGGACGATCCCGCGGCTGTGGCGGTTGCTGAACCGGCCCCGCATTAGCAGGCGCACCCTGTAGATGAAAAGGCTCACTCCGAGCGGGACCGTACCATTTGGGGTTTGTGTCCAGGTTAGAAGTCGCTGTACTGGCTAACCGAGAGGCTGGGCGCCGACCAGAACTGGATGCGGAACTCCTCCAAACCCTCCGGGTAACCACCGTCGTCATCATCCTCGTCGTCATACGTTTCATCCGATGAGGAGTAGACAACGACCTGGCTCGCCTTCTTGATCCGCTGGGCGCGGACCGACCACAGGGCTGCCGGCTCTCCTAGGTCAAGGACCGGACCTCCGTTGCCCACGGAGTTGCCCGCCCGAACCTGGCCTGAACTGCTGCGCATCGGCTCAGCGGCGGTCTCGGCCTGACCCTCCGGGTCGGCAGGCGGTTCGCCGTCCCACAGTTCGAGCGCGACATCCGCTATGTGGTGGTAACCCTGAAGGCTGCGCACGATTGCCATGTTCTCCGTGACAGCGAACCAGGGGTTGCCCTGCCTCACCAGCTCGTACAGCTCTTCCGGGGCGAGTGCGGCGGTTGAGAAGGAGAGCCCGTCGACGTCCATGACGGTGAATGAGCCGTACATCACCAGGAATGGACCCGCGACGCGGGCGATGAGCTTTGACATGGTTCTCCGTTACCCCACCCCGGGCGTAAGCGGCTCGATGACCGCAAGGCGCTGTGCGGGATTTTGTTCGTGCTCTACACCGCGATCCCATGGGAATTCCTGCCCCAGGAGCTCGGGTTCGGTTCGGGCATGACGTGCTGGCGCCGGTTACGCGACTGGCAGCAGGCCGGGGTCTGGCCGACCCTTCCATCCCTCTGATCTCGCAGCCGGTCGCGACGCGGGCGCCGGAGACTCACCTGTGCGGCCACAGGCCGGCGAGGCGGGCGATGCGGAGGCCGGCGTGCAGTTCCAGGCGGGTCGCCCCGTCCGTGATGTCGCAGCCGATGATCTCGCGGATGCGGTCAAGCCGGTAGTAGAGCGTGCTGCGGTGGATGCGCAGACGCCGCGCCGTACCCTGGATCTCGCCGCCGCTGTCGAGGTAGCCCTCCAGGATCGTCGCGAGTTCGGCACCCTGGGGCGCGCCCAGCAGGCGTCGCACTCCGGCGGGGAGCTGGCTCGCTGTCAGCCGGTCGAGCGGCAGTTGCAGGAACAGACGGTCGATGCCGAGGTCCTCCCAGAAGACTCGCCTGCCGTAACGACGCCTGTCCAGCCGGGAGGCGCGGAGGGCGAGCCGGGCCTCGTGGTAGGAGTCGACCGCCTCCGGCAACGACGGTTTCACGCTGCCCACACCTGCCACGACCTCCTCCAGATCGTGGTCGGCGAGGGCGCGTTCGAGCCTGTCGTGGTTGACCGGACGCGGAAAGAGAACGATTCCCTCGGCTCCGAGAACGGCACCGACGATCTTCACGGTCGTCGATCTCATGGTGAATTCGAGGGTCGCCTCGACGGCAAGTCTCGTCACCGACCTTGAGGACGACTCAGGGGCCTGGAGGACGAGAACCGAGTAATTCTCGACGTCATCGATGAGGTTTTCCCGCACGAGGGTCTCCGCCGCCGCCGAACGGGCCTCCGGCGATTCTCCGAGCAATGCCGCAAGCAGGTTCTTCGAATTCTCCTTGTCGTGCCTCCGCTCGGAGATCCGCAGTGAGAGCAGCGCCCCCATTTCCGGCGCGGCGGATTCCAGTACTTCGAGATCGTCGACGCGCGGCGCCTCCCGATCCTCGACGTAGTAGACGTAGCCGAGCAGCTGCTGCTCATGACGCAGCGGAAGGACGACCAGTTCCCCGTCGGCCTGAGGCACCCGCACACCGTGCTTCACGTAGCGTAGCCGATGCCCTTCCACCAGCGAATTCGTCACCGGCGCCGTCGAGCCCGCGAGCAACCGGGCGAGCCGGGCCAGCCGGGCGTCGGTGTCGTGGACGCTGAACGCCGCGATCTTCAGGTCGTGGTCGAGCACCACCAGCGCCACGCCGAGACGGTCAGCCAGGTCCTGGACGGCGTCATCAAGGCTCACAGGGGTTGCTCCTCTCCTGCGACACAACGTCGGATCAACACCGACAACTAACGACACATCGTACGAAGCGCATCAACGTGGTGTCTGTCTACGGTGGTGCGACAACGCACAAGCTAGCAATACCAGGGGCGAAAGAGGCAAGTCCCGCCGTCGCCTGGCAGGCCCGATCCCGGCCGTTCACCGATCAACGCACCATCCTGAGCAATGCCCGTGCGTGACAGGAAGGAGCCCATTCCAGTGACCGAGCGCACCGTCGAAACCAATGGCTATTCCACTTTCTTCTTGGAAAGCGGGGAGGAGAGCCACGAGACCGTAATTCTTCTGCACGGCGGCGGCCCCGGCGCCAACGCGGGGTCGAACTGGAGCAGCTTCATCCCCGCGCTGAGCGACGACTATCACGTGGTCGCCCCCGACCTCGTCGGCTACGGCCGCACCGACCACCCCGAGGACATGCCGGGCAGCCTGACCGGATGGATGCGCATGCGGGTCGAGCAGGTGCTCGCCCTGATGGACGTCCTCGGTGTCGAGCGGGCGCACCTGGTCGGCAACTCGATGGGCGGCGCCCTCGCCATGCACCTGGTGATGACGGCACCGGACCGTTTCGCCCGGATCTCCCTGATGGGCAGCGCGGGCGGGCACTCGCAGCCGACGCCTGAGGTCATGCGGATGGTGTCCTTCTACAAGGACCCGACGATCAGCGCGCTGGAGAACCTCACCAGGTGGTTCGTCTACGACGAGGACGCCCTGGGCACGTCGATCTCGGAGATCACCGAGACGCGTTACAAGGAGGTCATGCGGCCCGAGGTGCGGCGTTCCTTCGAGCGCTTCTTCTCCTCCTCCCCCGCCGAGATGGCCGTACCGCCGTCCGCGCTGCGCCGGATGCCGCATCCGTTCCTCATCGTGCACGGCCGTGAGGACCGCTTCGTCACCCCCGACTCCAGCGTCTTCCTGCAGCAGCACCTGCCCAACGCGCAGCTGCACGTCTTCCCGAAGTGCGGTCACTGGGTGCAGATCGAGCGCACCGCCCAGTACGCGGCGCTGCTGCGCGGCTTCCTCACCGACGCGTTCTGACCCCGTACGACTAGGAGAGCACAGCATGGACATCAAGCAGCTCGGCTACCTTGGCCTGTCCGCGCGTGAGCCGGACGCCTTCACCACCTACGCCACCGACATCCTCGGCATGCAACGGGTCGAGGGAGAGGACGGCGCCACCCACTTCCGCATCGACGACATGCACCACCGCATCACCGTCGAGGCCGGAGAGCAGGACGGCGGCGCCTACTACGGCTGGGAGGTCGCCGACGGCGACGCGTTGAGCGCCGCGCTCAACGAGCTGAGCGACCACGGCGTCGTGGCCCACGAGGCGACGCAGCGGGAGCTGGAGATCCGGCGCGTGGCCGGTATGGCGCACTTCCTCGACCCCGCGGGCAACCGGGTCGAGCTGTTCCACGGGGCCTCGCTGGGCGAGGGGCGGTTCACCTCGGCACGGGACATCGAACGGTTCGTCACGGGTGACCTCGGCCTGGGCCATGTCGTACTCGCCAGCCCGGACGTGGCGGCCCAGCAGCGGTTCTACACCGACGTCCTGGGCTTCAAGATCAGCGACACGATGCGGGTGCCGTTCCAGGCGACGTTCCTGCACACGAACCCGCGCCACCACAGCATCGCCTTCGTGGACGGCCCGTTCTTCGGCATCGACCACCCGTTCCTGCACCACTTCATGCTTGAGGTCCCCGACATGGACCAGGTGGGCCGGACCTACGACCTCGTGCTCGACCGCGACGTCCCGGTCACCATGACGCTCGGACGGCACAGCAACGACCAGATGTTCTCCTTCTACGCCGAGTCCCCCGTCGGTGTGCACACCGAGTTCGGCAGCGGCGGCGTCCTCATCGACGACGAGACCTGGCAGGTCACCGAGATCCCCGGCCCCGACCTCTGGGGCCACCGGCACTGACCGCACCTTTTTGGAGCCATGACATGGATACCCTCACCCCCGTCGTGGAGACGGACGTACTGATCGTCGGGTCCGGTCCGGCGGGAGCCACCGCCGCGGCGCTGCTCTCGACGTACGGCATCCCCAACGTGGTGCTCAACAAGTACCCCGGGGTCTCGAACACGCCCCGCGCGCACATCACCAACCAGCGCGGCGTCGAGGTGCTGCGTGACCTCGGGCTGGAAGGGGAGGTGGTCAAGAACGCGACTCCGCAGCACCTGATGGGCGAGCACGTGTACGCCACGAGCCTCGCCGGGCGGGAGCTCGGCCGTCTGCGCACGTGGTACACCCATCCCCACTTCAAGGCCGAGCACGACCTCGCCAGCCCGTGCTCCGTGTGCGACCTGCCACAGCACGTGCTGGAGCCCATCCTGGTCAACGCCGCCGCCTCCCGGGGGTCGTCCGTCCGCTTCAACACCGAGCTGCTGACGTTCACACAGGACGACGAAGGCGTGACCGCCCTGGTCAGGGACAGGCTGACCGGCCAGGAGTACGGCATCCGCAGCAAGTACCTGATCGGCGCGGACGGCGGCAACTCGACGGTCGCCGCGCAGGCGGGCCTGCCCCTGGTCGGCAAGATGGGGCTCGGAGGCTCGATCAACGTGGTGTTCGAGGCGGACCTCACCCGCTTCGTCGAGCACCGTCCGGGTGACATGTACTGGTTCGTTCAGCCGGGTGTCGGCCACGACGGCAACGGCATCGGCGTGCTGCGCATGGTGCGCCCGTGGACCAAGTGGATCGGCGTGTGGGGTTACGACGTCAACGCCGGGCACCCCTCGCTCACCGAGGAGGACGGCGTCCGCATCGCGCACCAGCTGATCGGCGACGACCAGGTGCCGGTGAAGATCGAGTCGATCTCCACCTGGGCGGTCAACGACGTCTACGCGACCGACAACATGGCCGGCCGGGTCATCTGCGTCGGCGACGCCGTACACCGGCACTCGCCCATGAACGGCCTCGGTTCGAACACCTCCATCCAGGACAGCTACAACCTGTGCTGGAAGCTCGCGATGGTGTTGCGCGGCGAAGCCGCACCCACGCTGCTCGACAGTTACCGGGACGAGCGGCTGCCGGTCGCCAAGCAGATCGTCCAGCGCGCCAAGCGCAGCGACGGGCTGATGCCGCAGATCTTCATGGCGCTGCGTCTGCCGCCCGCCTCCGGCGCGCAGGAACTGCACGACGCCCTCGACGCCCTGCTGCAGCCGACGGCCGAGGGCGGCCGACTGCGGCAGGAGTTCGACACCGCGCTGCAGAACACGATCATGGGCTTCAACACGCACGGCGTCGAGACCAACCAGCACTACGCGTCCGCCGCGATCGTGCCCGACGGCACCCCCGAACAGCCCGCGCCGCGTGACGAGGAGATCTACTACTTCGCCTCGACCCGTCCGGGACGCCACCTGCCGCACGTGTGGCTGACCAGGGACCAGCGGCGCGTCTCCACCTTCGACCTGTGCGGCCGGGGACGGTTCACCCTGCTCACCGGCATCAACGGCGCCGCCTGGCGGGAGGCGGCCGAGCGCGTCGCCAAGCGCCTGGGGGTGCCCATCCGGGTCTGGTCGATCGGCCGCGGCTGCGACTACGAGGACGGCTACGGCGACTACCGCACCCTTTCCGGGGTCGCGGAGGACGGGGTTCTCCTGGTCCGCCCGGACCACATGGTCGCCTGGCGGTCCGCCTCCGCGGTGGACGATCCGGAGGCGGCGCTGGGCGCCGTGTTCGGCCAGATCCTCGGCCGCACGACCAAGGAGTAGAGGGCCATGCGCATCGCGGTGGTCGGCGGCGGCCCCGGCGGGTTGTTCTTCGCCGCACTGATCCGGCAGGCGGACCCGTCGTACGAGGTGACCGTTTTCGAGCGCAACCGCGCCGACGACACCTTCGGCTTCGGGGTGGTCTTCTCCGACCGGACCCTGGAGGCGATCCACGAGGCGGACCCCGTGCTGCGCGAGGCCCTGGCCGAGCACGGCAGGCACTGGGAGGACATCGAGGTCCGGCTGAAGGGCGAGCGGATCAGGTGCGGCGGCAACGGCATGGCCGCGGTCGTCCGGCGCACGCTGCTCCTGATCCTGCAGGAACGCGCCCGCTCCGTCCGGGCAGACCTCCGCTTCTCCACCGAGGTGACGTTGGACGACCTGGCGGGCTACGACCTGGTGGTCGCCGCCGACGGAGCCTCCTCGCGGATCCGCGAAGCGCTCGGTCCCGGCCTCGGCTCACAGGTGGAGACCGCCTCGGCCAAGTTCATCTGGTTCGGCACCGACCACCTCTTCGACGGGCTCACCTTCGTCCACGAACGCGGCCCTGACGGCGTCTTCGCGGTGCACGGATATCCCATCTCCGACACCATGTCGACGTTCATCGTGGAGACCGACGAGGCCTCCTGGCGGCGTGCCGGTCTCGACGCGTTCGACGTGAACCAACCCCCCGGGGCGAGCGACCTGCGCTCCAAGGAGTATCTGGAGAAACTGTTCGCCGAGCAGATCGAGGGCGGACGGCTGCTCACCAACAACTCCCGATGGGGCAACTTCCGCACGCGCCGTACCCGCCACTGGTACGCGCTGGCCCCACGGCCCGTCGTCCTGCTCGGCGACGCCGTACACACCGCGCACTTCTCCGTGGGTTCCGGCACCAAGATGGCCATGGAGGACGCCGTCGCGCTCTCGCGGGCGCTGGTCGGGAACCCGGGCGACCTCGCGGCCGCCCTCGCGAGCTACGAACGGACGGCCAAGCCACCGGTTCTGCGCATCCAGGACTCGGCGCGGCCAAGTCTCGCCTGGTGGGAGAACTTCGGCGACTACCACGACGCCCTTGAGCCGTGGCAGTTCGCCTACCACTTCATGTCCCGCAGCATCTCCGACGCACGGCTGGCCAGGCGTGCGCCGCGGTTCACCGACTCGGCCCACCGCCGGTGGCGGGACCTGCACGGCGCCGACCCGCTGGAGACGCGCTTCGAGGTGACCGGCTGGTCGACGTCCGGCCGGCTGCTCGACGTCGTGGCCGGAGCGGACGGTGCCCCCACGGCCGTCCGGGGGGAGAGTGATCTGCCGCTCTCCGCGGTTCCGCTGCCCGGCGCGTGGGGCGCCCTGCTGGAGGCGCCGGACGACGAGGCCGACCTGCCCCACCTGTCCGGCCTCACCACCGGCGCGGTGCTGGTCGCCGTACACGGTGGCACGGCTCTGACCCGCACCCGGCTGTGCGAGGAGGTACGGATGCGCACAGGACTTCCCGCGCTGCTGATCGAGCGGGATCACGACCGGGACCGGGCACTGACCACGGTGCTCTCCGGCCGCGCTGACCTGGTCGGAGTGCTCACGTGAACGATTCCGGCCCGCTGGGCCCGCTGTTCGCCCCCCGGGGCATCGCGGTCGTCGGCGCCTCCCGCGACCCGGGCAAACTCGGCGCCGCCATGGCTCGTTCGCTGTCCGGCTTCGACGGATTCCTGGCACGGGTGAACGCGCGCGACGACACCATGTACCCGTCCGTCGGCGCCGCCGCCGCAGCGGGACCCGTCGACCTCGCCCTGCTCTGTGTCCCCGCCGCGGCCTGCGCCGACGTGCTCGCGGAGGCGGCCGCCGCGGGCGTGCGAGCCGCCGTCGTGTGCGGCGGGGGGTTCGCCGAGGCGGGCGGCGCCGGAGTCGGGCACCAGCGACGGCTCGGCGCCATCGCCCGGGACTCGGGCCTCCGGCTCCTCGGCCCGAACACCAGCGGCTTCCTCGCTCCCCACGCGCGGGTGACCGCCAGCTTCGTCCCCGGCGCCCACCGGGTGGCACCTGGCGCCGTCGCCGTCGTCGCCGCCAGCGGGGGTGTCAACCACGCCCTGGCGTTCGCGCTGACCGAGGCGGGGCACGGCGTCAGCCTCGCCGTCGGCCTCGGGAACGGGGCCGACGTCACGGCTCCCGACGTCCTCGACCACCTCGCCGACGATCCCCGCACCGCCGCCGTCGCACTGCACGTGGAGTCGGTGGCGGACGGTCCCCGGCTGGTCGCGAGCGTGCGCCGCCTCACCGCGACCCGGCCGGTCGTCGCCCTGGTCGTCGGCCGTCACGACGTCGGGGCCTTCGCCGAGTCCCACACCGGGGCGCTCGCGACCTCGTGGCGCACGACGCGCGCGGCCCTGGCCCAGGCGGGCGCGGTCCTCGTCGACGACGAACGCGAACTCGTCGACGCCGTCGGCGCACTCGCGGTGACCCGGGGCCGTCCCCACGCCGCCCCGGGGGTCGGCGTCGTCACCGCCCAGGCGGGTCCCGGCCTGCTGCTCCTCGACGACCTGCGAGGACGCGGGATCCGGGTGCCCGAGCTCACCCCCGGCACCCGCGAGACCCTGGCCGGACTGCTGCCGCCGCTGACCTTCCAGCGCAACCCGGTCGACACCGGCCGTCCCGGACCCGAGCTGGGAGCGGTGTTCGCCGCCGTCGGCGCCGATCCCGGCGTCGACGTCCTCGCGGGCTACGTCCTGCACGAACCGGACGCGGTCGACGTCGTCGCCGCGCTCACCAACGGCATGACCGCGGACGTCCCCGTCGTCCTCGGCCTGGCGGGTGTGGGCGAGGAGGTCGTCCGCGACCGCCGAGCCCTGCGCGAGTCGGGCGTCGCCGTGGTCGACGACGCCCGTGGCGTCGCCGCGGCCACCGCCGCGCTGCTGGCCGACGCCCGAGCGCGTACGGCCCGCCCCGCCGTCTCCACCCCGTGGGCGGCGCCGACCGGCCTGGCCGCCCGATATGACGAAAACACGGGCAAGGACCTGCTCGAACAGCTGGGTGTGGCGACCATGCCACGCCACGCCTGCGCCGACCGGGCCGCGGCCCACGCCGCGTTCGACCTCGTCGGGGCTCCGGTGGCCGTGAAACTGCTGGACGCGGACGTCCTGCACAAGACCGAGATCGGAGGCGTACACCTGGGCGTGTCCTCCCACGCCGACCTGGACGCCGCACTCGACGAGTTGGACGCGGCGGGCGCGCGGCGCTACCTGGTCGAGGCCATGGCGCCCGCCGGGATCGACCTGATGGTCGGCGCCCGACGCGACGTCGTCTTCGGACCCGTGGTGCTCGTGGGGCTGGGCGGCACCGTGGCCGAAGCCCTGGCCGACGTCGCCATCAGGCTCGCCCCGGTCTCCCCCGGCGAGGCAGCCGGCATGCCGTCCGAACTGGCCGGGTGGGCCCTGCTCTCCGGGTGGCGCGGCGGCCCCGTCCTCGACTCCGACGCCCTCGGCACGATCGTCTCCAGGCTCGGCGACCTGCTCGTCGCCAATCCGCTCATGGAGGAGATCGAGGTCAATCCGCTACGGCTCACGCCACAAGGTCTCATCGCGCTTGACGCCGTCATCCTCACCAGGAAGGCCGACGATGCCCACACCGATCACTGAGCACACCGTGCCCTGGCCCGAGGCCGACGTCACCCGCTTCACCGAGGAGGGCCTCTGGGCCGGGGTCGCGATCGGCACCCTGCTGCGGGAGGTCGCCGACCGCGCCCCGGACGCCACGGCGCTGACCGACGGCACCGGGCTCCGCCTCACCTACGGCGAGCTGGCCGACCGCGCCGACGCCGCCGCCGTACGCCTGCGTGGCCTCGGCATCGCCCGGGGCGAGCGGATCGTCATGCAGCTGGGCAACTCGTGGGAGTTCGTCGTCCTCCTCCTGGCATGCCTGCGCGCGGGCGTCGTGCCCGTGATGGCGCTGCCCGCCCACCGCCGGGCCGAACTCACCTATCTGGCCGTCCATTCCGAGGCCGTGGCGATCGCCGTCCCCGACCGGACCAAGGACTTCGACAACCAACGGCTCGCCCACGACCTCGCGGCCGACGTACGCGCCGCCACCAGGGCCGGATGGCGGGTGCTGGTCGCCGGGGACGACATCGAACCCGGAAGTGTGGACCTGCGGAGCCTGTGCGGCCCGCCGACCGACCGGACCGGCTTCGACATGCCCTCTCCCTCCTCCCGGGACGTGGCCCTCTTCCTCCTTTCCGGGGGCACGACCGGCATGCCCAAGCTCATCGCCCGCACCCACGACGACTACGCCTACAACGCCCGGGCCAGCGCCGAGGTCGCCGGGGTCACCTCGGAGTCGGTCTACCTGGTCAGCCTGCCCGCCGGGCACAACTTCCCGCTCGCCTGCCCGGGGATCCTGGGTGTACTGCTCGCCGGAGGGCGGGTGGTCATGCTGCCCTCGCCCGAGCCGGTACGGGCCTTCGCCACGATCGCGGCGGAAGGCGTCACGCACACCGCGGTGGTGCCCGCGGTCGCCGGCCGCTGGCTGGAGCGGGCGGCCGAACACGGTGCCGGACAACTCGCCAGTCTGCGGGTCATCCAGGTGGGCGGCGCCCGCCTCGCGGACGAGCTGGCGTACAAGGTGAAGCCCGTGCTCGGGGCGACGCTGCAGCAGGTGTTCGGCATGGCGGAGGGGCTGCTCAACTTCACCCGCCTTGACGACCCCGTCGAGACGGTGTGCACCACGCAGGGCCGTCCCCTGTCGCCTTTTGACGAGATCAGGATCGTGGACGAGCAGGACCGGGACCTGCCGGACGGTCAGGCCGGGCTCCTGCTCACCCGCGGGCCGTACACGCCTCGCGGGTACTACCGGGCGGCGGAGCACAACGCCCGCTCCTTCACCGACGACGGCTGGTTCCGTACGGGTGACATCTGCCTGCGCACGCCCGAGGGCGACCTCGTGGTGGCCGGCCGCGACAAGGACATGATCAACCGTGGCGGGGAGAAGATCTCCGCCGAGGAGATCGAGAACCTCGTGTACCAGCTCCCCTCGGTGAGCCAGGTCGCCGCCGTGGCCATGCCTGACCCCCTGCTGGGGGAACGCGTGTGCCTGTACGTCGTGCCGCGGGCCGGGGAGACGGTCACTCTGGAGGAGATCCGCGGGCAGATGGAGAGCGCGGAGGTTGCCCGCTTCAAGTTTCCGGAACGGCTCGTCGTCGTCGAGGAACTCGCCTGGACCAAGGTCGGGAAGATCGACAAGAAGGCCCTGAGAGCCGACATCGCCGACCGCCTCAAGGCGGAGCTTCCGGGCGGCTTCTGAGCGTCGGCCGCCTCCGGGGCTTCTCCGTAACCCCTGAGCGTCCGGCCGCCTCCGGAGCTACTCCGTAACCTCTGAGCGTCCGGCCATCTCCGGAGCTTCTCCGCAACCCCTGAGCGTCCGGCCGTCTCCGGAGTGCGGAACCCGGTCCGTGACGACGCGGTCCGAGGCCGGTTCGGCTTGTCAGGCGCGGTCGTGGAGGGTGACGTGGTAACCGTCGGGGTCCGCGAAGGTGAACGTCCGGCCGAAGGGGCCGTCGATCGGCGCGGAGACGACGGTGTGACCGTCGGCGACGAGAGCGTCGTGGATGGCCTGGACGTCGGTGGCGTGGAGCCAGATCGCGGCGCCGATGCCGGGCCGGGCGACGGACGCGAGATCGGTGCCGGGAACGACGTCGCGGAGCGCGAACGCGATCGGCTTCGTCTCGAAGACGACGGCGTGCGGCGGCCCGGCCTGCGAGCGGACGAGGCCGAGGTACCGCTCGTAGAACGCCCGTGAAGCGTCGAGGTCGCGCGCCTGGAGCGAGATGAAGTCGGGGCCGGTGACGGGCATGGTGGTACTCCTTCTCTCCGTGTCAGATTCCTGACACGGAGCAATGTATGTCAGAATTCTGACATGAGTCAAAACGGCCCCGGCGTTGACCTGGACAAATCACTGGGCTACCTGCTGAAAGAGGCTTCGAGCGCCCTGCGCGTGGCCATGGAGGAGGTGCTGCGGCCACTCGGGATGAGCGTGACGCACTACTCCTGCCTCGAACTGCTGGCCCAACGGCCGGGCCTGTCGAACTCCGAGCTCGCGCGGGGCGCGTTCGTGACACGGCAGTCGATGAACGTGCTACTCCAGGCCCTGGAACGGGACGGCTACGTGACCAGGCCCGCGGAGGCTCCCGTCGGGAAGGTCCTTCCCACACGGCTCACCCCTCGCGGCCGGCGGAGCCTGGAGAAGGCGACCGTGGCGGTCCGGGCCGTCGAGGTCAGAATGCTGGCCGGCCTGACCGAGACCGAGCAGTCAGCCGCGTTCCTGATCCTGCGGAGCATGATCCACTCCCTACGCGACGGCGACGTAGGTTGCGCCGACGGACGTGGTGCATGAGTTTCCCCGGCCAGATGACATGGCGCCGCGAATGAGGACGGCCATCGCATGATCCTTCGGGATGGCGCGCCTCGATGTGAGCGCACGCCGGGAAGGGGTCGGCTCGCGGGCGGGTTCTCCTTCACCACATGAACGGACGGGCGACACGGCACGGAGGCGTCGACGTCAGTCGCTCCTTCCCGGCCCCGGCCTCGTTGATCATTCTCGACCGAGGCCGGGCCGCGCCCCCCTCAGGAGCAGAAGGCGGAGTCGATCATCTTGCTGAAGGCGGCCATGTCGGCCGGGGACTGCTTCTGGTTGACGGAGAGGGCCATCTTCGTGCGGCCGTCCAGGGTGGTGAAGGCGCTCGTGAGATAGCCCGGAATGCCTCCGTTGTGACCGATGATCTTCTGCCCGCACGAGGTGGACATGGAGATCAGGCCGAGGCCGTACTCCCCCGGCTGGATCTTGATGGGAACGGTCTTCCTCATCTCGGTGAACTGGGCGGGCTTGAGGAGCTTGCCGGTGACCAGGCCGTTGAGGAAGGTCGTCAGGTCCGCCGTGGTCGTGATCATCGCTCCCCCGGCGCCGGCGATGCTCGGGTTGAGCCGGGTCACGTCCACGTACTCGCCGTCGCTCTTGTTGAGGTATCCGTGGGCGTGTGGCCCGGGGATGGTCGTGGAGTACGTCGGCGCCGAGGTGCCGCGCAGCCCCAGCGGCTTGATGACGCGCTCGGTGACCTCACTCTGCCAGCTGTGGCCGGTCACCGCCTTGATCAGCATCCCGACCACCACATAGCCGGTGTTGGAGTAGGAGAACTTCGTGCCGGGCTCGAAGTCCAGCGGCCTGGTCAGCGCGGTCCTCACGATGCCCTCGTCGGTGAACCGGTTGAAGCGCAGCTTCAGGTAGGCGTCACCCGACGTCGGGAACTCCTTCATGCTGGTGTAGTCGGGTATCCCGGCGGTGTGCTGGAGGACCATCCGTACGGTGATGTCGTTCTCACGCGGCAACAGGCCGGGCAGATACTTGCCGATGGGGTCGTCCAGTCCGATCCGGCCTTCGCCGACCAGCTGCAGCACGGTCACCGAGGCGAAGGCCTTGGTGACGCTGCCCATACGGAACGACCCGTTGGTCGGTACGGGACTCCCGCCGGCGACCGTGGCCGTTCCCGAGCGCAGGGCCCTCTGCCGGTCTCCCTCGCTGAGCCTGGCCTGCACTCCGACCGCGGTACCGGTACGCACCATCGCGTCCATCGACCTCTGGAGCGAGGCCGTGGTGCTCGGGGCGGGCTTCTGCCCGGCGTGCGCCGGGACGGAGAAGAGAGCCAGACCCGTGGTGGCGAGGGCGAGAGCGGCGGCGGCTTTGGACGGGGTGGTGCGCATGAGGAGGTTCTCCCGGTAGGTTCTCGCGCCACGTCGGCGCTGGTCACAACGCTAGGAGGGCAGACCTCGGCGAACGATCCCGCCAGGGAGACAGTAAGGGGGGAGGCGGACCGGCGGAGCCAGCGCGCCCCGCGGACCGGCAGGGGTGGGGCGGCCTTCTCACCGCCGCGTTCGCCGACCAGACCGCCCACGCCTCGTACGAGATCGCTCAGTGCGCGGTGCCGTACACCCATGGCCATCACTGTGGCGGCATCTCTGTCGATCCCAGTAAGGCGAGGCCCTCGCTTTCTCCTGTCCTTGGGCTGGTCACTCCGGTTTCCGCCGATGGCTGAGTCATCGGCGTCGGCCGTACGGACTCCGAGGATCCAATCTTCACGGTCCCGGCCAGTCCGGTGCGCCGGGAGATGCTGCGACTGCCGCGCGATGAGGGACCCAGCCGGTCCAGCGACTCGCCGGCCGGTCCGACATGGCCCGGCCCGGCTTCTCGGAGATCGCCCTCAGGCCGTTCCAGACGGTTCAACGCAGGTCAGATGGCATGTGTGGTCCCCTGAACGGCTCTGAACACCCTGTACTGCGATCCGAAATACTGGTGACCATTGATTCCCTGATGCAGCGTGAAGATCAGCGGATGCGTGTCGAACGCCGACCGAGGATTGTGCTCCGGCCGGCGAAAAGGATGACGTCAGAGGTCACCGGATATTCAACGGCGATGGGTGAAATCTCGCTTGCCGGGATCTGCGAGGCGGGAGACGCTGCGGCATGCATCCCTACGAGCAGGACGATGAGCTCGACCAGGCCGTCGAGGAGTTGAGCGTCCGCGTCTACACGGCGTTGCGCGACGGTGGTCTCGACGCCGGGCCTCTCGTCGAGCTGGCCCGCCTGGTGGAGGAGTGGGACGTGCCCACTTCCGTCACCCGGGAGCTCCTCGAACGTCCCGCCACCAAGCTGACGGACGCCGACCTGGCTCGGCTGGGCAAGGCTTTCCTCGACGACATCGGCTTCGCGCCGACCTTCGCCCTGGAACCGGACCTGCTGGTGCCGCTGGAGGAGGCGCTGAAGGTCGTGGAGCGCGACGTCCGCGCCGCGGGGATCACCGGGACGCTTCGGATGGTCGTTCCCGACCGGGACGCCATGGGTCTGGCACGGGTGGAGTTCCGGGGCATCTGCCATGGC
Source organism: Streptosporangium sp. NPDC020072 (assembly GCF_040631445.1). Lineage (NCBI taxonomy): Bacteria > Bacillati > Actinomycetota > Actinomycetes > Streptosporangiales > Streptosporangiaceae > Streptosporangium > Streptosporangium sp. NPDC020072. Next base: position 170,620 of record NZ_JBEYAB010000004.1, on the reverse strand, counting down.
AGCGGCCTCGGGCCCGGCGGGGACGCCCAACAGGTGCTCCAGTCTGTGGCCGACGCCACCCAGGACGTGGTCGTGGAGGCGACGTGGAAGATGTGGCCCGCCTGCCCGGTGCACGATCGATGCCTGCTCGCCGAGTTGGAGAACGAGATCGCCGTGTGGCGCTGCACGAGCGGCGGAACGCACACCGCCGCACCGGTGGGCGAACTACCGCCCCAACGCCGTTGACGGCCCGCTGATTCGCTGGCTTTTCCCAACAAAGCATCCCCGTCATCGCTTGCGGCCGTCGGCGTCGTGAGAGCAGACTGGTGGCTCAGCAGCCTGAGAGGGCTCGCAGTCAACCACCCCTCGCAGCCCGGCCCCTATTCTCATCACCCCTGAGGGTTCGTGACATGTCGACCGGGGACAGCAGCACCAGTGTTGCGTTGAGGTCCTTATCACCCTTACGAGGGTTCGCAACTAGGCGAACGCAAGCATCTACGCCACCGGGTTGCGTCCTCATCGCCCCAGAAAGGGGCCGCAACCCGGCAGGCGGGGCACCGCCCAGACAGACCCGCCGAGGCCTCATCACCCTGCGAGGGGTCGCAACCTGGTGCGACCACGATGCCGCTCGCCGCCGACGTCTCCATCAAGGTCATCCCCGATGATCCTCGGCCACGCGACCGCAGCCTTCACGAGCGATGTCCACCCCTCAGCGGCCGAGAAACGCAGGAACAGGCGACGAGGGCGAACGCTGCGTTCGTGCCATCAATGTGGCCGGAGGCCAGTGGTGATCTCTGAAATGACGAAGGGAGTCCGTGATCTCTCACGAACTCCCTTGTCACAGCGGAGGCTCGGGGATTTGAACCCCGGATGGGCGGTAAACTCAAACCGCATTAGCAGCTCTGATCTTGGCCGTTCATATCGGTTCAGCCTGGACCAACGGGCGCGACCGGTCCGCCCGGAACGGCATGGGACGACGTTGGATTGCAACTAGAACTGCAACTAAGGGCGGGATCAGTGCTCTAACCGCGTCTGTGGGCACGCTCACGCAACAGGGACATGATGAAGCTCCAAGGTCTGAGGAAGGGCATGTGGTTCACCCACCAGTGGCGGACGCGCTGGCCGAACCCCCTCGGCGTCTTATGCTGAAGCAAGACAACCTCCGCCCGGCCCGCCTCCTCGATCAACTCCTCTCCTACGCGGCGGAGCCACCAGCGCCGGTGGTACCAATTCAAGAACACAGCAGCGGGCGCCATGACGATTGCAAGCGCCAACCCGACCGTTATCCAGATCCACATTCTGTCGCCAGCACGGGAGATCATTATCTTGAGAGACCAGCCAAAGGCGGGTAAATCGACGATGAGTGTCCCAAGTGCGATCATGCGAATCAAACTGCCATCGGGCCACCCGCACATGGGCAGCGTCGCAGATCGCTGCATGAGGCGTTCACCCACTCGCCGCGCCCGTCGACTGTAGGTGAGTGCCACCTGAAGGTCGAGAACCTCGCTGGGCCGACCAACATAGTGACTAAGCTTGCACCGCATCCGATCGATTCCGCTCACATCGTTCGCAACTCGCCGCAGCATTGCCCGTCCGCCGATGGCACTTGCGACTAGAGACGCGATCATAAAAACAATGCCAAATGAGGCATCTAAATCCGGACCAGGCTCTTTCCACTCCGTGTATAGGTTAACGCCGACCCCCGCCACCATGGCCATCGATCCCGACAACAGAGGGGCGTACACTAGAGGAACGACCGCCTGTGGGTGCACTCGGCCGATGTCACGAGTCCACCGGTACAAGGGACCGGCTACCATTCTCAGGATGAGCCCACCGGCAAAGCTCATATACATCAGCACTGTTATTGACCACACGAGAATAATTAGAGCGTTAATGATCGAGTCGATGATCGGACCTCCTAGCGCCAGACCTTGCCCTACCATCGATTAAACGTTTGATATCTCACGTGGTATCCCGGTTCGCGAAGAACCGGGCCATCTCATCATGTGCATACTTACGCCACCATCAGTTGAGCAACAACTAGCCGGGGAGCCATCACCCAAGCGGGACCTTCTGGTCCGTAGGTCCCCAAGCGTGCTCCAAGGCTTCAGACCCGTTCGCGGCGCAGATCAGGGAAGGACCTTCCGTTCAGATCAATCCGGCTCGGTTCAGAGTCGTCTGAGCTGGCGGCTCCCCAGGTAGCTCCTAGAGTGGGAGGGTCGACGGTTTTACAACCCGTGACCGTTTCGCTGGTGGTACCGCCCCTGACCTGGCGCGCAGCACGTTCACGGCTCCTCCGCCGCCATGATCATTGCACACATATTGCACGTCACGGCAGACGTGGCCGGAGATCCATCCAGCGATCGACCTGTGCCCTCACTGGCCCATCCGCCAGCCGATCAATGATCAGTTCCGTAGAGGCGAGGATGTTCCTGCAGATGCGCAGGGCCAGGTCTCATCGCGAGGATGAACCATCAATCCTCCACCCAGCCGACCGCCTGCTCGAAGCTCAACGGCAAGGTCTCCAAGACATCCAAAGCCAGCTGAGCTGGATTCCACTACCGGCCACCACAGAAACCAAGATCGATGATCAGTGAGGTCCGCAGCTTGAAGCGGTTCGCGTCTGCGTCTCGCACAGAGTAACCGACCTGCTCGGCACCGTCGAGAACCGAACACTTGATATAGCGGGCATAGCTCTGCCCATGCAGCAATACTCAGCAATTCTGGTGAGCCCCAGATTCACCCCTAAATAGCCTAAACGGCTCACAATTTTTCCATAACTATAGAGATTGCATTAGACAATGAATAATCTCAGCTATTCAGTGGCCTTTCACAGCAGCGCTTATATTTCCTATTCGACCCACAGGGACAAGAGGAGTTGCGCCCAATGTCGCCATGCAGGAGTCGCCGCTTGTTCTTAAGTATGTGATCACGCAACTCAAAACTTTCAAGTGTGTCGGGGTGGTTCTCGCCTAGCACCTTGATCTGTCCATCTAGAGCGCGCACTATTTCCAGCTCCGCTGAGTCTATATGCCCCAGCCGACACATTATCAAAGAGAGATTTGAGCGCGCCTTCAAAGTTAGCGGAGAGATTTCACCCAATGTATTTGAGAGTTCTGCGCATACTTCTATAAGTTCGCGCTCAGCTTCCTCAAACATTCCACGCCTGGCAAGCATGACAGCATGGTTATTTCTGCTCCTCAACGTATCAGGGTGCATAGCCCCTAACGCTGCTGATTTAATCCTTATTGTCTCTTCAATCTCTGCTATAGCTTCAGCGATTCTCCCTGTTTCCTCTAGCAGATTAGCTAGATTACTACGACTCGTGAGAGTTTCAGAATGCTCCTCACCTAAAGAAATCGCCGTAAGAGCTATAGCCTTGCGACAATTTCTCTCTGCTTCCTCATACTCGCCCAGCTCACGTAGAACACTAGCAAGATTACTTAAAGTGGTTAAAGTGTCAGAATGCGATTCTCCGAGCACTTCAATACGTAGTTTTAAGATTTTTCTAAATTCTTCCTTTGCTTCTAGCGTTAAACCTTTAATCAGCAACATGCTAGCTAGGGTGTCGCGAACTTTTAGTGTTCTTGGATGTTCTTCTCCGAAAATTTTAGAAGTCTGTTCGTAGGTCTTTCGTAACTCATCTTCGGCTTCTTCATATTTACCTAGATCATGCAGGATGGTCGCTGCGTTATTGCGGCCATACAAGATATCTGGATGCTCTTCTCCTAAGACTTCCGCGAACCCAGAATTGGCGCGCTTAATTTCGTCAGCAGCCTCTCTGAGTCGACCTAGGCCTTGCAGTACAGTTGCAAGGTTTACGCGTGACGCTAGCGTGCCTGGGTGTCTATCACCAAATAGCCGAGACGACTTTTCAACTATCTTTCTAAGCTCTGCTTCCGCTTCGGCTAAACGCCCCATAGAGGCTAAGACTTGTGCCACGTTATTACTTATAGTGAGAAAATCTTCGCTGTCCTCTTCTAGGGTTTGCTCAGCTACTCTTAGGGCATCCTTAGCTTCTAAAAGAGATTCCTTGTATTGCCCTAAATCATTTAGAACTGCTGCGTAGTTAGTACGAACAGGAAGTATCGCCCTATGGCTGTCTCCATATTGGGCTGTCACTATATCTAAGGCTTCAGAGAGCAGCATTTTGGCGCTTTGGAAGTTTCCTTGCGTGCGTTCAAAAACTCCGAAAGTATTAAATGTATCGGCAACTTCCTCTTCTGCTAACCCCCATGGTTTTTGTGCAGCGATCTGCTTAACATGGGGAAGTAGTGAACGAAGGAGCGGCCAAGCTTCGACCTCGGATATAGGATCAAACGGTATTACTCTTTTTATTAATCGCAGAGCAACTACAGTAAGAGATTCGGCTATTTCGCTTCCATCTACATTATGGAAAAGCACAGACCGCAAAACTCGATGCATGCTTACATATTCGCCCCTCAAATTTATGAGGCTATATGAAGATAACACCCCTAACGCCTTGTCGAAATCTAAACGGCTAGTTTCGGGCTGCAGGATAATTCTAGGTATCCGATCTGGGGCATACCAGGACAACACATATAGTAGATTGAGTGCAAAACGATTCTGTTGACTAAGTGTATCTAGCGTTATATCCCAAAGTCGACCAATAGTCTCATGTGAATCTCGCTCCTCGCCATGAGCGTTATATGTTTGATCAGGCTGTTCTTGAAGCAAGCTTAGATATTGATCGGGAGGAATTTGTGTCTGGCTAATGAACGCTGCAGCCTGATCTAATGCAAGCGGGAGGTAACCTAATTCGTTTGCTATCTGCGCCAACGCATCTAGTTCCTCCGGCGCCTCCGACGAAATGGCCTCCGCAAGCATGATCTGAGCATCTTTCGGCTCAAATACGTCCAGCTTAATGATGCCATCAGATACAGGCCATCGAATATTTCGACGAGAGGTTATGAGAATATGCCCGACAGATAGTTGGCCCAGGATAGATTTGATGTGGGACAACTTTTCAACGTTATCTAATATAATGAGCCAATTGGTATTGCATTGCAGCCATCCGATAGCCCAGTCAGACGCTTGATCCATGGTGGTCGTCAAAGCAACCGAAGGGTGCAGCCGACACGCTAACTGCGCAAATCCTGACCGGATCTGATCTTCGCTATCTGCGACTATCCACCATATGAGTGAGTATTCCGTGATCCGAGTAGTCGCATAGCGTAGGGCCAACTCGGACTTACCGACTCCTCCCAGGCCGCATATAACCTGAGCAACTAAACGAGTGTGGCGATCACCAGTTGGCTTGGCAATAACCTGCAGCTCTGCTCTACGTGCGATGAACTTACCCGTGGGCATACGAGGTAAATTATTTATTCTCTGAACATTGGAGACTTGAGAAGGATCAACTAAAACGCTTCCATCTACCAATAAATTGGTACTATTGTCTCCAGTCGAGACGATTCCGGAGATGGTGTGAGCAGTTACTGCTCTTTCTCCAGCAGAGATAAACTCAAATGGCCCTGGTGGCGTATTTGTGCTCACGCAAATTCACCTGTATACATTATTTTTGTCGCCCGTAACTACTATCCCAGAAATAGTGTGAGCCCCGACAGAGCGTTCTCCAGCTGCCACTACTCTTGCCCCTGAAGTTGTTGCTTGCTGCAATAATCTACGAATATCTTCAGCCAATATTGCGTCGGCCATCAATGCTTGAGCAATTCGAACACGAAGTACAGCCTGCAGATCTTGATTACCCGGGTCTACAGCAAGATCCTGAACCGCTTCCGGGACGGCTTCACCTAGCTCTCTTGTTCCGGAAATCCGTTGAATTAATCTTCGCCCCCATTCGATAGTACTGTCGGCTGCACCTTCCTGCACCCGCGATAAAACTGCCCCACCGTATGCACTCACAGCCGCGACGACGTAAGGAGATACCTGTGCAGCTAGAGCCGTAAGTTCTCCGGTCATACCAGTGCCCCTGACTCTCAAACTTGATCTTGGAAAGCGACATCTTCTGGTCGTAAAATCTAGCCCACTTGCCTAGCCGAGGTCTGGAAGTTGCTTAATCCTGCCCAGACGCATCGTGCCCTTTCAGCAGCAGCTAATCACAGAGACAAGCCTTTAAGGAGGAGGCCAGGTTGGCTCTAGCAACTTGGTGAGCTGCTACGTCGCAGGCCAGAGTCAGTTTCACCTTAACCATGACTCCTTAGGGTTCCCGCCCCTTGCCCCGTCTTGCTCATACATGGAGGCACGGCCCAGGGCGGCCACAGGTGTCGACGCTACTCGGTGGGCTGGGGCTGAGGTACGAAGTCCCAGACCTTCGATCGCCCCCGACCACCCACGAAGATCGGCCACCGTCAGGCGATCGTCAGGGCGGCGCCGGTCCACCGCCGAATCTATGGTTCGCTGACACCGACCGAGACCGATGGCTTGATGGCCATCAAGGTAGTTTGCAGCAGGCCTCCGAGGTTTTCCGCACTACCGGAGGTTCATTGCAGATTCCCACTGGAACGCCTCAGCGGGAAGGCCCTTGAGCTGCGACTTTAATCTTGGGTCCTCATCGCCTTTGTAGAGGGAACGCAACGCGGGCCTGATGATGGGATGGCCGAGGATCGTGCTGTCTTCATGGCCCTTGTGAGTGGCGGCGGTGTGGCCCCAGTGCGGCGGCTGGTGGTCGCGTACGGCGCGTGGGCGGTGCGGCGGGCGGCCCGTGGTCCCGCCGCCGGCCGAGACCGGCGCCCACGCCGCACGCTCGGGCGGCGTTCGGGCGGCGGGCCGTGGGGGGGGGGGGGGGGGGGGGGCCCCCCCCACGGGGGGGGACAAATAGAAAAGGTTGTCATGAGTGTGGGGTGCGATGGGGGTTTGGTGTGGGTGGGGGGAGGGCTGGGGGTCGGGGGGCCGTGCGGCGGCGCGCCGCGCCGCCGCACTTGATACCCATGAGAACAATTCGGCAGTGTTGCAGCGTGATCGGGAACGCTTCGGATTGTGCAGAGGTTCGGGTCACTGTCAGCGGCCGTGAGGAGGCGTCGCGGATTTGTTCGGCAGTGGTGGAGGAGCGGTTGGCCGCTGCGGCTCAGGTCGTCGCGCCGATCGAGTCCGTCTACTGGTGGGCCGGGAAGATCCGGCGCTCGGATGAGTGGCTGGTGGTCATGATGACGACCATCGGCCGGTTCGAGGCTCTGGCGGCGCGGGTGCGGGAGTTGCACTCCTATGAGGTGCCGCAGATCGTCGCCGTTCCCCTGGTGGCCGGGACGGCTGACTATCTGGAGTGGATCAGGCGGGAGACGTCCCCAGAGCCCGGCGGGTGGAAGTGATGTCTGCCAGGAGTTCCCGGGCAGCCTGGTCCTTCTGCCCGGCAAGGGTCTTTTCGACGGTGGCGAGATGCTGCAGTCCCCAGGTGGATTCACTGCGCCGGGCGGATTCCAGGGCGCGGCGGGCGTAGGTGACACCTTCGGTGACGTCGCCGATCTGGAGTTGGGCCTGGGCGATGTCGGCGTAGACGACGGCGACCTTCTTGTGGTCGGTGTCTTGGGCGACGGCCGACAGCGCGGCCTGGCCTGCCTCGATCACCTGGTGGTCGTCGCCGAGCCGTACGTAGGTGGACAGTTGGAAGGCGGCCATCCGGCCGACGTCCAGGAAGCGGGTCCAGGCGCGTTCGCGGTGTGGGCGGGCACGGCTGTAGGCGTCTTCGGCCTGGTGCAGGAGGCTGACGGCATGTCGGTCTCCGAGGGCGGCGAGTTCTTCGGCCTGACGGCTGAGCAGCCAGGCCCGGGTGGCGTCGTCACCGTGGGCGGGCAGGAACTGCTGGGCGTGGCGTACGGCCTCGTGAGCGGCACGGCCTTCGACGGCGTACGACTTGTAGGCATGGGTGCACGCCTGGATGATCTGGTGCCCGCTTTCCTTGGCGGCCAGGGTCGAGACGCGGTCGAAGGACAGGGACTGGCCGGGCTGCTTGAGGTCCCAGGCGATCCAGGAGGCGAGAGTGGCGGCCTCGCCTGCGGTGGCGGCCAGACGTCGGCGGAACCTCTCGGGCGGGCCGCTTTGGAGCAGGTTGCTCAGTTCGGTGATGTGGGTGGTGAGGCCCTGGTAGATGGCTCGGGCGGGAAGCACGTACTCCAGGCGGTGAAAGCCGACGGTGCGGGCTTCGAGACGTTCGACGGTGTCCTCGTCGAGTGCTTGAGGGCCGGTGAGTGCCCGGGACAGGCGCTCCCAGGGGTCAGCGATACTGGCCGCGGCTTCGGCCGTCATCCCGGTGGCAAGTAGGAGCATCGTTCGGCGGTCCACGTGAGCGTCCAGCCTTCCCACGATCCAGGCCAGTGTCAGAACATCGGCGTCCCAGGGGACGGCGCTGTGATTCTGGCCGACAGTGACAGGGCTTTCCACGCTAAGCAGGCCGCTTGTCGACGTTCCATCCCGAGGCGGGATAACCGGGGCGGGATGTGAGGCGGTGTCGATCACCTGCGGTGTGGTGGAGCGGGCGGGGGCGAGACCGAGAGCCAGGCGGGCGCTGTCGGGCATCTGGAGCCCTTGGGCGACCCGTTCGATCACCTCAAACGAGGTGACCTGCACGGTTCCTTTCATGATCTCGCTGGGCGAGGCCTGAGCCTTCGTTGTGCCCCCGTTGCAACTAGAACTACAACTAGAAGCCCCTCATAGATCAAAAAGGCCCTCTCCCTGAGATCGGGAGAGGGCCTCTGACCTGCGGAGGCTCGGGGATTTGAACCCCGGATGGGCGGTAAACCCAAACCGCATTAGCAGTGCGGCGCCATAGACCTGACTAGGCGAAGCCTCCTGGTTGCCGAGTGGCTCAGCATAGAGTACCGGCCATCAGGCGAGGCAGCAAAGCGGTTCCCGCAGACGCCGTGTCGGGGAGGCGTGTACCGGTTATCCACTCCTGTGGATAACTTTGTGCACACCTGTGGACGATCAGCGATTCTCGCAGGCAGACACGGCTGTGGGTCTGGGGATTCCCGCCAGACGAGACGTCCGGTACCACCTGACGGAATATCAACTTCCCAGGAAAGCCGGGGGGTACTGCCCCGACCACACTGGCGGGCGCCGGACCCCAAGCCCAGCCGTGCCCAAAGACCACATGAGTGATCTCACCGGAAAATCCACAGGCTCCCTCCCGAACACCGGAAAGGAGCCTGTGGACAACGAATCCCGAACGCCGGGAGGGAACCTGTGGACGACGACTATCGGGCGACGAAGGTCACGACGCCGGGCAGGCGGCGAGGACCACGACGCCACGCGGGCCAATCGACCCTCCCATGACGATCGTCAGGCGGCGGGGTTGGCCTCGCCCTCGATCTCGATCTTGATCTTCTTGCCGACCAGGACGCCACCGGTCTCCAGCGTCTGGTTCCAGGTCAGGCCGAACTCCTCGCGGTCGATCTCGGTCGTGATGGAGAAGCCCCACACGGACTGGCCCCAGGGGTTGGTGCCCGCGCCGCCGTACTCGACGGTGAGCTCGACCGGCTTGGTGACGTCGCGGATGGTGAGGTCACCGAGGACGGTGAACTCGTCGCCGGAGTGGCCGACCACGCGCGTGCTGCGGAAGGTGATCTCGGGGAACTTCTCGGCGGCGAGGAAGTCGTCGCCACGCAGGTGGCCGTCGCGGTCGGCGACGCCGGTGCTGATGCTCTCGGCCTTGATCGTCAGCTCGGCGGAGGACTCAAGGGGGTTCTCGGCGACGGTGACGCTTCCGGCGAACTGGTCGAAGTGACCGCGGACCTTGCTCACCATCATGTGCTTGACCATGAAGCCGATCCGGGTGTGGGCGGCGTCGAGGTTGAAGGTACCTGCGGCGGGGAGCTGAAGGTTCTCCCAGGTCCGAGTGGTCATGGCTACTCCTGAAGAGGTGCTTGCAGTGCGGATGTTTGCGTCAACAGATTTCTACATGAGGAATATTCCCCACGTCAACCATCATCGGTTAAAGTGGAACGGTGACCTCCTTTGACGACTCCCGGTTAACGGCCATGGGCCTGTTCGCGGAAGCCTTCGGCGGCCTGCTGGCGAAGACCCACACCTCCTTCGCCGAGGCGGGGCTCTCGGACATCGACTTCGAGACCCTCATCCGGTTGGCACGTTCCCCGGGCAGGCGCCTGCGCATGAGCGACCTGGCCGCGCAGACCAGCCTGTCCACCAGTGGGGTGACCCGGGTCGTGGACAGGCTGGAACGTGAGGGACTGGTCGCACGGCAGGCGTGCGCGACCGACCGCAGGGCCTCCTACGCCGTGATCACCCAGGCGGGCACGGACCGGCTCACCGCGGTGCTCCCCCGGCACCTGGCGGACATCGAGGAGTGGTTCACCGGCCTGCTCCCCCCCGAGCAGCTCGATGTCTTCCTCGACATGCTGCGGACGATCCGCGACGCCGTACGGCCGTGCGCGACGGCCGGGGCGGAGTCCGGGGAGTCTAGCGCTGGGGCTGCGGCTGTCGCTGCTCAGGAACCGTGAGATCGCCGCGTAGCCGCGCCATCGCCCTGGAGACCGTGCTCTTGACGGTGCCGACGCTGATGCCCAGCGCCCTGGCGATCTCCGGCTCGGTCATGTCCTCGTAGTAGCGCAGCACGACGGCGGTCCGCATCCTGGTCGGCAGCCGGTCGAGGGCCTGTTCGACCTGCTCGGGCAGATGGCCCGAGCCGCTGACGAGGACGGGCTCGGGGATCTCCTCGGCGGGATACTCCTCCAGCTTGCGCCGCCGCCACCAGGAGATGTTGATGTTGACCATCGCCCGGCGCACGTAGGCGTCGAGCGCCGCGCGGTCGTGGATGCGGCCCCAGGCCAGATAGGTCTTGAACAGGGCGGCCTGGAGCAGGTCCTCGGCGTCACTGGGATGCCCGGTGAGCTGACGGGCCGCGCGCAGCAGTGTCGGACCGCGAGCAACGACGTACTCGCGGAACTCCTCATGGATTCCGCCGCTCACCGCGATCACCAGCCTGTGGTCAGGTGTGCCTCGTGGCCAGAATCGCAGCCAGAGCCCCTAAACCGGCTGAACCGGAACCTATATTTCGTCCCGTCAACAGCAAAGAACGCCTCCCCCAGGCAGAGGTGTCCCAAGTCGGAGTCAGGTACTGGTTTGCCCTAGAACGGGGAATGACGCGTTCCACCGGGAGGGGGAATTTTGCTACCCCGCCACCCCACCGACAGGATTATTGGCCGAAGCGAACGGCGAGACTCCCGTGAGCGTGTGACGCTGACCGGGAGACCTTCGCGAAACATGGGAGTGACGATGCCGTATCGCAGCGCCGACCGCCGCCGCGTGCTGGCCGCCGCCGTGCTTGGCAGATCCCTCGACTCCCCCGGCTCCCCCGACGAGCGGGAGCCGGACCCCGAGGCCGACTCGGAGGAGGGGGAGCCCCTGCGTTCGATCACCGGCGAGATCCTGGACGTGAGCCCGCACCTGATCGTCGTGGAGACCCCCGAGGGGGAGGAGGAGCGGCTCGTCATCGCGCCGTGGGCGACCGCATGGCGCGGTGAGAACGTCTCCCCCGCCGACCTGCCGGTCGGTGCCCACGTGATCGTCAGGGCCCTGCAGGGCGGCCGGGTCGTCGACCGGATCTGGGCCGACATCACCCGCATCACCGGCGTGATCCAGTCCGTCGGCAGCGGCCGCAGGGACCTCACGGTCGAGCTGTACTGCGGGCCCCACCGGGGGCGGCGCACGATCGTCATCCCCTACGGCGCCTCGGGACGCCTGCGGGTACGGCACCCGCAGTTCGAGCCCGGCTACCTGTTCGACGCCATCGGAATCCGCGAGGACGGTGTCGCCCACGCCCGTCTGCCCGCGACCTCCCAGCCGCCCTACCGGTGGACCTCCGTGCCGAAACCGCCTCCCGGGTACGGCGCGCAGGCCCGCATCTCGGGCACCTCGACCTGGTCCGACACCTTCGACTGGGGTGAGCGGGGCGTGGCCTATCCCATGCTGGAACACGCCGACAGCGACTGCCAGGACGCCGGCGTGTCCTGTACGGCGCTGCCGTACCTCGCGCTGGGTTCCGCGCTCAGCGTGCGCAACGTGTGCGCCGGGCGGACCTCGGTGCTTCCGATCGTGGCCTGCGGCTGCCTGGCGGGCCGGTTCTGCGACCGCTGCCTGGAATGCGGCACCTCTCCCCGTGGCCGGATCGTGGAACTGTCGCCGGTCTCCTTCGTGGAGCTCGGCGGGGAGCTGACCAAGGGGTGCTTCAACGCCCGGGTCGGATTGGGGTGACACAGATGCTGACGATGATCGCCGCCGCGCAGCTTCCGGTGCTGAGTGCGCTGCTCGTCGCGGGAGCGCTCGCCAAGGTGTGGACGGCCAGAGGCGAGGCGGAGCCGGGCGTGCTGAGCAGGCTCGGTCCCGCGGTGCTGGTGGCCGACCGCTGGCGCGCGCCCGCCATGCTCGGCTGCGCGGCCGGTGAGGTGGTCCTGGTCGCCGGGCTGGTGACGACGGGTCATCCGGTGTTCCGCTGGGGTACGGCCGCGTTCTTCGCCGTGTCGACCTACGTGCTGTGGGAGCTGCGACGGCGCCGTCCGGACGTGGGGTGTGGCTGTTTCGGCGAGGTCAGCGCGGTGCCGGTCGGGCTGCGCTCGCTGGGGCGCACCATGGTGCTGACCGCCATGTCCCTCGGGCTGGTCTGGACGCCGCGGATTCCGGGCTGGGCGCTGTTGTCCGGTATGAACTGGACGCAGGCGGTCGCCGCCCTGGGCGGGCTGCTGGTGCTCGCCGTACTCTCGCCGGAGATCGAGGAGGCGGCGGCGCGGCTGCGGTATCGCGCGCCGTGTGAGCAGCGCCCGCTCGACCCCGCGCACGCCCTCGGCCGACTGCGGGCGAGCGCGACCTGGCGCTCACACGTGAAGCTGCTGTCGAGCACCGAGCCCGTGGACAGCTGGCGTGAGCTGTGCTGGCGGTTCTTCGTCTACGAGGGGCGCGGTCACACGGGTGAGCCGGTCGAGGTGGTCTTCGCGGTCTATCTGAGCGGGCGGCACCCGGCGGTGCGGGTGGCGATGGTCGGCTTCGACGGTCAGCCGGTCGAGGAGATGTCTCTGCTGGAATCTATGCCCGTATCGGCTGGACGCTAGAGAGCCCTAGATCTTTCTAGCGGTTCCATACAGCTCTATACGGCTCTCTAGCTTCCCCACTAGAGAGCCGTATAGAGGGCTAGGGCCCCGTGTAGACCGTGACATCACTATATCGAACATGTGTTCAAACGGGCTGGGAACGCAGGAACTTTCCGAAGTGTGGCACCGTGAACGCGATGAACCCGCGCTCGGCGCTGTAGATCAGACCCTTCTTGATCAGGCTGTCACGGGCCGGGGAGAGGCTTGAGGGCTTACGGCCCAGCCCCTCGGCGACCTCCGCGGTGGCCACCGGCTCGTCCCCGATGGCGGCCATCGCGTGCATGTAGTCACGCTCGGCGGGTGTCGCCCGCTCGTATCGGCTGCCGAAGAAGCCGACCGCCAGTTCTTCCTCCGCCTCGGGCGCGGAGACCTTGATGTCGTCGGCGGTGATCGGGCTGCTCAGCGCCAGGTCCCAGGCCACCTTGCCGTAGGCCTGGACGAAGTAGGGGTAGCCGTCGGCCGCCTCGTAGAGGGCGTCGAGGGCCTCCTGGGTGAACTCGACCCCCTCGCTCTCGGCCGGGGCGATGAGCGCCAGGTCTGCCGCCTCTCGGTCGAGCCGGTCGATCCTGGCGTAGCGGAACAGCCGTTCGGAGTAGCTCTTGCTGGCCGACAGCACACCGGGCAGGTGCGGCAGGCCCGCGCCGACCACGATCAGCGGGCCGCCGCTCTGGGACAGCTCGTGGCAGGCGGCGCAGAGCGCGGAGACGTCCGGCGCCTGCACGTCCTGCATCTCGTCGATGAACAGGGCGATGCCGACCCCCAGGTCGGTGGCGACCCCGGCGGCGTCGACGAACAGCTCGGTGAGGTCGATCTCCAGGTCGCCCGAGTCGGCGCGGCCCCGGCTCGCGGGCACGTCGATGCCCGGCGACCAGTGCGAGGTGCCCTTGGCCGCGCTCGGGTCGCGCATCGCGAAGGCCTTGAGCACGCCGAGGAACTCCTCGATGCGCTCCGGCGCGCGGTGCCGGGGGGCGAGCTCACGGATGGCCAGGTGCAGCGCGGCGGCGACCGGGCGCCGGATCGACTGGTCGGGCCTGGCCTCGATCTTTCCCGTGCCCCACAGCCGCTGCATGGCCATGGACTTGAAGGTGTTCAGCAGGACGGTCTTGCCGACGCCGCGCAGGCCGGTGATGACCATGCTGCGCTCGGGACGACCGCGGGCCACCCGCTCCAGGACGATCTCGAACTGCTGCAGCTCTCGGTCACGCCCGGCGAGCTCGGGAGGGCGCTGCCCCGCGCCGGGGGCGTACGGGTTGCGCACGGGGTCCACGGTCTCGGACTTTATGACGGGATATAGCGGCCGAGGTAGATTTCCGTAGAAAGGGCTACGGCGTGTCGCACGAGGCCGTGCGCAGGGGTGCGTCGCGGGGATATGGGGTGTCTCGGGCACCGCGAGCATCGCCATGACACACCCCCATCTGGGCAGACACCGCCCGAACCCGTGTTCGATCCGGTGCGACCGACTGTAGCGCCCCTTCGAACACCTGCGCGGGATTTTCGCCAAAAACCTCGGCCAAGGAACGTCAGGGCGCGGGCGACCGTACGGGGCGGTGGGGCGCGGCGGCTACCCTTTGTCACGTCAGGTGGCCGGACGACTACCACGGTCCGCCCGGCGTGCGGCGACGACAAGTGAGAGGCTCACGACTCGTGATGCGTAGTATCCAGGCGACGCTCGCGGTGGCCACCGCCTGTCTCACGACCGGTCTCGCGACGGCGTGCGGCACGACCACCGCCCAGCGGCCCGCCTCCGGTTCCCCCGTCTCCCAGACCTCCGCGGCCGACGAGACGGCCCAGAAGACGGTCCAGGAGACGGCACCCCCGGCTCCGGGCTCGACTCCGAGCCGTACGGCCCCGCCGAAGTTCTCGGCCACGGTCTCCAAGGTCACCCGTGAGCAGGTCAAACACTCCTGGCGGCCGGGTTGCCCCGTCCCCCTCGACGGCCTGCGGATGATCACGATGACCTACTGGGGCTTCGACGACAAACCCCACACCGGCAAGCTGGTCGTGAACAAGGACGCGACCGAGGCCATCACCAAGGTCTTCGGCCGTCTGTACGACTGGCGCTGGCCCATCTACAAGATGGAGCCCGTCGACGCCTACAAGGGCGACGACTTCGACTCCATCGACGCGAACAACACCTCGGCGTTCAACTGCCGCGCGGCGACCGGGTCGAGTCACTGGTCCCAGCACGCCTACGGCAGGGCCGTGGACATCAACCCCCGCGAGAACCCCTACGTCTCGGCCGACGGCTCGGTTGCGCACAAGAACGCCAGGAAGTTCGCCAAGCGCCCGGTGGACGCCCCCGGCGTGGTCAACCCCGGCGACCGGGTCGTCAAGGCCTTCGCCCGGGTCGGCTGGGGCTGGGGCGGCGACTGGTCGGGCATCAAGGACTACCAGCACTTCTCCGCGGGCGGAAACTGAGCGCCCGCCCCGCGATCAGAACCGGCCGGAAGAGGCGGTGCGATGATGGGGGCATGGCGGCCAAGGACGGGGACGGGTGGGTCGAGTGCGCGCTCGGCCATCGGCACTGGGGGGTGTACGGCGCGGCCGGACTGCTGGCCGTGCATCATGACGACGCCGGCACCCCGCGTGTGCTGATGCAGGAACGTGCCGGGTGGAGCCATCACGGCGGCACGTGGGGCCTGCCCGGCGGCGCGCTCGACAGTCACGAGAACCCCGTGGCGGGCGCGTTCAGGGAGGCGGGCGAGGAGGCCGGGCTGGACGGCGACGACCTGCGGATCCAGGGCGTCTACGTCGACGATCACGGCGGCTGGTCCTTCCACACGGTGATCGCCGCGAGTCCCCGGCTGCTGGACGCCCTGCCGGCCAACGACGAGAGCGTCGACCTGCGCTGGCTCACCCCCGACGAGATCCCCGACAGGCCGCTGCATCCCGGTTTCGCGGGAAGCTGGCCGGTGATCGGGCGGGCGCTCGGTCCCGTGCTGGTCGTGCTCGACGCCGCGAACATCGTCGGCGCCCGTGCCGAACACGGCTGGTGGCGTGACCGCGCGGGGGCCACCGCCAAGCTGGTCTCCGAGGTCGGCGCCCTGGCGGCCAGCGGCGTGCGCGCGCTGCCCGCCAGGACACCCACGCTGACCAGGTGGTTCCCCAGGTTCGCCGTGGTGGTCGAGGGGGCGGCCCGTGACGTCCCCGGGGTTCCCGGGGTCACGATGATCTCCGCGCCCGGCAGCGGTGACGACGCCGTGGTGCGGGCCGTACGGCAGGCGCCGGGGTGGGAGCACGTCCTGGTCGTCACCGCGGACCGGGGGCTGCGTGAGCGGGTCGTCGCGCTGGGCGCGGACGTGACCGGTCCCAGGTGGCTGTTGTCCCAGCTGTGATGGACCGTAGGGATCTGACACGATATGGATCATGTTTGGGTCCCGGAGTGGCTGGGATGACGAGGGGGTTCTGCCGCCTGACTCGTGGGGGCGGGGCACGTCGCGACTGCCGTGGGGGTTCGCGTTCGTCGTCGTCCTGTTGGTCGTGGGCAGGCTCACCCTCACTCCCCACCTGACCTCGCCCGCCCTGCGGACCTGGGCGACGGTGTTCGTCGCCGTGTGCGTGCAGGCGCTGCCGTTCCTGGTCTTCGGGGTGGCGCTGTCCGCGGCGATCACCGCGTTCGTCCCGGCGTCCTTCTGGACCAGGGCGCTGCCGAGGCGTCCTGCCGCCGCGGTGCCGGTCGCGGGCCTGGCGGGCGCGGTGCTGCCGGGGTGCGAGTGCGCCTCGGTGCCGGTGGCGTCCGGCCTGATGGCGCGGGGGGTGACGCCCGCCGCCGCGCTGGCCTTCCTGCTCGCCTCCCCGGCGATCAACCCGGTGGTGCTGGTCTCCACGGCCGTCGCCTTCCCCGGGCAGCCGATGATGGTCCTGTGCCGGTTCGGCGCGTCGCTGGCCGTCGCGGTGCTGACCGGCTGGCTCTGGTTGCGGTACGGCCGTCACGAGTGGCTGCGCGTTCCCTCCCATCCACACGGTGCGGGCGGCAGGCTCGCGAGGTACGGCGAGGCGATGCGGCACGACCTGCTGCACGCGGGCGGATTCCTTGTCGTGGGAGCCCTGGCCGCGGCCACGCTCAACGTCGCCGTCCCCCGGGAGTGGCTGGACGCGGTCGGTGGGGTGCCGTGGCTGGCCGTACCGGTGATGGCCGTGCTCGCGGTGCTGCTGTCGATCTGCTCGGAGGCGGACGCGTTCGTCGCGGCCTCGATGACCGCGTTCCCCGCGACCGCGAAGCTGGCCTTCCTGGTGGTCGGGCCGATGGTCGACCTGAAGCTGATCGCCCTGCAGGCGGGCACGTTCGGCAGGGCGTTCGCGGTCAGGTTCGTCCCGGTGACGTTCGCGCTCGCCGTACTGGTGAGCGCCCTGTTCGGAGAGGTGCTGCTGTGAGCCGCGTGACCCAGAGCCTCGTCCTGGCGCTGCTCGGCGGCGTCGTGTTGTGGATCTCGGGGTTCTCCACGAGCTATCTGAACTACGTCAAACCGGGCTTCCGGCCGTTCCTGGTCGGGGCGGGGGTCGTGCTGGTGGTTCTGGGCGTCGCGGGGCTGTTCACCAAGCGCAAACATGACCATGATCACGGACACGGGCACGGGGTCGCGTGGTTGTTGTGCCTGCCGGTCTTCGCGATCCTCCTGGTGGCGCCGCCCGCGCTCGGCTCCTTCGCCGCGGCCAGGTCGCAGGCGCCCGCGCTGCCCAAGCGGGATCCCGGCGCCTTCGCTCCGCTGGCCGGGGGCGGTCCCGTGGACATGCCGATCGGCGAGTTCATCGGCAGGGCGTGGGACGACGACAAGAAGTCCCTCACCGGCCGTGCCGTCCGGCTGACCGGCTTCGTCGTCCCGGCCAGGCGCGGGGGCGAGTGGTACGTCACCCGGATGCAGATCGCCTGCTGCGCGGCGGACGCCTTCGCGCTGAAGGTCCTGGTCAAGGGGATCAAGGCACCGCCGAGGGACACCTGGGTCGAGGTCACCGGGACGTGGGTCCCGCACACGTTCGGCAAGATGCCCAACGGGTTGATCTACCCCGAGTTGGCGGGGACCGGGCTGGCGAGGGTACCGGCGCCCGCAGAGCCGTACGAGTAGGGCCTCCTAGGCCGAGGACGGTGCCGTCTCCGACAGCGTGGCCTTCTCCAGGTCGCGGGTCGCCCGATGGAACAGCCAGTAGCTCACCGCGGCGACCACCGGGAAGAAGAGCTTGACGCCGCCGGGCAGGTCGAGGATGAGCAGGCCGTCGTTGAGCGAGTGGAGTACGGCCGCCGCCGCGAAGGCCGCGGTGACCGCGCTGGTCAGCACGACCCGTCTTCTGGTCTGCCACACCCCGAAGGCGACCGCGCAGACCAGGCCGGTCCAGGCCAGGTGGCTGAACGGGGTGGTGAGCCCCCGCATGAACAGCACCATCCCCGCCTCAACGGCGCTGTCGTGCCTGATGCTCTTCCAGGCGTACGACATCGACTCCATGATGGCGAAGCCGGTCGCGCAGGACAGGCCGAGCGCGACGCCCGCGGGCTTGGTCAGGTGCGCCCCGGTCAGCGCGACCGCGAGCAGGGGGACGAACTTGGCCGCCTCCTCGATCCAGCCGACGCGCAGGATCGTGGGGTTGTCCTTCTCCGAGATGAGCAGGGCGTCGAAGTAGCCGCCGAGCAGCAGGGCGACACCCCCGCCGAACAGGAACATCCCCACCAGCGTGGTGCCCGGCACGCTGTCGCCGATGCGGGTGCGGTCGTGGATGGCGAGGAGGAGAGCGGTCGGACCCGCGGCGGCGCCGTAGAAGAAAGCCGCGGGCATCACGGCGCGGTTGCCGACCATTTCCATCATGAAGATCAGGGAGGCGGACAGCGCCATCATTGCGATCCACACTTTGAACCATCTATGGCGATAGAACCGTAAATGTCCTCGCATGTGGAACTATTCCCCATTCGAGGCCGTGCAAATTCGGACGAATGGTGCATTATTCGCTAAAGAGCGTGCCCGCCAGGATGGTCACGCCGATCACCATGAAGATCACGGGAACGAGCCACCGCCCCCACCGGTCGACCAGGTCGATGACCCTTCCGTGGGAGCCGAGCCAGGAGGCCGTGACACACCAGAGCGCCACGAGCACCGCGAAGACCGCGACCGTGACGAGGCTCGCCGCGGTGCCGGCCGTACGGAACAGCGGGGTGTAGACCGAGATGTTGTCGGCGCCGTTGGCGATGGTCACCCCGGCGATCGAGACCACCCCGGAGGCGACCGGCCGCTCGTCGTCCGCCTTCGCCAGGAGTCCCCGCACCCCCAGGCCGAACGGCACCAGCCCCAGCAGCCCGACCCACCGGTCCGGAACCACGGTCAGTCCGAGCGCCGCGACGGGGACACGGCCACCAGCGCCGCGATGCCGGTGTACTGCCCCGCGACGATCTTCCACGGCCTGGGAGTGGCCTTCGCTCTCGCCGCCAGGAACAGTACGGTCAGGATGACGATGTCGTCCACGTTCGTCCCGGCGAAGACGACGGCCGCCGTACCGATCGTTTGCCACACGTGGGCATTATGTCGGCTGGGGTGGCTCCGGATTCGGGGGTTAAGATCGATTTAGTCGCGACTGTGCCGTACCGCCCGTTCCATACCGGTCCCATCGGCCCCCCGGAGGTTTCGCGTGGCCCACCCGCCGCCGCAGTACGGCAGGCCACAGCGGGGCGAGACGGGCCGGGGCGTCGCGGCCATCCTGACCATGGTCATCGGCGTGCTCATCGCGGCGACCATCGCGCTGGTGATGGTGCTCAACCCCGTCTCGACGCCGAAGGACACCTTCCCCACCCAGGAGGCCGAACGCTCCGAGTCGTCGGCACGACAGGCCGCCCAGCTCGCGCTCGACACCTACTCAAGCGGGTCCTACGGCGACTTCTGGGACCTGTGGAGCACCCAGTCGCAGACGGTGATCAAACGGGAGGACTACGTCAGGCTGTTCCAGCTCTGCCCGCCCCTCGTCCAGGACGGCCAGTTCACCATCTCCAGCGTCGCGGTCGAGGGCGACCACGCCACGGTGCAGGCGACCGGACCCGGGGACCAGAGCGAGTTCAGCTTCGTCTTCGAGGGCGGCGAGTGGCGGTACACACCTCCCGCGCAGCAGGAGACCGACTACCGGACCAAGACCGTGGACCAGCTGGCCCAGGAACGACGGACCGCCGGCGGCTGCGGCAGGGCCTCGGACCCCTCCGCCGCCCCTTCTGCGACCCCTTCGTCCAGCCCCTCCTACGGCGCCCCGACTGATCCGTCCGCGACCCCTTCGTACGGTTCCCCTGCCGATCCGTCCGCCGTTCCCTCGTACGTCCCCTCGACGGCCCCGGACCCCAGCTCCGTGCCGACGTCGTTCCTCATGCAGGGCTGACCGTTCCGCATGGGATCCGCTCTCCTCTTCCCGGCTTTCGCTCTTAAACCCAGAAAAGCCCAGGAAAAGCACCGTAAAGGCTTTCACAGCCTGGGTGGAAAATGGGCAACCATCCCGATAAATCACTGAAGACGGCCTGGCGCACCCCCATCTCGCAAATCATCAGTCAACTCTGTGGTATCACCGGTATGTCGCGAATATCGTGAGATCGTATGCCTTGCCACGCAGCCGATTCTCATGCCGACGACCAGTGACGGAGGCCGGGCCCGATGAATGTGCACACCGGGATCGCGACGCTGTTCGCCTTCGCGACCGGAGCGCTCGGGCTGTACGTGCTGGCGACCAACCGGCTCCCCCGCTGGATCCGCAGCCGCGACGAGGGCCAGGCCTCCGCGTACGGCTGGGCGAAGCTGCTGATGGCCGTGTTCATCATCATGATCGTCGTCCCGCAGGCGATCGGCCTGCCGTACGGGCTGGTGGTCGGGTCGATCCTGCTGGGCCTGGTGGCCGCGGCGGCTTCCTGGTGGCTGACGCTGCGGCGAATCCGCTGACCGGCCGCTTTCCTGCCGGGCATTCCCCGAAATAGCCGTCTCCATGGCAGAGTTTCAATGCGTGACACAAGTCTCGTTACCATAGAAATACGAAACGGACACACTTTCGTGTTTTCCGCCCGGCCTGTCCCGGGGAAAGCCGTCCACGGGCTGATCAGCCCGGCGAGAAAGGTCACAAAAAATCATCACGCATATGTCAGATGCGGCCGGTTCGATATATTGACGATGTGTCGCCCAGCGAACGTCCTCTGTCCGCCGATGAGCGGGCCGTGATCCTGGCCCTTCTCGCCCGGGACTTCCCCGGTGCGGAAGACCTCAGGAGACAGGTGCCCTCGGTGGTCGTGACCAGAAACTGCGGGTGCGGATGCGCGACGATCGACTTCCGCACCGAGGACGAGCCTCCCACCCTGGGCAAGGAGCTGGTCTCCTCCGCCTACGTGCGTGGGCGCGACGACGGCGTTCTCCTCTTCGTCAGGCACGGGCGCCTGTCCCACCTGGAGGTCTACTCCAGCGACGGCGACCCGGCCCCGCTGCCACGCGTCGAGGACCTGGTCATCGACCCGCCCGACACCTGGGAGTGAGGACTCCGTACTCCCGCAATGTGAAGGCTTGACCATGTCCTGACACGGGAAAAACCAACTCCGTGATCAAACTGTGCCCGAAGGACTACAAAGAGGCCCTCCACGTCGGCCACTACTTCCGCACCGGCAACCCCGTGGTGATGGACCTCACCGGGCTGCCGGACAGCGAGGCCAGGCAGTTCGTGGACTTCGCGGCGGGTCTGGTCTTCGGCAGGGGCGGCGCCCTGGACCGCCTGTCGCACAAGGTCTTCCTCCTGATGCCCCGGGGCATGACCAGGACCCCACCCCCGGAAGGCGCCTGACCCCACGGAAAACCAGCTGAACCTCGCTCCGTGAACCACGACAATCCTTGATCATGGCCACACATCAGGCAGTCGAAGGTCTACGGCGCGCGCTGGAATCCGGCAAACCTGTGCGGATCATTCGCGACATCGACGGCGCCGACCGGCTCGACGCCTACGTGGTCGGGCTCGGACGCAAGTGGGTACTGCTCCACACCATCTCCGCCGGGTTCCACCTCGACGGCCACTCGGTCGTACGGCTCCGCGACGTCGAGCACGCGACACGTTCCAACTGGAAGGCCGCGCGGGTCGCCCACCGGGCCCTCCGGCTGCGTGAGGAGCGTCCCCGGACGCCGCCGGGCATCGACCTCGACACGACGACCGGTCTGATCGACACGCTGACCAGGGCGTTTCCCCTGGTGAGCGTATACACCGAGAAGATCGACCCGGACGTCTGTTATATCGGCCGCGCCCACGGGGTCACGAAACAGAAGAACCTGCGGCTCCAGGAGATCAGCCCCCGGGCGGTCTGGGGGTACGACTGTTGCAAGTACCGGACCACGGACATCACCAGGTTCGACGTCGGGGACGGCTACATCGACGCCCTGCACGCGGTCGGCGGGAATCCACCGGACCTCTGAACAGGACGTTCACCCCCGGGAGCCGGTCCGGGGGCCGCTGTACTCGGTGTCGCTGACGTGTTCGCGCCAGGAGACGTCGTCGTCCTCCCACAGCGCGAGATGGGACATGAACCGGTCCGGAGCCGCGCCGTGCCAGTGTTCCTCACCCGGCGGGGTGTGGACGACGTCGCCGGGACGGGCCTCGATGATCCCGCCCTTGCGTGCCTGGATCAGCGCGACCCCCTCGACGATGAGCAGAGTCTGGCCCAGGCCGTGCGAGTGCCACGCCGTACGGGCTCCCGGGGCGAAGCGGACCATGTTGGCCCGCATGTGATCGCCCCGGTAGACCACGTCCGCCCAGGCGTCGCCGGTGAAACACGCGGCGGGCAGCTTCGTGGTCGGTGGTCGCCTCAGGATCTCCATCAGACACCCCCTTGCGCTCTCGGGGGTATGTTCCCCGGTCACGGGGGTTCAGAGCAGGCCGTACCGCTCCAGCTCACCACGCAGGGCCGCGGCGTCGGTGAAGAGGATCGCGCCCATGCCGACGGCTTCGGCGCCCCTGATGTTCGCCGGGCTGTCGTCGACGAACAGCGCCCGCTCGGGAGAGAGGCCGAAACGATCGAGCGCGTACCGGTAGATCTCCGGATCCGGCTTGATCATCTTCAGCTCTCCTGAGACGACGATGTCCCTGAAGACCTTCAGGACCGGATAGCGGTCCACGGCCAGCGGGTACGTCTCGGCCGACCAGTTCGTGATCGCGTACATCGCCGTCCCCGCCCGCTGGACCTCGGCCAGGATCTCCGACGTGCCCGGGACGAGGCCGTCGAGCATCTCCGGCCACCTGCTCCAGTAGGCCTCGATCAACTCCCGGTGGTCGGGATGGCGTTCCACGGCCTCCCTGACGCCTTCGGCGAAGGGACGGCCGCGATCCTGCTCGGCGTTCCACGGGCCGTGGCAGACCTCGGTGAGGAACCACTCCATCCGGTCCTGGTCCTCGATGAGCTTGCGGTAGAGATGCCGGGGGTTCCAGTCGACGACCACCCCGCCGAGATCGAACACGACCGCCTCGTAGCGCTGCCCCATCGTTCCCCCTGTCGTGGTCAAACGTCGTGGTCAAACCAGGATCACCTCGACCCCGGCGGCTTCGATCTTCCCGATCTCTCCCGGCGGGGCGCCGTCGTCCGTGACGACCGCGTCCAGCTCGCCGATCGGGCAGACATGGCCGAGCCCGGTCATGCCGAACTTCGAGGCGTCGCACACCGCGATCTTCCGCTGCGCCGCGGCGATCGCGGCCTGCTTGACCGGCACCTCGGCCAGGTCGTGGGCCGTCAGCCCGTGCCCTGCGGAAAGCCCGCACACCCCGAGGATCACGGTGTCCACCCGCAGGGCGCGCAGCGACATCTCGGTCAGGTGGCCGGTGAACGACGACGTCCTGGGCAGGACCTGCCCGCCGGGCACCAGCAGTCTCACCTCGGCCGCGCCGCTCAGCGCGTTCACCGAGTGGAGGTCGAGGGGCATCGCGGTGATCCTCCGGCCGGCCAGCGTGCGGGCGACGCGCAGCACGGTCGTCCCGCTGTCCAGCACGACGGACTCCCCGTCGGCAACCAGCTCGTCGATCTTGGCGGCGATCCGCCGCTTGACGTCCACGGCCTCGCGCTCACGCACCGCGAACGGCGGTGCCTCCCCGCGCAGCATCAGGCTCACCGCGCCGCCGCGCACCCGGCGCAACACTCCCTGCTCGGCGAGCTGGTCGAGGTCGCGGCGGATGGTCATCTCCGAACAGCCGGTCCGCTCGGCCAGCTCGCCGACCGTGACCCGCTCCGCCGTACGCAACCAGGAGATGATCTCCAGCAGCCGATTCGAACTCTCCACATGTGCTAATAAACGTGAATGATGTGCGAAAGTCAACCTTCCGCTCGTTCAGCCCGGCTCCTCACCGACGATGACCATGCCGAAGGAGTCGTGGACCGGCGCCGTGTACTCCCTCATCGCGGCCCATGTGATCGTCTGGGGACTACTGGATGGTCAGGCGGTGACCGTGGTCCACGGACCGGGGGCACAGGAAGATGGTCAGGGGTGGTGTGGTGTCGCATGGGCGGTTCCGCGAGCACATCGACGAGATCGTCGCTTCGACGCCAGACCAGTAGTGGGGCGGGTCCAACGATGTCTTCCATGTCGTGGTCATTGGGACACCACAGCACCTGGAGCAGGTCTTTGCCCTCCGGAAAAGGGATCTCGGGAATGTCACGCGCGTAGAACTGCGCGACCCCGACCATGGGCACCGGGCTCTCCGGAAGGTGATCGCGCCGATCCAGCCAACCGGGCTGCCCAAAGGGTGCGACCTGTATTTGGACGACCCGGTCGCAGGCGGGCCACGGTTCGGCGACCGGCCAGATCAATGGCCCTCCGATGTGACTGTCATGGATGGTCGGCTTTCCCGGGCGTGGATGAAGCCGGACGGCCGTCCTGGCGTAGGCGTTCATCCAGGGGAACCTTTCGACGAGATCGATCGGAGGGTCAGGGGTCGTGAAGGTCATGGCCGGGAAGCTTAGGCAACGGAACCGACAGACCGCCTCCCAGAAAAGAATGACCGGTTAATCCGGCAAATGAGGAAAAGTCGGTTTTTGGAGGAAGTTAAGCATTGACCGTAAACGGTGGTATGCGTACGTTCCGGGAGGGTCGTCGCTGTGGCGCCCGGAGCCGAGAGGGGCGCCATGGCCGCCGATTCCATCCCGAACGACATTCCGAACGACATCTCGAACGACATCGTCCCCGGGCCGCTGGGCACCCCGTCACCCGAGTACGCGCGACGCCACGAGGAGGGGCCGCTCGATCCGGCCGTCATGCCGAGCGGGGACATGGTGCCGGTCGCCGTCAGATACGAGGACGTCCGGACCCTGCTCGGCTCGGCGGCCTCAAGCCGTAACCTGCGCCTTCCCGGCCTGCCCCGGCTGGTGAGCGGCGTGGGCATCGACGACGACCCCGACGCGCTGATCAACCAGGACCCGCCGGAGCACACCCGCTACCGGCGGATCATGTACGGAGCGTTCACGCCCCGCCGTACCGAATCGTGGCGGCCGTGGGTCGCGGCGATCGCCGGTGAGCTGCTCGACGGGGTCGGCGAGGAGTTCGACCTGGTCGAGGCGTTCGCGGTGCGGTTGCCCGGCCGGGTCATCTGCCGGTTGCTGGGTGTCCCCTATGACGACTACGACCGGTTCGTGGCCTGGACGGACATGTTCCTCACCACCTCGACCGCCACCGAACAGGCCCGGTACCAGGGCTACACCGAGTTCATGGCCTACGCCCGGGAGCTGGTGGCCCGCCACCGCGCCGAACCCGGTGACGACCTCATCGACCTGCTCGTGCAGGCCCGTGACGAGGAGGACCGGCTGAGCGAGGGTGAGCTGGTCAACACCGTGTTCGCGCTGATCACGGCGGGGCACGAGACCACCGCCTCGATGGTGTCCAAGGGGGTCTTCCGTCTCATGCTCCATCGTGGGCAGTGGGACGAGCTGGTCGCCCGGCCGGAGCTCGCGGCGACCGCGGCCGAGGAGATCCTGCGTTACGACGGGCCGCCCGCCAGCGCGTTCATGCGCCGGCTGACCGAGGACGTCGAACTCTCCTGCGGCGTGCTGAAGGCGGGGAGCGTCGTGATGCCCGACCTCAACGCCGCCAACCACGACCCCCGTGCCTTTCCCGAACCGGGACGGTTCGACATCCACCGCTTCGAAACGCAGCCGCCGCATCCGCACCTGGCCTTCGGGTACGGCCCGCACCGCTGCCTGGCCGCCGCGCTGGCAAGGGTCGAACTCACCGAGGCCCTCAGGGCGCTGGTGACCCGGCGGCCGGGGTTGCGCCTGGCCGTACCGGCCGAACAGGTCGAGTGGAGTGAGGGGCTGACCCGTCGTCCCGTCGCGCTACCGGTGACGGGGGCCGCGGCCCGCCGTGACAACCGGACAGACCGGGTGGAGTGACCACCCGGTCTGTCGGCTCGCGACGCTGCCAGAGGCGCACGCGTCCTGTCCCCACCCCCGCGAGGACAGGACGCGTCCCCTGATATCCCCTGGCCGCGGCGCCGTCACGGACTCCGTCTCACGACGGAGACACGCCCTACTTCTCCTCGTACGGCGCGGGCGGGGCCAGCGGGGCGCACTTCTTCTGGGCCTTCTCCCAGGCGTCCGACTTGGGCTTGACCTCCTGGAAGTCTGCGGGCTTCTGCTCGTCCGTTTCGATGGGCTGCCAGACGCCGTTCTCCCGCAGGCACTTGGCCCACGTGGCGAACTTGGCGTCCTCCTCGGGGGTCGTCGGCCCGCCGCCGAGGATCACCCAGTCCCACTCCTTGCACGCCTTCATGGCGGCGGTGAGCTGGGCCTGGGTGCTGTCGGTCACGGCGCTGGTGTCGAGGTCCTGACCCTTGACCGGGTCCGGGATCTTGATCTTGTTCTCGCGCATGCATCCGGCGAACTTCACCGCGGCCTCGTGCCAGCTCAACGTGGCCGGAGCGGCGGAGGGAGCCGTGGCGGGCTCGGCGGAGGTGGCGGCCTTCGCACCGGAGTTCGCCGTGCTGGCGAAGCTCTGTACCCCGCACGCCGTACTCAGCGCCAGTGTGGGAAGGACGGCCAGTACGGCGAGACGCCGTTTGGTGATCAACACGGTTCTCTCCAATGGGTCGGTTGACTGCCCATCACCTTGGCCCGTCCATATGAGCGACCTGTCCACACCATGTCATGAACGTGTAATAGCTTCCGAGACCGGACAAATCGCAAGTCATGGCCGTCGATACTGGAACGCATGGCACGCGTGTTGCTGGTCGAGGATGACCCGAGCGTCAGAAACGCCCTGACGATCGCCCTCAAGGGCAGGGACCACGAGGTCGAGTCGGCGGCGTCCGGGGAGGAAGGACTGGCGCTGCTGGCGCACTTCGCCGCCGACGTGGTGGTGCTCGACCTCATGCTGCCCGGTATCGATGGGTTCGAGGTCTGCCGCCGCATCCGCGCGACCACCTCGACCTCCATCATCATGCTCAGCGCGCGGGGCGACGACTTCGACGTGGTCGGCGGTCTTGAGGCCGGGGCGGACGACTACGTGATCAAACCGGTGAGACCCCAGGTGCTTGAGGCCCGGATCAGGGCGGTGCTGCGCCGTACGGAGAGTGTGCCCTCTCCGGTCGAGACCTACGACACGCTGCGCATCGACCGCGCCTCCCTGACCGTGAACAGGGACGGGCGGCGAATCGCGCTGCCGCCGATGGAGCTGCGCCTGCTGCTGCACCTGTCGGCCGTGCCCGGGCAGGTCTTCAGCAGGCAACAGCTGCTTGAGTCGGTGTGGGACCACGACTACCTGGGCGACTCACGGCTGGTCGACGCGTGTGTGCAACGGCTGCGTTCCAAGATCGAGGACGTGCCGGGCGAGCCGAGATACGTGCAGACCGTGCGCGGGTTCGGGTACCGCTTCGGGCCGGTATGACCTGGCTGCGAGGACTACGGGCCCGGCTGGTCATCACGTTCGTGCTGGTCGGCGGGCTGAGCGCGGTCGGGGCCGCCGGGCTGACCTACTACAAGGCGCAGAACAACCTGCTGGCCGGAGCGCAGAACCGGCTGCTGAAGGACTTCAGGTACCGGGTGCTGCTGCTCTCGCGTGACGTCGCACTGCCCGCGAACGACGAGGTCCTCGACCAGCTGGCCGAGGACCTGGAGGTCGGCAACCGCGACGTGTACGTGGTCAGGGACGGCGAGGTCCCCTCCGACAACCGCATCACCGGTGAACTGCGTGCGAGAGTCCTGCGGCGGGACGAACTGGTCTGGCAGCGGGTGGTGGACGAAGGCGTGCCGTACCTCGTGGGCGGCAGCAGGGTCATGTTCGGCGCGGGCGGCGAACCATCGGGTATCACCGTCTATCTCGTCGAATCGCTCTCGCAGACCGCCACCGACGAGACGGCCGTACTGCGCGCCGCCCAGACCGCCACGCTGCCCGCCGTACTGCTGGCGGTGCTGGCCGGACTGCTGGCCGCGCGTGGCGTGCTGCGCCCGGTCGCCGACCTGGACCGCGCGGCCCGCCGGCTGGGTGAGGGGCGGCTTGAGACCCGCCTGCCGGTACGGGGCGGCGACGAGCTGGCCCGGCTGGCCGGGCAGTTCAACGCGACCGCCGCCGCGCTGGAGCACTCCGTCGGCGAGCTGCGTGAGATGGAGGCCAGGTCACGGCGGTTCGTCGCCGACGTCTCCCACGAACTGCGCACCCCGCTGGCCGCCGCGACCGCCGTCACCGACGTCCTGGAGGCCGGAGCCGACCGGCTCGACCCCAACGCCGGAACCGCCGCCCGGCTGGTGAGCGCCGAGATCTTCCGGCTCACCAGGCTCGTCGACGACCTGATGGAGATCTCCCGCTTCGACGCGGGCGCCGCCGTCCTCAACCTCAACGACGTGGACGTCGGCGCCGCCGTGGCCGCCTGCCTGCGCTCACGCGGCTGGGGCTCCGAGGTCGTCGTGGACCTGCCGCCGGACATCGTCGTCCCCCTCGACCCACGCCGTGTGGACGTCATCATCGCCAACCTCGTCGGCAACGCGCTGCGGCACGGCGAACCGCCCGTCACCGTCCGGGTGCG
Source organism: Streptosporangium sp. NPDC020072 (assembly GCF_040631445.1). Classification (NCBI taxonomy): domain Bacteria; kingdom Bacillati; phylum Actinomycetota; class Actinomycetes; order Streptosporangiales; family Streptosporangiaceae; genus Streptosporangium; species Streptosporangium sp. NPDC020072. The sequence continues at coordinate 141,590 of NZ_JBEYAB010000004.1, read as the reverse complement.
CGCGACCGACGACATCGCGACGGTCGAGGTCTCCGACCATGGCCCCGGCCTTTCCGCCGACGTCCTTCCGTACGTCTTCGAACGCTTCTACAAGGCCGACGCCGCCCGTGCCCGCTCGGAGGGCAGCGGCCTCGGCCTGGCCATCGCCCGCGAGAACGCCCTCCTGCACGGCGGCGACCTGACCGTCGCCCCCGGCCCTGGCGCCGTCTTCACCCTCACCCTGCCGAGGAAACGCACATGAGAGCCCCCCTTCTCACGATCTGCGCGGCACTTCTCATGGCCTGTACGGCCTGCGGCATCGGTCCCAGCGAAGTGATCGGCGCCGGGGAACCCGCCCGTGGTTTCATCCAGGGCACTCCCCTGTACTTCGTGCGGGACGGCGATCTCATCCTGGTCAGCCGTCCCAACGCTCCGTTCGGGGCCTCCGAGGCCGTCGAACTGCTGCTCGGAGGGCCGACCGATCGGGAGCGGGAACTCTCCCTCGGCACCCGGCTGCCCGATGGCCTGGCCGTCAAGGTGAGCGACCACGGGTTCACGCTGGACACGAGCGGTTCGAAGATGAGGAAACGCCTGACGCCGACGATCCAGCCACGGAGCAAGGGCGTTCCGGCGATACCGGACCGCCGGTTGTCGACCCTCGACCTCGACCTGGTGGAAAAGCCGGAGGACCGGGCCGGTCTGGAGCCGCAGTCGTTTCCGACGGTCGGCCACCTCTCGCGGCTGGCCACGGGACAGCTCGTCTGCACGATCGCCACCGCCACGGCCACCAGGAACCACATGAAGGTGAACGACGTGCGGGTGACCGTACCGGGTGGAAAACAGACACGCTGCAAGGACTTCATGTGACGTCCGGCCCGCACCGGCCGGTCGTCGAACGGAAAGCGCTTCCGAAAACCCCGTCCACGGCGAATTCCGAAGCGCCTCTCGAACGCGCCGCCTCGGTCCTCCCGAGCACGGTGGGAGATCAGTCCCAGGGGGTGTCGACCAGGGAAACCGACGGAAGAGGGCCGGCGCAGGCGGCGGTCGCGGCATAAAGCAGGGTGGCGGCGGTGACGATGGTGGTGATGACCAATTTCCTGACCGGCATGGTTACGGCCTTTCGCCTCGGTTGAACTCGCTGACTGCGACAGCAGGAACGTAGAGAGAAAGTCCTTTGCGGCCCTATCCCGCGCCTTACTCGCCCGGACGAGTAACCCGCGATAGAACGGCGATAGAGCCATGACAGCCGCCTGCTCATCATGGAACCTGAAAGGGTTGCCACCGGCAGGAGGCGAGACATGGTGCGAGAGGCGGGCGGTCGGTCAGCGGAGCGGACACGCGCGAGGACGAGCCGGTCCACCGGCAGGGCGACGCGCTTCGGCTTCCTGGGAGCCGTGGCGTTGTGGAAGGAGGACGGGGAGGTCAGGCTCTCCACAAGACGGGCGAGGACGGTCATGGCCCGGCTGCTTCTCTCCCCGGGCCAGTTGGTGAGCATGGACGCCCTGGTGGACGGGCTCTACGGCGAGCGTCCTGTCAAGAGCGCGCGCAACCAGATCCACCGAGGGGTCGGGGAACTCCGGCAACAGGGCGTCCTCATCGTCGAGCAGGACGGTTCCTACCTGCTCAGCACCCCCACCGAGGTGATCGACGCGTGGCGGTTCAAGAGCCTGACCGAGTCCGCCAGGACCGCGGCGCACCCCCGGGACAAGGTCAGGCTCCTGCAGGAGGCGCTGAAGGTCTGGCGTGGCCCGGCTCTGGCCGGGTTGGACAGCCAGGTGTTCAGGGCAGCGGCTGAGGAGTGGGAGGAGCGGCGGCTGACGGCGATCCAGGAGCGCTTCGGAGCCGACCTGGCCCTCGGCAACCACAACGACCTGATCCCCGAGATCCGGCGCCTGACCAGCGAACACCCGATGCGTGAGCACTTCTCCTGGCAGCTCATGACGGCCTGTTACCGGGCCGGTAGGACCGGGGAGGCCATCGCCGCCTTCACCAGGCTCCGTGAGGAGCTCGCCGAACAGCTGGGCATCGACCCCTCTCCCGAGTTGCGGCACCTGTACGAGCAGATCCTCCGCCAGGAACCCGTACCGACAGAGGACGCGCCGGTTCCCCGGCAGCTCCCGCCCCGCCCTCTGAAGATCACCGGCCGGTCCTGGGAGTTGGAGCGGATCCGGACGGCGCTGGAACGGGGCAGCCGTACGGTGGCGATCACCGGAGCCAGTGGCTCGGGCAAGACGACGCTGGCCCTGGAGGCGGCCCACGGTTCGGCGGAGCTCTTTCCCGACGGGCAGCTCTACAACACCGAGCCGGACGACGTGCTGCCCGGCATGCTGCGCGCGCTGGGCGACACGAGGGTGCCGAAACGGCAGGACGAACAGAACGGCCGCCTGCGCACTCTCCTGGCCAGTCGGCGCATCCTCATCGTGGTGGAGAACGTGGCCGGCGCGGCGCAGGTCCGCTCGTTCCTTCCGGCCTGCCGGGAGTGCGCGCTCATCGTCACCAGCCGTTCGTCCCTCTCCTCGCTGCGTGAAGCCGTACAGATCACGCTGGGCGGTCTGTCCGTCGATGACGCGTGGGCGCTTCTCGCCGACGGTGTGGGGGCCCATCGCCTGGCGGCCGAGCCCGAGGCCACCCATCGGGTGATCGAACTGTGTGACGGCCTGCCTCTGGCCGTGGACATCATCGCCGCGAAACTGGCCGCCAGACCGCACTGGGACATCGCCACCCTGGCCGCCCGCCTGGAGGACCCCGGCAGAATCCTGTCCGAGCTGCGCCATGACGACCTCGACATCCGCGCCGCCCTCGACAGCGGTTACCTCTCGCTGTCCCCTGAGGCCAGGACGCTGCTCAGGAAGATCGGCTACTCCGGAAAACAGGATGTCTCGGTCCAGGACGCCTCGTGTTTGGAGAAGATCTCACCGGCCGAGGCGGAATGGCGGATCGAGGCCCTCGTCGATGCGCGGATGCTCACGGTCTCCGGAATGGAAAGCGGTGGGCGGTTCACGTATCACTGCCCTCCGATGGTGCTGGCGCACTCAAGGGAACGGGCCCTGACCGAAGATCAGATCACCGAACTCGACGCGGCCGTCAGCCGCGTTCTCACCGGGATGGAAGACTCGACAGGTCGCCATTGATCTCCAAACCACAGGGGGGCAGAGTGCAGAACTGTGCGGCGTAGGCGTTTCGGCGGATCCCGGACCGCGGACTGCCTGGTCATCCTGTTCGCCTGGATACTGTCCTCCTCCGGCGCGAGCGGGACCGCTCTCATCGTTCAGGCGCTCATCGGCGGTCTGGCCTCGGTCGCCCTGTTCCGGCGACGGACACAACCCGTCCCGGTCCTGGTCGTCAACCTCGTGTGCGCCCTGGCGACACAGCTCCTGGTGTCGCATCCGGTGCTGCCCGGGGCGCTGGCGGTGGCCCTGTACGCCGTCGGCAGGCACGCTCCGCCCCGCGTCTCCTGGACGGCGGCGGTGATCGCCGGTCTGGTCTACGGCGGCACGCTCGTTGTCCTGCACGCCCTTGGCTCCCCGATCCTCAACCGGGACGCGGACGGACAGCTGTCCGTGGCCTTCCTCGTCGCCGCGCTGCTGCTGTGTCCGCTTTTCCTGCTGGTCGCCTTCGGGTGTCTGGTGCGGCTACGCCACGAGCTGAGAGAACGTGAACGGTCCGAACTGGAGGCGACGGCCGTACGGGCCGAGCGGGCGCGTATCGCGCGGGAGCTCCACGACGTGGTGGCCCACCACATCAGTACGGTGAACGTCCTGCTCGGCGCGGCACGGACGATCCTGCGCAAGGACCCCGACCGGGCGGAGACGGCGCTGGCCACGGCTGAGCGGAACGGTCGCGACGCCATAGCGGAGCTGCGGCACCTGTTACACGTGCTGCGCGCCGAGCAGACGCACAGACCCGAGAGTGAGGACCACGCGACGGGGGTCGCCCTTCTGCCCTCTCTCGTGGAGCGGGCACGGGGCGCCGGGCAGCGGGTCCGGCTTGAGGTGACCGGAGATTCGTTCCCGCTGGGGGCCACCGTGGACAACGCGGTCTACCGGATCGTCCAGGAGGCGCTGACCAACTCCCGCAAACACGCCGCCGGAGCCGCGGCCACCGTCACGGTGGCCTACCTTCCCGGGGCTGTCGAGGTGGAGGTGAGCGACGACGGCCCGGCCGTACAGCACACGTCGGAGACGAACGGCTTCGGCCTGCGTGGAATCACCGAGCGTGTCACCCTTTGTGGCGGGGAACTGCAGATCGGGTCCGTTCCAGAGGGAGGTTTCCGTGTCCGTGCACGCATCCCGGCCGATCAGGGTGCTGATCGTCGATGACCAGGCGCTGATCCGGGCGGGTTTCGGGATGATCCTTGAGGCCCAGGAGGACATCGTCGTGGTGGGCGAGGCCGAGGACGGCGACGCGGCGTGCCGGATGTGCGCGCGGTCGGCTCCGGACGTGGTGCTGATGGACGTCCACATGCCCAAGGGCGTCGACGGCATCACCGCCACCAGGCGCATCACCGCCGAGCATCCCGGCGTCCGGGTGGTCGTGATCAGCACCTTCGACCTCGACGAACATGTCATGGAGGCGCTGTACGCCGGGGCGTCCGGTTTCGTGTCCAAGGAGATCCCCCCCGAGGAGCTGGTGCGAGCGGTACGGATCGCTCACGAGGGCGAGTCCGTGGTGGCCCCCCGGCTGCTGACCAGGCTGATCGAGAACTTCGTCCGCTCACCGCCGCCACGCCACCGTCCCAGGCTGACGGGCGTCACCGACCGCGAGCAGGACGTGCTGGTGTTGATCGCCCGCGGCCACTCGAACGCCGAGATCTCCGCCGCTCTCAAGGTCACCAGATCGACCGTCAAGAACCACGTGACCAGCCTCTTCGCCAAAACCGGGGTACGCGACCGGGCCCAGGCAGTGATTCTGGCCTACGAGGCCGGACTCGTGAAGCCGGGGGACCAGGCCCCCAGAGCGGCCGGCTCGTAGGACTCGGGTCCCAGGGCGAGGACCCTCTTGGAGGGGGAGGAAACCCCGCAGGTCAGCGGCGATCCTGAAGAAGTCCGCAGAACACGGCTTCTTCATGGAGAGCACCATGAAACTGCTGGCCGCCGGTTTCCTCATGACCGCGACGACCCTGTACACGGTGACACCCGCCTCCGCGGCTCCCATGATCGACTGGAGGCCCTGCCCGAACGACGTGGCCGCGCAGTGCGCGAGTCTGCGGGTTCCCGTGGACTGGGCGCGTCCAGAGGGCCGGACGATCGCACTGCGGCTCATGAAGCTGCCGGCCCTCGCGCCGGACAGGCGCATCGGCACCCTGTTCGACATCCCCGGCGGGCCGGGGGAAAGCGGCACGGAGGCGCTGAAGCGCCCCTCTGAGCTGCACAAAGCGCTGCGTCAGCGGTTCGACGTCGTCGGCTACGACCCGCGTACCACCGTGGCCCTGTCGGCTCTTCCCGCCTCGTGCACCCGGACCTGGTCCACGCTCACCGACCCGCGCGACCATGCCGCCTACGCCGAACAGGTCAGGGCCCTGAGCAGAGGGGTCGCCGCCTGCAGGCGCGACGATCGCACCGGCCTGCTCACCCACCTCGACTCGATCTCCACGGCCAGGGACATGGAGGCGGTCCGCCGAGCCCTCGGCGAGACCCGGCTCACCTTCACCGTCAGGTCGTACGGCGGGGTGCCGATGACGGCCTACGCCCGCCTGTTCCCCGAGCGCGTCCGCGCCGCCTACCTCGACGGGGTTCCCGACCACGTTGACGCGTGGACCGGCAGAGGCAGGGAGTGGCTCACCGGCACCGAGCAGGCCTTCGACCGTTTCGTCTCCTGGTGCGCCGCCACCACCGCGTGCGAACTGCACGGCAGGAACGTCAGGTCGCTTTGGCGCCGGCTGGTCCGCCGGGCCGACGCGTTCCCCGTCCCCGTGCTGAAGGGGGCCTTCGCCGGGCGCAAGCTCACCGGCTGGCACCTCAGGATCTCCGCTCCCGTCCTCCTGCTGCCCGGTGTCGCCGGAGACAGCTCCTGGCGTGCCTTCGCGGCGTCCGTACGGGGAGCCCTGCGGGGGGACGCCTCGGGGTTCGCGATGCCGAGTCTCGGAAACCTGCGGCACTGGACCAGGCCGGTGGTTCTCGCCCTGCAGTGCCCGGACGGCCTCTGGGGCAGGACCGGTTACCCGGCCCTCCGCGGAAACCGTGGGCTTCTCGAACGGCTCTCCCCCGACTTCGGTGCCCTGTCCTATCCCAACCTGGCGTGTACCGGTTGGACCGTCCCCCTTGCCAATCCGCCCCGGCCACTGCCCGCGAGGAGGCTTCCCCCCTTCCTCGGAGCGGGAACCCACCCGGGCGACTACACGCCGACCCGCCGCCTGCTCAGGCACATCCCGGGCTCGGCGACCGTGCGCTACGACGGCCCGGGTCACGTCATCTACCTGGGCGGAATGCCGGGCGCCCACTGCGTGGTCGAGCACGCGGTGCGCTACCTGACCGACCTCACCCTGCCCTCGGGTGCCGTCTGCCGGGCGAAGAAGTGACGAGGAAGCGTGCGGGAAACGGGGCCTGCGAGAGTTTCACATGTCAGCAAGGACGGGGCGAAACAAAAAACGCCCCGGCCATTAAAACTAAAAAACACGCGAAACGCGTTTTCGAAAGGAAGAAACATGAACGAGAAGACCTTCGTCTACGAGGTTCCGGCTCTGGTCGAGGTTGGCGACTTCTCCGAGCTCACCCAGCTCACCAACCGCGGCAAGTGGGCCGACAGCATCTGGGGCTACTACTTCGACTAATTCGAAGAGTAACTAGCCGCGACGGTGTCCGGCGGCGGCGCCGCCGGACACCGTCTCCAACACGGAAAAGGAGGCCGGGATGAAATTCATCATTTTTCCCGACAATCCGGAAGCGGACAGGATCAGGAGTATCCTTCCCACCGCGCTCGGCGAGAAAGTGTTGACGCATCGTTCCGGCCGACCGTGGCTTCTGGGCCAGTGGCCCGACTTCGACATCGTCCAGGCTGAGTCGGCACACGCCAGGGTCGCCCTTCTGGGAACGGTGGACATCACCGAGACCGCCCTGGCCGAACGGCTCCGCCGGGTCCGCTCCATACGTGACCTCGACGCCCTGGCGAGCTCGATCGCGGGGTCGTTCCACCTGATCGGCTCCGTGAACGGCACGGTGAGGGCACAGGGCAGCATCTCGACCGCCCGGCAGATCTTCTACGGCACCGTCATGGGCGTCACCGTCGCCGCGGATCGCCCGCAGAGTCTGGCCGAGCTCACGGGGGCCGGGATCGACGAGGAACGTCTGGCGCTGCACCTGCTCACCCCGTTCGGAGCGCCGTGGCCGTTGAACGAGGTGAGCATGTGGAAGGGCGTCCGCGCCCTGACCCCGGGGTGCTACCTGGAGATCTCCGCCAACGGCGCCGATCGCCAGGTGCCCTGGTGGACGCCTCCCGAGCCCACGGTCCCGCTGGCCGAGGGAGCGGTGAAGGTCCGCGAGGCCCTGGACGCCGCGGTCACGGCCAGAAGCCGGGGAACCGGCGTCCTCAGCTCGGACTTCTCCGGCGGAGTGGACTCCACCAGCCTGTGTTTCCTCGCCGCCGGGAAGAGCAGCGAGTTGGTCACCGTCCACTACGAGGCCTCGGGCAGCCTGAACGACGACAAGCACTGGACCGACCTCTGCAGAACCGACCTGCCGCACGCCCGGCATCTGACCGTACCGCGCGGCACAGGCCCCGCCCTGTACTCCCCTTTGGCCGAGGCCCGGCTCGACCTTGAGGGGCCTGCTCCTCTGGCCCGCCCCCGCGCGCGCATCGAGCACGTGCTGCGGCTGGCCGCCGAAACCGGTGCCACCCGACACATGCAGGGAACGGGGGGCGACGAGCTGTTCTTCGCCACCACCACCTGCCTGCACTCTCTGTCACGCCAACAACCGCGACGGTCCATGCAACACATCAGGGCCGCCGCGTCACGATATCGCTGGAGCCTGGCCACCACGGTGCGCCAGATGTCCGCCATCAAGCCCTACGCCCGCTGGCTGGCCAGGAGCACCGACCAGCTCACCGACCAGCGGGTCTGGGGATACGAGACCGGGTGGGAACCGTCCCTCCGCATGCCACCCTGGGCGACCGAGGAGGCCGTGCTGACCGCGCGCAGGTTGATCCGCGAGGCGGCGGCCGCGGGCCCCGAACCGTTCTCCCCCCTGCCGGTCCAGCACGAGATGATCCGCGCCGTACAGGCGAACGGCTGGATCATCCGCGGAGTCTCCCGGATCGCGGAGCAGTTCGGCATCCTGCTGGAGGCTCCGTACACCGATGACCGTGTCCTTGAGGCTGCGCTCTCCATCCGCCTTGAGGACCGGATCTCGCCCACCCACATGAAACCCGTCCTCGCCACCGCGATGCGAGGGCTGGTCCCCCATGTCCTCGACCGCCAGACCAAGGCCGACGGAAGCACCGACTTCTACGAGGGGTTGCGCCGGCACCGGCACGAGCTCTGGGCCATGTGCGAGGACTCACACCTGGCCAGGATGGGTCTCATCGACCCTGAGGCGATCCGCCCGGTCCTCTTCGGAGAGCACGCGGACGCACGGCCGTTCATGCCGTTCGACTCCACGCTGGGTGTCGAACTCTGGCTTCGATCCACAGCCGACCGTGAAGGAGCACCGTGATGGCCTGGCGTCTGCCCGCGCATGTGACGTTCACCGAAACCGACACCGGGGCGGTCCTTCTGGACAACCGCCGCGGCAGATACTGGCAGACCAACGACACCGCGGCGATCGTGCTGAAGTGCCTCATGGCCGAGGGGGACCTCGAATCGGCGGTCGCGGTGCTGCGTGAACGGTACCCGGACGCGGCGGACCGGGCCGCCGACGACGTCCAGCAGATGATCGAGAAGCTGGCCGCGGCCAAGCTGGTGACCCGGTGAGTCCCAAGATGGTGGCGCTTCAGCAGGCCACCGCGCCCCCCTGGCGGCTACGCCCCGTCGTGCTGGCCGCCATCCTCCTGGCCTGGCCGTTGGCCCGTTGCGCCCCCTACCGGTTGCACGCCGTACTCCGCTCCCTGAGCAAAGGGGCCAGGGCGGCGACCGCGGAGGAGGCGGAGCGGGCCAGAAACGCGATCGTGGGCCTGAGCCTCAGGCACGGTGGCCCGCGCTGCCTCGAACGATCCATCGCGATCGCCCTCATGTGCCGGGCGGCGGGCAGCTGGCCGGACTGGTGCGCGGGTGTGAGCACCCACCCCTTCGAGGCCCACGCGTGGGTCGAGGCGGAGGGGGAGCCCATCGGTGAGAACCCCGACGAGATCATTCATTTCTTCATCACCATGAAAGTGTCGGTCCGCTCATGACTGTGCAGAAGACCTCCGTGGAACAGCGGCTCTCATCCGCCGTGGGTCTGGAGCAGGTGAGTCACGTCTACGGCGCGAACGAGACCACCGTCACCGCGCTGAAGAACGTGACGTGGTCCTTCACGCCGGGCTCCTTCACCGCGGTGATGGGGCCCTCGGGCTCCGGCAAGACGACCTTGCTGCAGTGCGTGGCGGGACTGCTCGAACCCACCGACGGCTCGGTTCTCCTCGGCGAGCACCGCCTCAACGGGATGTCGGAGAAGAAGCTGGCGACCATCCGCCGTGACCTGATCGGCTTCGTCTTCCAGGCCTTCAACCTGATCCCGGCGCTCACCGCCGCCGAGAACATCACGCTCCCCCTCCGGCTGGCGCACCGTGCCACGGACCAGGCCTGGATGAACGAACTCGCCAGTCGCGCCGGCATCGCCAACCGCCTGAGCCACCGGCCGCACGAGCTGTCCGGCGGGCAGCAGCAGCGGGTGGCCATCTGCCGGGCGTTGATCACCAAGCCACGCGTCCTCTGCGCCGACGAACCGACCGGTGCCCTGGACAAGGCCTCAAGCAAGGCGGTGCTGTCGGTGCTGCGCGACGCCGTCACCGAACTCGCCCAGACCGTGATCATGGTGACCCACGATCCGGTCGCCGCCGCCCACGCCGACCAGGTGCTCTTCCTCGTGGACGGAAGGATCGTCGACGTCATGACGGCGCCCACCCCCGAGCGGGTGGCCGCCACCATGACGCGTCTGGCAGGTGAGGACTGATGCTGTCCATCGCATGGAGCACGCTGCGGCGTCAGCCGGGCGTGCTGCTCGGGGCGTTCCTGATGATCGCCATCGGGTCCGGCCTGATCAACGCGTTCGCCGTCATCCAGTACTCGGCGACGCACGCGGAGGCACCGGTCGAACGGTACTCGGCCGTCCCCGTCGTGGCGGGAGGGGGCACGGGGCTGTTCACCCAGGAAGCGGTCAAGCGGGTCCGGGGGCTTTCCTCCGTCCGCGAGGTCGTGCCGGAGCTGACGTTCACCGCGATCGTGCTGGACAGGCGCGGGCAGCCGGTGCTTCCGCTCACGAGAATCGCGCAGTTCGGTCACGCCGCGGCGAGCGCGAAACTCACCCCCTTCGCTCTCCGTGAGGGCCGGTGGCCCGCCGGCCCCGACGAGGTGGTGCTGGACCGGGAGCTGGCCGAGGCGGCCGGGGTGTCTCTCGGACAGCCGGTGCCGGTGCTCGTGGCCGGCGCGAGCCGTACCTACCGGCTGGCCGGGACGGCGGAGCCCGGATCCTCAACAGGGCCGCTGCCCTACCAGCGCACGCTCTTCTTCGCCGACGAGCGCGCCGCCGAGCTGGCCGGACGCGGCGCCGGACGGGTGGACGCGCTGGGGATCTCCGTCAACTCCGGGTTCAGCCCCGCGACGGTCGCGGCGGAGGTCGAATCCCTGCTGAGCCAGACGGTCCGGGGTGACGCCCCGGGACCGGCGGGGCTGCCGACCCTGCGCGTGGCCGCGGGAGCCGACCGCGGCGTACTGGAGGGAAGCCTGCCCGACGACCGGGCGACCGGGCAGACCATGAGCATGCTGACCGCGATCGTCGCCCTCATGGCCATCACCGTGATCAGCGGCGCGCTGATCACGTCGATCCGCCGCCGTTCCCGGCAGCTCGCCCTGCTCAGGGCGGTCGGCGCCACCCCGGGACAGGTCAGGTCCCTCTGCCACGCGGAGGCACTGATCCTCACGCTGGTCGGCGGAGTCGTCGGAGGTGTCCTGGGGCTGGGGATGGCCGAACTGCTCGTCGTCGCCCTGCGTTCCAGGGAGATCTTCAACCCGGCGTTCCGGGTGAGCTACAGCGCGCAGCCGATGGTCCTGGCCCTCGTCGCCACCATCCTGGCCGGCCAGGTGGCCGCCTGGCTGACGGCACGCACCGCGTTGAGAATCAGGCCCGCGGAGGCTCTTGCCGACTCCGTCGCGGTGACCGAGCAGACCGGGAAGAGCACTCTCAAGATCGTGGTGGGTGTCCTGGCGCTGGCCGGCGCGGGCACCGTCCAGGTCCTTGGCATGACCGGTCTGATGCCGCCCGCCCTGCGTGGCGTCTACGGCGTGCTGGCGAGCGGGCTGGTCATGGTCGGCATCGGGTTCATCGGTTCCTGGGTGGTCTACGGACTGGCCCGGGCCAGCCGTGCCCCCATCACCGCGCTCTCCTCGGTCAGCGGCTATCTGGCCGCCGCGAACGTACGGTTCCAGCACCGCCGGTACGCGGGGGTCGTGGCACCGCTCGCTGTGGGAGTGGCGATCGCGGGGTGGGCCCTGAGCAGCCTCCCGCTCTACACGCTCAGCACGACGGAGGAGGCGGCGGAGCGGATCAGCGCGGACTACATCCTCAGGACGCCGCTGATCCGCGACGCCTACATCGGGCTCAGTGAGAAGACCCGGCAGGAGGTGGCGGGCATCGCCGGTGTCACGGCCACCGTCGGCCTGTGGGACGCCTGGGCTCAGGCCACGCCCGTACGCACGGGATCGGCCGGGGGGATCCAGGACACCGCCGCCACCTACGCGACCGTGACCACCGGCAAGGTCGACGGGCTGCTCGACCTCCAGATCCAGCAGGGCAGACTCTCCGACGAGGGAGTCGCCGTGGGCCACTCCTACGCGCAGCAGCGTGGCATCTCGCTCGGAGACCGGGTGGAGGTACGCATCACGGGCGCGTCGTCCCCGGTCGTCCTGCCGGTCACGGCCGTCTTCGGCCTGGACAAGGGCGGCCAGGAGGGTCTGCTGCTGCCCGGCCGTGCCCTCTCGGGCCATGTGGCCACGCCCGCCTACAACCGGATCCTGGTCCAGGCCGAACCCGCCGCGCAGTCGCGACTCCACGACGTCGCCGGAGGGAGCGGACTGGTCAAGGTGGAGTCGACGGGGGAGTTCCGTCAGCGGTACGTGGCGGAGCGCGCGGCCGGCACCTCCAGCATCGGCATCCTCGCCGTGGTTCTGGTGGGCGGCTTCCTCCTGTTGGCCGCGGTCAGCGCGCTGGTGCTGAGCGCGGTGGACCGCGCCGGGGAGTTCAACTCCTTCCGCCAGATCAGCGCGGCCCCGCGGCAGATCATCGTGATGGTCGTCTACGAGATGGTGCTGACGGTCGTCCCCGCCTGGTTGCTGGGGGTGATGGCGACCGCGTGGATGGCCTTCCTCATGGCGGGCGGAGACGTCGCGGCGGCCGTACGGGCGATGCCCGTGGGCACCCTCGCCACCTTCGGGCTGGTCGGGCTGGTCACCGCCGTCGCCGGATGCCTGGTGGCCTCGCGTACGGCGATGAGAAGCCTCAACCGATTCGAGATGGGCTGATGAACGCCACGACGGGAGACATCCGGACACGCCTGCCCGCCTGGCGGCTCCTGGCGAGCCACAGCCTTCCACACCGCGGACCGCTCCTGGCGGGCGGTGCCCTGAACCTCGTGGGAACCGCGGCCGGACTCGCCCAGCCACTGGTCGCCAAGCAGGTCATCGATGCGATCGGCGTGGGAGGGACGTCGTGGAGCCCGGTGCTGGCACTCGTCGGGCTCGTCGTCCTCAGTGCGCTCTGCGCCGCATGGGGCACCTACCTGCTGGAACGGGTGGCGGCGTCCGTCGTGTGCCGCGCCCGTGGCAACCTCATCACGAGGATCATGCGTTTACGGGTCGACGCGCTGGACCGCCCCGGCGACCTGATCTCACGGGTGACCTCCGACACGACGCTTCTGAGCGGCGCCGCCTCGCAAGCCCTGGTTGAGCCGCTCAGCGGCGCCCTCATGCTCGTCGGCGGCATCACGCTGATGGCCCTGCTCGACCTTCCGCTGCTCGCCGTCACCGCGGGCATCCTGATCCTCATTCTGGGAGTGGTCGGCCTGGCCATGCCCAGGATCTCGCGCGCCCAGCAGGGTGTGCAGCAGTCGGTCGGAGAGATCACGACGGCTCTGGAACGGGCGCTCGGCGCCTTCCGCACCGTGAAGGCGAGCGGTATGGAGAGCGCCGAGATATCCCGGCTGGGAACCGCCGTCGACCAGGCGTGGCGGCATACCGTCGGCGCGGCGAAGTGGGCCGCGCTCGCCCGGGTCTCCTCGGGGCTCGCCATCCAGGTGGCCTTCCTCACCGTGCTCGGGGCCGGGGCCGCCCGGGTCGCGTCCGGTGATCTCTCCGTGTCCTCGCTGGTGGCGTTTCTGCTGTACCTGTTCAACCTGGGCCAGCCGATCGCGACCCTCGTGCAGGGCGCCACGGAGATGCAGGTGGGCCTAGCCGCCGTACGTCGCATGCGCGAAGTGGAGGACCTGCCGGTCGAGGCGGAGGGGCGGCCCACGGCCACGGTGGACAAGCCCGTCTACCGGCAGGCCACGGCCGCCTTCCAGAAGGTCTCCTTCGGCTACGGCGAGGAGCCCGTCCTGCGCGAGGTCAGCTTCACCGTCGCCAGCGGCGAGGTCACGGCGGTCGTGGGCGCGTCCGGCGCCGGAAAGACCACCCTCTTCTCCCTGCTGGAGCGCTTCTACGAGCCGTCGTCGGGGATCGTCACGCTCGACGGCAAGGACGTGCGGCAGTGGCCGCTGGCCGAACTGCGTCAGCAGATCGGTTACGTCGAGCAGGACGCCCCCGTTCTGGCCGGCACGCTCAGGGAAAACCTGTGTTACGCCACGCAGGAGGTCTCCGAACAGGAGCTGGAACACGCGCTGGCCAGGACGAGGCTCACCGAGTTCGTCGCGAACCTGCCCGACGGTCTCGAAACGCGGATCGGCCACCGGGGCACGACGCTCTCCGGTGGACAGCGTCAGCGGATAGCCATCGCACGTGCCCTGCTGCGTCGTCCGCGGATCCTGCTGATGGACGAGGCGACCTCCCAGCTCGACGCGGCCAACGAGCTCGCGCTGCGGGAGACGATGACCGCCGTGGCGAAGACGACCACGGTCGTCATGATCGCCCATCGGCTCTCCACCGTGGTGGGGGCCGACCGCATCGTGGTGTTGGAGGGCGGGCGGGTGCGTGCCAGCGGAACCCACGAGGAACTGCTGGCGGCGGACGGCTTCTATCGGGAACTCGTCGGCAGCCAGCTCCTTTCCGGCCGGCGCGCCTGAGGAATGCCGTGATCGACGAGATACGCTCACGCCCCGCCGGCCCTGTCCGGGTGAAGGTCCCGGTGAGGCTCTACGGAACCCGTTACGACCAGGTCCCTTTCGGCGGGCTGGTGGAAAGGTTCGCCGACCGTCACCGAAGCCTCCTGAGAGCGAAGGCCGCGGCCTTCGAGGACGTCCTCACCGAGGACGCCTGGGACTCCCTGACGGCGAACCTGATCGACGGCCTGGTCTCCGTCAGCCACCAGACTCTGATCTTCGAGCTCAACGAGTCACGGACCGGCGGGCTGCTCACCGGAGAGACTCCCGAGGACAGATATCGCCATTACAACGACCACCTGCTGGGTGACCCGTCCTACCTCGCCGCTCTTTCCGGCAGGTACCCCGGGCTCGGCCGGGCTCTGCTGAGCCATGCAGAGAACTGGCTGACGAACTCCCTGGAGCTGCTCTCCCGGCTCACCACCGATCTTCCTCTGCTTCGGCGGCATGGATGGATATCGGAGGGCACGACGACGGTCGACGCGCTCCGCTGCGGCCTCGGGGATCCGCACAACGGCGGCCGATCCGTCACAGAGGTGGCCTTCCACGGCGGAGTCCGGGTCATCTACAAGCCCCGGCCACTCGACGCCGAGGAGCTGTACGGCCAGGCCGTCACGTTGCTCAACGACCTGAACGGTCTCGGCGACCACGGCGACAGGGCCGAACTACGGGCGATGCGGGTCATCAACCGGGGCCGGTACGGCTGGTGCGAGTTCATCGGTCACAGTCCCGCCTCCGGTCGCGAGGCAATCAGCAGGTTCTACCGCCGGATCGGCTCCTGCACCGCGCTGCTGACCTGTCTGGCCGCCACCGACATCCACATGGAGAACCTCAGGGCGGCGGGCGAGTTCCCCGTTCCGATCGATCTCGAAACCGTTCTCCAGCCCTCGCCCTCCTCCTCGGCCGTCGCGGACTCCGCCGCGGACAGGGCCTTCGCGTCGCTCTCCCGAAGCGTCCTGGCCACCGCGATGGTCCCCGGACGGCAGCTCCCCCTGGAAACCAGTGCGATAGGCGGTGGACTGGGCGGTCCGAGGTCGCTGAGAAGGCTCGCCCTGGTCGCGCCGTTCACCGACGTGATGCGGACAGGGCTGATACCCGCGACCCTGGAGAAGACCGGGAACCTTCCCTTCCTGAACCACGGGCGGGTTCAGCCCGCGGCCCACGTCCCCGATGTCGTCCGGGGATTCCTGGACGCCTACGACGCCATCGCGGCGAACAAGCCCGCCTTCCTCGCGCTGGTCCGCCGGTTCCGCGACGCCGAGATCCGCTATCTGCCCCGGCCGACCCAGGTCTACGGCGTGCTGTTGGGCGAGCTCCATCATCCTCGTCGTTTTCGAGAGCCCCTGGAGACGGGGGAGCTCTGGCCCGAACCGGCCGAGGGGGAGCGGGACCGGTTGCTGGCCGAGGCGGAGCGAGGCCAGTTGCTGGCCGGGGACGTTCCCCGCTTCTTCACCAGCGCCTCGTCGACCTCGCTCCGTTTCGGGGAGGACGGCGAGATCGACGGCTTCTTCCACGAGACGGGCTGTGAGGCGGTCGAGCGCAGGCTGCGGATGTTCGGCGCCGAGGACCGTGCCGCCCAGCTGGACATCCTGACCTCCGCTCTCAGCACCCTGCCGCACTCCTCGCCCCCCTCCGTCCTCGCCTCCTCCCGCCCGGCTTCCGGGCGGAGGAGCCTGCGGGACAGCACCCGTGAGGCCGTCGACGCGCTGGCCGACGAGGCGATCCTCGGAAGAACGGACTGTACCTGGATCGGTCTGGCCGGAGACAGCGCGAGCGACGAGCCACGCACCTATGGGGCACTTCCCACAAGGCTGTACGACGGGCTGTCCGGTATGGCCCTCATGTTTGGCTACGCGGCGAAGGTGTACGGGGATGATCGTTATCTTGGGCTGGCGTCACGGAGCATGCGTCCGGTTCTCGCCGAACTGCGGAACGAACGGCTGGTCGGCGCGTACACGGGAATGGCGGGTACGTTCTACGTCCTGGCGCACCTGGCGGTGCTGACCGCCGACGAGACCCACCTCGACGTCATCGACCGCTGGACCCCGCTCTTCATCAGGAACATCGGTGAGCGGTGGGAACCCGGCCTGGTCTCGGGGCTGGCCGGGGCGGCCGTGGTGGCCTGCGACCTCTACGAACGACATGGCCTCTCCGGGCTGAAGCCGGCGATCGCCCTCTGCGTCGAGCGGCTGACGGGCTCTCCGTGGGATGACGTGGACGACGGCTTCGCCAACGGGAGGGCCGGAATCGGCTGGGCGCTGCTCAGGTCCGGCCGGGCCCTGAAGGATGCCGGAGCAGAGGAGGCGGGACTCCAAGCCCTGGCCTCCGGCCGGGGCATGACGGCCTCTGAGCCTCACTGGTGCAGTGGCGCCGCGGGAACGGGAGTCTCCCGGCTGCTCGCCCACCGCCTGCGGCCCTCCCCGGCGTTCGTCGAAGAGGTGGCCGGAGCCCTGCCCGTGGTCACGAGGAAAAACCCGCCCGCCGACCACGGTCTCTGCCACGGGGGGCTTGGTGGTCTGGAGTTCCTCCAGCTCACAGCCGAACGCCTCCCCCGGCTGGGGCGAGAGCCGTACCGGCGGATGAGGCGGGATCTCGTGGCGAGCGGCGCCGTCGTCGCACACGCGCACGGCGGCCGTTTTCCCGGGCTGCTCACCGGAAGGGCCGGAGCCTGCCTGTCCCTGTTGCGGCTGGTGGCCCCGGAAGAGGTGCCTTCTGTGCTCTCCCTAGAAGGGGCAAAAAAGACATGAGGGATTTTTCATTATGAATACTGACAATCGCGTACGGCGTCGCGAGCTTTTCAACAAGGACGCGGACGGCTACCGTTCATCGCGGCCCGGCTACCCCACCCGCGCCTACCGGCTTCTTGAGGAGGCCGGCGCACTGCGCCCCGGCGCCAAGGTCCTGGAGATCGGCGCGGGCAGCGGACAGGCCACCCGGGAACTGCTGGACCGGGGCGCCGATGTCTGCGCCGTGGAACTGGGGGCCGACTTCGCGGCCCGGCTCCGTGCCGAGTTCCACGACCGGCCGCTCACCGTGATCGAAGGTGACTTCGACGCGCTCCCCGACCTCAGCGGGGGCTTCGACCTTGTGGTGTGCGCCTCAAGCCTGCACTGGCTGGACAGGTCCACCGCTCTGCGGAGGATCGCGTGCCTGCTTCGTCCCGGCGGCTGGATCGCGGCGTGGTGGACCGTCTACGGAAACCCGGCAAGGCCCACTCCTTTCCGCAGCGCGCTCAACGCCGTTCTTCGCCACCACCGCCCTGCGGGAGTCCTGGATGTTGTCGGACCGTTCGACCGTGATGTCTGGATCGAAGCGTTGGGCACCGCCTCCTTCGAGGGCATCCGGACGGAGGTGATCCAGTGGCCGATGACGATGTCGGCCCAGGAGCTCTCCCGGCTGTACGCCACCTTCGCCGCAGTCCGGGAACTCTCCGAACCGGTCAGGGACGCCCTTCTGCGGGACATCGAGGCCACCGCGGAGGCACTCGGCGGCCGGGTGACGGAACACTGCGTCACCGTCGCCTACCTGGCCCGGCGAAACCTGCTGGGCTGACCCTCGTGCCGCACGACGAACAGCCCCCTGGAAGCGTCCGTAGCGCCCACCTGGCGACCATGGCCGCCGACCACGCCCAGCTGAGCTACGAGTATCTCAATTCCGGTGACATCGACGCCTACACCTCTCTCTTCGAGAAGGACGCCGTGTTGCACCGCCCGGAGCTGACCATCTACGGAAGAGAGGAACTGGAACGCTACCACCAGCGGCACGCCGGTCTCCGCCGTTACTCGGTGAGCAGGATCATGGTCTCGGCCTGCGGAGAGCACGTCGTCGTCATCGGCAGCACGACGGAGGCGACCGCCGGCGAACAGACGGGTTTCGCCGACGTGTTCACCGTTTCTGGCTGCGGCCTGTTCATCTCTCAGCGAGCCTTCCACTTCGCTCTCGGACGACGAGATCCGCGATGATCCTCCCGGCCTCCCTTGTCCACTGCGTCACCTCCCGTTCCTGGAACAGCGCCTGAGCCTTCTCCGCCAGCTCCCGCGCCTGGACGACGTCTCCCTGGACGGCCAGGACCCGAGCCAGGTCGAGCCGTATCTGAGCCGCGCCGAGATCGTCCATGACGCTTTCCCGGATCTCAGCCGCGTGACGCAGGGCCCGCTCGCTCAGATCGAACTTCCGGCGATGACCGTAGACGACGCCGAGACTGTGCAGGGCGTAGCTCTCGCCGATGATGTCGCTGTTCTCCCGCACCATTCGCAGAACGGCGCTCCCCACCTCTTCGGCCTGCTTGTAGTTCGCGCTCAGAAGATGCGCCTTGCCGAGCTTGTGCATCACCTGGGCCTCCACCCGGAGACTGCCCGTCTGCCTGGCGATGTTCAGCGCATGGCCCAGCTGCGCCTCCGCCTCCGCGTACCGTCGCCCGTCGAGTTCGATCTGGGCGAGCTTGGCCAGGACGTGGGCCTCCCCGACCAGGTCGCCGACCTGCTGGAAACCGGTGAGCGCCTGCCTGTACAGGTGTTCGGCCCTGTCCGGTGAGCCCTGGCGGTATTCGAGCATCGCGAGGTTCCGCAACGCCAGCGCCATTCCGTGCGTCTCCCCGAGCTCCTGGAACCGGGTGAAGGCCAGCTCCAGCAGGGGCCGTGCCAGGGCCGGCCTCTGCTGGTTGAGGTGCATCGAGCCGAGTGAACACATGAGCGCCGCCATGCCTCGCTCGTTACCGGCCAGCCGAGCGGCGCTGAGGGCGCTCTCGTGAGTGTCCTGCCAGTCCTCGAAGTAGCTGCGTGTCTCGAAGAGGGTGACCAAGGTGACCGTCAGGTCCCAGCACACCTCGACCAGACCGTGTTCTCCGGCCAGGACCACCGCCGCGCAGAGATTGGCCCGTTCCTGCTCCAGCCAGTCGAGGGGACGCGTCAGGAGGCGGTCGAGCTGGTCCTCGGGCAACCTCCAGCGCGGCGCGTCCCCGTGCAGCAGGGTGTAGTCACCGCCGTACAGCCGCCGATGCGCCTCCTCCGCGAGGTGCATCCAGCAGCCCAGCACGCGTTCGAGAGCGGCCGTCTTGCCCATGTCGTCCTCGTGCTCGTCCAACCTCTCCCGTGAGAAGGCGCGGATGAGGCCGTGGAACTTGTAGCGCGGGTAACCACCGCCGTCGATGCCCGCCACGTCCAGCAGCCGGGCGTCGACGAGCTCCTCAAGGCGGTCCATGGCCCGATACGTCTCGCCGTCGAGTACGGCCGCGGCGAACCAGTAGGGAATCGTCTCGCCTTCCGCCAGGCCGAGCAGGTCCAGCAGCCGACGGGCCGTCTCACCCATCCCGTCGTAGGTGAGTGACAGGCTCTTCCTGACGACCATCTCACCATGGGCCAGTTCGTCGAGGCGATACCGTTCGTCGGTCAGCCTTCGCACCATCGAGGCCAGCGACCAGTGGGGGCGGGCGGCCAGCCGGGCCGCCACGATCCGCAGGGCGAGCGGCAACCCTCCGGTCATGTGGGTCAGGGCGGAGGCGGCGTTCGGCTCGGCCGCCACCCGGTCGGCTCCGATGACCTTGGCGATGAGCGCCAGGGAGCTGGCCTCCTCCATGACGTCCACCTCAAGCTGCAGCGCGCCGGGCAGGCCGGTCAGGCGGGCCCGGCTGGTGATGATGACGGCGCAGCCGCCGCTGCCGGGAAGCAGCGGCATCACCTGGGTCTCGCTGACCACGTCCTCAAGGACCACCAGCATCCGCTTGTCGGCCAGCAGACTGCGGTACATGGCGATCCGCTCCTCCACGCTCCCGGGTACGGCGGGGCCGTGGATCCCCAGCGAGCGCAGGAAGGTGCCGAGCACGTCCGCCACGGGCGCGTTCTGCTGCTGACTGCCTCGCATGTCCCGGTAGAGCTGGCCCTCGGGGAAGACCTTCGCGAGACGGTGCGCGACGTGTACGGCCAGGCAGCTCTTTCCGGCACCGGCCTTGCCGGTGATCACCACGACCGGCGTCGCGGTGTTGCCACTGACGCGCAGGAACTCCTCGGCCGCGTCCACCAGGTCGTCGTGGCCGGTGAAGTCCTGGATGTCGGCGGGCAGTTGGTGCGGGGGAATCCGCAGGGAGGGCGCCGGCTGATCCGGTGTGAGCGTGACGGCCTCCCTTCCCGAATCGGCGAGCAGCAGCGAGTCGTCGCCCTGGAGGATGGCCGCCTCCAGCCGCTGCAGCTTCTCCCCCGGTTCCAGGCCGAGTTCGCCCACCAGCAGGGCTCGCCCCATGCGGTAGACCTCCAGCGCGTCGGCCTGCCGTCCCGACCTGTGCAGGGCGAGCATGAGCTGACCGCGCAGCCGTTCACGCAGCGGGGTGTGCTCCACCAGATCGGTCAGCTCACCGACCAGTTCACGATGCCTGCCCAGGCTCAGCTCGATGTCTATGCAGCACTCCAGCGCGGCCTGCCGGGCCTCGTCCAGCCGCAGCGCCTTGCCCTCCAGCAGGCGGCTGACGGCACCGCCGAGAGCGGGGCCGCGCCACAGGGAGAGCGCCTGCCGTAATGTGGCCGCCGCCTCGGCGGCATCCACCTGCGCCAGGTGGTCGGCCTCCCTCACCATCGTTTCGAAACGGTAGGAGTCCAGGTCTTCCAGCGATATCTGCAGACAGTATCCGGGCGAACGCCGAATGATTTCTCCCTTGGCCGGGATGAGGGCCAGCAGCCGCCTCAGTGCTGAAATGCAGATCTGTACCTGGCCGCGCGCGCTCGGCGGGGGGTCCTCACCCCAGACGGCGTCGATGAGGTGCTCGGTACTGACGATGTGATTGGCCTGCAGCAGCAAAGCACCGAGGATGATCGGTTGCCTGCCGGGTGAAATGGAAATAGGCACTTCACCGTCGTGCAGATCGATAGGGCCGAGGATACGGAATGGAGCCGTCGCGCCTGTTGCCATAGCTCACCTTTGCATTGCAGCAAACAACCCAAATGGATTAGGAAACTTTGCGCATCCCCAGAACCTCATAGGCTCTCCAGCCGATTACATCAATGTATATCGAGATATAGCGAAGGTCGAGAGAATTCCCCCGGTCACACCGTTTCCCTCACATCCCGGCCACCCGGACAGGGAGTCGGGCACGAGAACCCCCGACCACCTCGTCCGCACATCAGATCCACCGGAAGGCACACGGAACCGGTACGACGTTCACCGCATCATCGGCAGCGACCGGGCCGACCGTCGGCGGGCCATGCGACCGACACCGTCCCGAGAGATTTCTCCCGCGTTCCCCTGCCCGCGGAACCGATCAATGTCGTCACCGGTTGTCCCCCACCGCCCCCTCCGAGGAAATACGCATCTCCAGCATCGCCTCACAGAGCCGGCAACCGTTCCGGGAGAACCGGAGCCACCCCCAAGATCCACCTTCAAGTCCGTCCGAAGAAAAACGCGGCAACGGTGAGGCGGCCGCCCTGGATCACACACGTCCGCACCCCCTAAAAAACGCCCCTGCGGAGAAACGCCCCATCCGACATGTAGACGACCGGGCACGCAGCGTACATGTGCGGGAACAGTCGCGTTTGGTCGATGAAGCGGTCACGGCATCCCACCGAACAATCCCCTCGCCCCGATCTCGTTCGGCCGGACGACGGATCCCCCGATCACAGCCGCCAGGGGGCAGCACGCCGGCCTGAATCAGCAAGCTTCCGGGATGCAGGAACGAACAGCCACGCACCCCAACACGTCAGTTATGCCAATAAATTTCCATATCTGGCACGTTATGAACGTATCGAAAGTTTGCACGGCGGTACATTCGGTGTCAAGCTTGCGTGAGGCATCCGAGGGGGACATCACTTTCCAGTGCTACGAGAAGCCTCACTCTCAAGTACTACGACCGGAGGGAGCCATGTCTGCGAGGGCCTATCGCCAGCCACTGGCGGAGCTAGTTGACCACCTGTTTCTGACCGTCCTTCAGCAAGACGGGACCTCTTACAGCTACGAACAGGTGGCCAGGGAGATCACAGAGCGAGGCACCCCGATCTCACACACGACACTCTGGCGGATACGGACCGGCAAGACCGACGACCTTTCGGTCTCCCATCTGGCCGGTATCGCCGATTTCTTCGGCGTCGACTTGGCGTACTTCTTCGACGAAGCCTATGCCGCCAAAGTCGACGCCGAGTTGGAGCTGCGAATCGCGATGCAGAACGTAGGTATACGCAAGGTCGCGATGCGAGCCGTGGGG
The DNA here is from genome assembly GCF_040631445.1 of Streptosporangium sp. NPDC020072. Classification (NCBI taxonomy): domain Bacteria; kingdom Bacillati; phylum Actinomycetota; class Actinomycetes; order Streptosporangiales; family Streptosporangiaceae; genus Streptosporangium; species Streptosporangium sp. NPDC020072. Next base: position 118,990 of record NZ_JBEYAB010000004.1, on the reverse strand, counting down.
CTGTCGTCGATGGGGGTGGAGAGTCTCACCAAGATCGTCAATGTGATCCGTGAGATGGAAGGCCTGCCGCCGTTCGACTCCGAGGCCGAACCCGATGCCCAACCGTAGTCAGCGACACATCCCGTTGTCACAGCAGAAGGCCGTCGCGCCTTCCGCATGGTCGTTGACGGTTGCACCAGGGTTCCGACGGTAAACCGCCGGGAGCGACACCACCACCCACAGCCATCACGCGATCTTCGGATGCCCCCGGGAACTCCGAACGGTCACGTGGTGGCCGTCCACCCGTGGCCCCGGCCGGCGAAGCGCGGTTCAGACCTCCACCGCGGGATCGAACGCCGTCTCCCCCGTTCCCTCGGCGGGTTCGAGGCGGAAGACAGCGGTACGCACGGTATGAGGAACGATCGTCTCCAGACTGTCGCCCGCGCCGAACGGAAACGCCTCGGTCGCGAAGGGAAGGTCCAGAACGGACAGATACGTTCTGATGACCCGAGCCGCCTCCTCGCCTTCGACAAGAAGAGTTCGCGACGGCCCCCTCTCCTCACCGTGAACGTGACACTCACCAGAGGCGAGGAGATTTTTCACCCACTGTCGTTGCCTGTTCGGCGCGACCAGGTAATGTTCACCGGAAAGCTGGACAACGGCGATAGGCGTCCGGCGGGGCTGCCCGGTGTGACGACCTCGCGTCTGGATGACACGCAACGCGTATGCCGCTTCACGATAAGGCTGAAGGGGCATGTGCAAGATCTTCTCGATCATCGTGGCATTGATGTCACGCGGGTCCGTACTCGGACTGTTCATAATTCCCCGTTTACCTGTGGTCAGCAGCGATTCCCGGACCGGATCTTGGAGGAGTCTAGTGGCTTCCTCCCACACTGTGTAGTTCTGCGTCAATGAGGAAGGCGCCGAGGTCCGCATCCAGCGGAATGACCTGGCCCCTGGATCGGCACGGACAAGACCCATGCGAAAAGCAGCGGCCCGCGCCTGCGTGGCTTCGTGAGCTCCCGGCCGCCGGAACATTGCAACGGGCCGGGACCGGTGGTTCGCCTTGCCGCCACCGCTTGCGGGAAACCAGGAATCCTCACCCTATGACGACGACGCCTGCCATGGCGTTGAACGGGGCGGCGGACGGGTCGGTCACAGGACTCACCTGACCATCGGGATTCGCCGCCGGCGTCAGATGCTCGGCAAAAATTCTCAGGAGCAGTTGAACAACGAAATCCACCGCCGAACCGATGTCATGGGAGTATTCCCCAACGGGGAGATGACGGGGAGATGATCGTGCGGCTGGTCGGTGCCGTTCCAGCCGAGGCGTGGGAGAGGCCGGGCATTGCTCTCGATCCGAGTTTCGGAAAGGAAAAAATCTGCCTTTCGGACGGTGCCACTCACACCACGGGTGCCCGCGACAATCACCATGGCCGGGAAAGGCCCGGCTTCGTCACCAGGACGCCCGCCGGTGGACACAGGCAGGAGACCACCGGTACGCGGACCAGGTTCGGGCGGGAGAATCCGCCCCGGCCCCGAACCTCCCGCCCTGGTCAGGGGCTTCGGGAAAACATCTCCGCACTCTCGTGGAAGCCGTCGGAGAACCAACATCAGAACCTACGAGAACGGCACCTCTTATTGGTCACGGGAAACAGGGTGGACACGGGGAGCGATATGCGGGAAAGCACAGTGCGACGAAGATGCCGCGAACTGCTCCGACAGCTCGACATCCGCCCTCCGCTTGACGTCGCCGACCTGTGCAGAAGATTCGGCGAATGGCGCAACCGACCGGTCAGGCTCGTGCCCCACCCTTTCGAGGTACCTGGCCCCTCGGGGTTGTGGGTACAGACCGAATCAGCCGACTACATCTTCTACCAGGAGAGGACCTCCGCACCCCACCAGGACCATATTATTCTGCACGAACTGGGCCACATCTTCGCCGACCACCCAAGCGACGAGCTGAACATCGCCGGCCAGGAACCGCAGACGTCGAGCTCGTTTCCCCCCGCCACGCGAGTACTACGGCGGACGTGCTACGACACGGACCACGAAAGGGAAGCCGAACTCATCGCCACCATCATCCTTGAATGGGCCAGCGTCCTCAAAGCCACGCACTCTCTCCTTCTGGACGAGAACGCCCCTCAGGGAGAACAACTGAACACGTCGTTGGTCAACCATCAGGGATGGCTGTGAGCATCTCCTTCGTACTCTCCGTCATCACCCTCGTCGTCTTCGCGATCCTGACCATCAAGGTCATCCAGGTACGCCGCGCCCCGGAGGACCTTCCGCTGCGCGCCGTCACAGCCGGGGTGGGCTGCCTCTTCCTTTCCGTCTTCGTGAACCTCCCCGGCGTCCGGACGGCTCTCGACGGCGTACAGCTCGGGGCTCCGAAGCTGTTCGTCAACCTCATCACACTTCTGGGCACATATTTTGTGCTCGCATTTTTCTTCTATTCGATATACGGGCAGAACGCCATTCGCCGTATGCGCCGTGAACGCGTTCTTCTGCTACTGACGTGCGGCGTACTCGTGACCACCTGGTTCATCGCCTCACCTACAGTGCGTGAGGCCCCCGCGGATCTCCGGAACGGTTACGACCTCCAGGCCAGAATCTTTCTCATCACCGCTCTGGCCTACATGACGTACACCCTCACGAGGTCGCTGGAGCTGGTGAGGAAGTACACTCGTGCGGCGGCCGGCCGCCACGTGCGCCTCGGGATGAGAATCTTCCACGCCTCGCTCCACCTTCTTATCGCCGGAGCGTTCCTCAAAATCGCCGTCCTGCTGCTTCAGGGCTTGGGAACGACGGTTGACTCGCCTCTGCTGCAGATCCCGAACACCGGTTATCTACTGCTGGTCGGAATCGGAATCGCCGGCTTCGCACTGGGGCTCGGCTACCCCCTGGCCGCAGGAATGATCCTGGAGATACCCGTCCGGGCCCGGCACAGAGGCCTGTACCGACAGCTGGAACCCTTGTGGCTCGTTCTCCACGAGGAGTTCCCCGATCTCTCCCTGACCGCGAGCAAGACGTCACGGTGGCGCGAGGTGCTGCGATGGCAGAGCGTTCATCGCAGCTACTACCGCCGTGTCATCGAAATCCGCGACGGTCTCGTCCTTCTCGCCCCCTACTACGACCACGAGGTCGCGCGGCAGGCGCAGACGGCCGGAGCAGGGAAGGGGCTCTCCGGGTCTGAGCTGGAAAGCTTCGTGCAGGCCAACCTCATCGTGCACGCCCTGAAGGCCAAGGCGTCCGGAAGCCAGTCGAGGGACTCCGACCTGATCTCGCTGGACGGCGGTCACAACCTGGATTCGGACTCGGAGTGGCTGGCCGGACTGTCCGGGTGGGTCCAGCGGCTGACGAGAGAATCCACATCCTGACCGGCCCCGTTCACCGGGTCCCCACCATGACCGGCCCTGGAACCGCGCGGCGTCCGTCCGACCGCCCGCCAGGGTTGACCTCAACTCAAGTCGAGGTTGGAGACTGCTCCGCACCGAGCCGAGTGCGGGGAGAGTGGTCGACATGCGGGTTGTACGGGTGACACGTTTCGGAGGTCCCGAGGCATTGGTCCCGGGTGAGGCGCCGGACCCGGTCGCCGGCCCCGGCCAGGTGGTGGTCGAGGTGTCCGTCGTGGGCGTGACCTTCGTCGAGACCCAGATCCGGCGCGGTGTCGACAGGTGGCACAACAGGCCCGCACTGCCGTACGTGCCGGGAGGTACGGTCGCCGGACGGGTGAGCTCGGTCGGAGAAGGCGTGGATCCGAGCTGGTCCGGGCGGCGTGTCATCTCCGACCTCGGGATGACCGGGGGCTTCGCCGAACGCGCGGTGGCCGACGTGGGGAACCTGATCCCGGTGCCCGAGGAGTTGGGGTTGCCCGAGGCCACCGCCCTGCACACCGACGGCAGCACCGCGTTCGGACTGGTCGAGGGGGCCGGGATCCTCCCCGGGGAGTGGGTGCTCGTCGAGGCGGCGGGCGGCGGTGTCGGCACCCTGCTGACCCAGCTGGCCCGGGCGGCCGGTGCCAGAGTCGTCGGGGCGGCGCGCGGCGCACGGAAACTGGACCTGGTTCGCGAGCTGGGCGCGGACGCCGTGGTCGACTACTCCGTCCCCGGCTGGGCGGAACAGGTGCGCGAGGTGACCGGTGGTGCGGGCCCCGACCTGGTGTTCGACGGGGTCGGCGGGGAGATCGGCCGGACCGCGTTCGAGCTGACGGCGGACGGTGGCCGTTTCTCCATCCACGGCGCCGCCAGCGGCGAGGTCACGGCCATCGACTCCGCCCAGGCGCGACAGCGCGGGATCAAGGTGATCGGCGTCGAGCAGCTCTTCGGCTTCGGCCCGAAGATGCGAGGCTGGGCCCAGCAGGTGATGTCGGCCGCGGTCACGGGCCGGATCAGACCCGTCATCGGCCAGACCTTCCCCCTGGAGCACGCCGCGGACGCACACGCCGCGATCGAGTCCCGCGACGCCCTGGGCAAAACCCTGCTCCTGACCTGACGGCGCGCCTGCGCCGTCACGGCGTCGTTCCAGCCCGTGGCCCCACTTCTGTGAGATGGCACAGGAGGCGAATCCGTCTCCCACCCGTAGATCGTGCGCCCTTGATGTCCCCGCCGGTTCAGGGAGACTGTCCTCGTGATCCTTGAGACAGTTCGTCCCCTCACCTACGACGACGTCCGCCACGTGGGCCGGTACTTCCGTGACGGCATTCCCGTCGTGATGGACCTCACCGCGGTCGCCGACGACGAGGCGGAACAGTTCGTGGACTTCGCCGCAGGCCTCATCTACGGACGCCGCGGCGACATGGAACGCCTCAGCCCCAAGATCTTCCTGCTGGTCCCCTCGGTCCTGGCCACACCCGGCACCGTGACGAGCGTCGTCAAGAAGGTGCGTCCACGCGACTACGGCGAGGCACTGTACGTGGGGCACTACTTTCGCAAGGGCATTCCGGTCGTGATGGACCTCACCGCGGTGACGGATGACCAGGCGAAACAGTTCGTGGACTTCGCCGCGGGCCTCATCTACGGACGCCGCGGCGACATGGAACGCCTCAGCCCCAAGGTCTTCCTGCTGACCCCTGCCGGGACAGCGGTCACGGCTCCCCGCTGAGGCGGTGCCGCCGGATCACAGCCAGTCCAGCGGCGTCTTCCACAGGCCGTACGCGGCGGGAAACAACCCGATCACGACGAACGGACCGAGCAACAGGGCCACCGAGGCCGACCAGTACGGCTTCGCGGGCAATCTCGAAAGTGCCCGGACCGCGAGATTGAGCGCCGCCCACAGGGCGATGAAAATCCCCACACCGCCGAGCAGGATCAGGTGCGGCAGGATTCCGTCATTGTCGGTGGGGTCCCGTTCGGTCAGGCCCAGGGCGGCCAACGGGTAGTTGGCCAGGAAGTACCAGACGAGCCCCAGCGGAAGAGGCGCCAGGTAGCCGAACAGGGCGTTGACAACGAACGGGACCAGCCACACGATCCGCTTCGGAGGTGCGCTGGTGTCGGCCATGGCCTCTTCTATAGCAGCGCGCCGTACCGGACGCACATCGTGAACCACCAGGCGCCCTCGATCGGTCGGCGCTCGGACCACACCGCCGGACGGTACGGCTTCGCGCCTTCCGGTGGCAGCGGTTCCAACACCACCGATAAAACGCACCTGGAGACCCGGCTTCGCCAAGCAGGCCGTACCGAGCCGCTGGACTTCACACACCATCCGCTGTTCCGCCCCTTCGGCGGCCGCCTTGGCCAACCGAGGAATTTCAGCAAGAAACGTCGAGGGGCACCCTCATTGTCCGCCATGGGTTTTCGTCGCCTCGAAGTCGATGGATGGACCCTGACCATCAGGATCTGGCGTGACGCGCCATGAGGGCATGTTCGGGTCGTACGAAGCACATGCGGTTGATTCGCCACCGCCCTACCACCGGCGGGCCGGCATGGATTAATGCCTTTTGGAGGGCATCACCACTTCTATACAGTTTGGCACTGTGCATATCCCCCGTATCCTCCTGCTGGCCGGGGCTCTGGCCGGCTTACTGCTTACCGGTACCGCCCATGCTGGTACCGGCGCCGCCAGCGTGCCTGTCCCCACCAGCACCGAAGCGCTGACCCGCAACCCGCTGTACCGCAGCGGCAAGCTGACGGTGCCCTGTGGTACCCAACCGGAGGACTCCGGCAGCTTCACCGCCACCAAAAAGCACCTGACCGCGATGCTGAACTGCCTGAACGCCTCATGGTCCGCGCAGCTGAAGAAGGTCGGATTACCGTTCAGGAATCCAAAAATCCGGTTCATAGCAAAACCCACTCGTGCGTGCGGGTCAGCTTGGGGCGAGAACGTCACCGGCCGCTACTGCGACGACAAGCGACAGTTGGTGGTCCTGATCGGTGAATACGCCATCGAGGATCCGGCCGACCCGGTGGCGCTGCACCTCATCGCACATGAATATGCCCATCACGTTCAGAATCTCACCGGCATGTCGGCCTCTTATTGGAACATGCCGGCCCGCACCAAAGCTCAAGCGCTGGCGCAGAGCCGTCGTTTCGAACTGCAGGCCGACTGTCTGGGAGCGGCGTTCATGCGCAGTATCTGGGCCTCGCAGGAGTACCAGGACGAGGACTGGCAGGAGGTTGTGGACCTTTACCGGGAAAGCGGCGACGAGGCGTTCGACAAGGAGCGCAGCCACGGCAACGGGAAGAATCGGGTCGCCTGGCTGCGGAAGGGGTTCGCCGCCGCCTCCCCGGCCGCGTGCAACACCTGGACCGCGCCGGCAGCCCGCGTTTCCTGATCGCCGCCGAAGTGGAAGGCCCGGTTCCGGGACACGGAACCGGGTCTCCTGACCACCGGCGGAGAAACCGGAGATCACAGCGAGTCGAGCGTGAGGCCTGTCGCGGCGACGACTCCGTTGGGCGGGGTCGGGACGGTACACCGTGGGCTTGAGCCGACTTCTGATCAGATGGACGAGCCGGCCGATGTCCCCGACGGTGACCGGTATGGTGCGCCCAGCTGCCGGCAAGGCCGCCACCAGGGAAAACCGACTCGGGAGAGCCGACGACGCACGCCCGTATTTCCTGGTCGGGAGAAGACAGATCGTTGGGCGTACCGCCAACCGTCGGTTCTCTCCCCTGGATAGGGGTGTCGGGATGCACGGACCGGTTTCGGCGCAGGCGAACCGTGGACATGTCGCTGAAGACGACGCCGACCTTCGCTCTCGCGCCCGAGGAGTTCGTCTCTCCGCCAGCAGCCCTGCCGGATGACCTGCGGCACGCGGCCGTGTCGCTCCGGCTCAACGGGCCGAACGGGCGGAGCATGGGATGGATGTGCTGCTCAAGCATGCATGCCCTGGTGCGCCGGCGAAACGGCAAACGCAGCGATCAGGAGCTCTACTTCAGCCACTCGAACACGAAGTTATGCTCCGCGCGTTCATTCCCGGACCGAAGCCCTTGTCCGCGTTTGAAAAACCGACGACACAGGGCGAAAAGAACGAGGATAAGCGCGGCGGTGAAACCAACGCTGAAGACGACGAGGACAACGCCCGCGAGCAGGCCGAATATCGCCTCGTAGGAGATACCGAAGAGGATGACCAGCTCGTTGGAGGACACAGCAGCTCCTCGCCATGTGAGATATGCCGAAGATACAGCATCAGGGAGCAATCCGCCTGATCCTATTCGGTGACATGACTCGCATGCGGCGAGTCGAATGGACACGTCAGGACGTGCTGCGAGGCGTGGAAGGTGGCCCGGCTCCTGGCTCCGCCCCCCGAAGCAACAGGTGGCGCCACCGGTACCTGGAGTCCGCGATCCGCGGCGCTGTTGAACGGGTAGCGCACCCCGCCGCCATATGAGCAGCGGGGCGTTCACCGCCCGGAAGAGCCTCAGACCTCAGGCTCAGAAGTCCCATGACCTGTTCGAGGCCCGAGTGATCTCCTGTTCATGTTCATCGGCGTCGTCGTAGCCGACATGAGCGTCGTCCCACCACTGATTGAGCAGCTTGTTGTTCGCCTCCACATGGGAGACGGGAAACTCGGCGTGGGCACCGCAAGTACGGCAATCAACCTTGACCATTTCTCCATTGCACAGCAATCAAGACAAAGATTACAAACAATATACCAACTACCTTATCTGTGATTCAGATCACATTTTTGCGTGCGAAAACCGCACCCCACCGAGGGAAAAGCGGACGGCCGAACCACGCATCACCGATTCGCCGCCGAAGCCGAACGCGGCACCCTGACCGAGCTCGCCGCGGACTGCCCGAAATCGTCCATCCCAGCCAGACCGACGACACCAACCACTGGCGTCGGCACCAGCGCCCCCGCCCTGACTTCCGTTCCAGCGGTCGTCGCAACAGGGTGCGATGGACTTCGAGATCCGCGAGAACCGGCTGAGGGGGCGGCCTGCCGTCCGCTCACCGGTCGGGCGGGGGCGGGCGGACAGCACATTCACGCCGGATTTCCCGACACCCAGAACCGCCGTTCCACATTGCCTCTGGTGAGGCGAGTCTTCCCAACGTCCATGGCGCCGGTGAGACACCTCTTGACGCCGATCTCCGGACAAGTATCTTCTGTTTAGGAAGCTTTCCTAAACGAGGTTTGTGCGAACGACTTTCGAGAATACCGGAGGAAGTGCACGTGAAATCCAGGAAACGAGCGGCAGCCTTCTCCACCACCGCCCTTCTCTCCGTCGGCCTGCTGCTGACCACCGCCACACCGGCCCACGCCATTCCCGACAGCTGCACCGTGAACACATGGGGCGGCTACGGTGCCAGCACCTGCACCACCGGTACCGGAGAACAGCGCATCAACATCGCCTACATCGACCGCCAGAACCAGCGACAGGTGGTGGTGGGCAACTGGGTGCCGGTGGGTGGCACATCCTCCGCCTACTTCAATGGGTCCCTCCACCTCTGGTGGTTGGACAAGCGCGGCTAAGCAATGAGTTGAGACGGCGCCAGAAGATCGAGCGCAACCGAGGCCGATGAGTTCCTCGTGGATGCCGTCGCGAACTTCCCAGCGAACAATACGCCGTCCTGTGTCGTTCGCTGGAAAGTCGGCGGCCGGGAGAATTCCAAGACCCTGCACACCAAGGCGCTCGCCGAGAGCTTTCTGTGAACCTGCGGAAGGAGACCAAGCGGGGCCAGGAATTCAACATGGAGGCCGGGCCCCGCTTTCTCTCCTGACTACCAAAACGTGGTTTGACTTCGCCCTCGCCTACAGTGGACCTGGGCGGCCTTCGAACTGGCTCCTGAAATCGCCGCGACGTACAGTGTCAGCCCGTTCACTTTGACGCACGGGAGCCGGGTGCGGGGAACGGGAGTACTCGCCTTGACACCGGACCCCGTCGGCGGGGCCATGGCACGAGTGACCCCGCGCCAACGGGACAGCAGCCCACAGCCTTGTGGCCACGGACTGTGATCATTTCTCCCCTTTGGATGAGACGAAAAGTCAGGACCTTTGGCCACAAGGGCAGAGCCATACCGCCGACCGGCTTTGGTTCTGCCATTGCTTCCCCCGGATCAGCCGAATGCCTCGCTCCAGCCCTTGTTGAGTCGGGCCAGCAGTTCCGCGGCGGGACGATGTCCACCGTCTCCTGTCCGATCGTCGGCGACACGACGGAGTATGTCCGTGGCGTCACGGACGTGGCTCATGATCCCTTCAACCAGGCCGACCGATCCGGACAGCGGATTCTCATAGGTCTCGAACCCCGGCTCGGGGAGGCATCCCCACCAGTCCAGTAACGCGTTCAGCGCTTCCTGCCGGGGTGCTCCCGGCCGTTCGTCGATCGCCCGCAGAAGCACGCCCGTCGCGGGAACGGCGGCCGGATAGAGGGTTCCGGCGTGGTCGTTCGTGACCGCGTACCGAAGATCGGCCAACGCACGGGCGGCCTGTTGAGCGGACGAGGATCGGCCCAGCGCCTCCACGGCGGCTCGCGCGCTCTCGGGGCGGTACCAGCGCGGCCCTGGTATCCGGCTCCAGTCCACCTGCTCCACCGCTGTCCTCCTACTGCTCCCGGCACGGAATTCTCGCGCGTGACCTGGGGAAACGTGACCGACATCATTCCATGTGTATTCGACGGCCACCGGCCGAGAACCGCTCTCGATGTCGTACGGCTGCGCAGCCCGGAAACGACCAACGGCGCCCCACCAAGCCAAAAGACCTGGCCAGGCGTCGTTCTCCAGCGCAGAAAAGAGCGTGGGATTCGAACCCACTCTGAGCTCGCCGCCCCGATCGGTTCCACCTGGATCAACGACTGAAACTGTCCGTGTGCGGGCGGAGCGAGGTGGTGCACAGCCTCCCGAAAGGGCTCCCGTTTTACTTCTCGGTCACCCCGGCGACCGTTCGTTCGATCATTTCAGGAGAAGGCCACGAATTCCTGCCGCCGGACTCCTCAGCCTCGACGGTTTCACAGACCCCGCGCCTGCGACGCTCTGCCCGGCCCGAATAAGCCTGAAGCCATGGGAATAGCCATCATATGGCACCTCACGCAGGAAAGTCCTCCGACTTTTCTGCCCCACGAACTTGGCGCACCGGTGCCAGATCTGGCCCTTCTTCTCCTCTCCGTGCTGGACGCGCCGCTTTCCGATGAGTGGTGGTCGAACGCGACGCCCGCTCCTCCTGAAGGGGAAAAGCGGGCGTCGTCGTATCGCCCGGTTTCGCGTCAGTCGTACAAGGTGACGCCTCGGTACTGCACGGTGCCCGGGAAGTTGACCGACGATATCTCACCCACCCCCACCCGAGGGCCGTCCATAGAATATGGGCCCCATACCGGGTTCACGTGCAGGCCGCTCGCGTGAACCGCCTGCGTGCCTGTGCCGCCCGTGCACTTGCTGTAGACCATGTACCCCACCTGCCAGGTGGTGCAGCCCGTCGGGGCGGCGTGGGCGGGGGACGCGGAGCCCACCAGCAGTGACGCGGTGAGCAGGGCGGTGGCGGACACAGCCGCGGCTCGGCTTTTTCTCATGTGCGCTTCCTCCGATTCCGAAGGTAAATGGCGCTTCCATTAAGAAACTTTCCTAAAAGGAAGATACGCTCTGGGTGACGCGAGTCAAGAACATCCCGCTCCCCATCTGCGTCCGATCACCATCCCGCTGCCGCCGCGCCAAGGGTCAACGAAGGTGATCGAAGACGACTCGGTCGGTGATGTTGAGCGGGACCGTCATTCGCCAATAGCACCGACCACACGACCTTGCCGTTAACCACGTGTTGATGCCGCCTCTTCGGCCTTCCAGCCGGGACATACGAGAAGAGCGCCTCTTCCCTCATATCGTGGAGGCCTGACCAAGGGGCATGGGGGGAGACCAGAGGCGGCTTCGATCCAGAGTTTCGTGCCGGTGCGGCAGGCACCCCGAGAAATCGATCGTCAAGGATCTGGGGATGAACTCAGGCACACCGGCCAACTGGATGCGACAGCCGTGGGACACCATGGTCCTGTGGAATCGATCACCTTGCGACGCTTCACCGACGGCGATTCCGTGGAAGAACTGACCAGGCTCCTGCATCGCGCGTACGCCGACCACGCGGCGGCCGGACTCGTCTTCTTCGCCTCCTACCAGACCCCCGAGGACACGCGGCGCCGTCTGGGCAAGGGCGAGTGCTGGATCGCCCTGGAGCAAGGAGCGATCGTCGGCAGTGTCACGGTGACGGGGACATACGACACCCCGCCGGGATACCCGGCTCCCACCGCCGCGGGCTCGTTCTGGCAACTCGCGGTGGCCCCGTCCAGGCGAGGCACAGGTCTGGGGAGTCGTCTCCTGACCCTGGCCGAAACCCGCATCGCCGATCTGGGCTCGTCGAGGGTGGTGATCGACACCTCCTCCCAGGCCGCCGATCTCCTCGCCTGGTACGGGCGGCACGGCTACTCCCCGATCGGGACATGGAAGTGGGACGTCACCAACTACGACAGCGTCGTCCTGGCCAAGAGCCTTCTCCCCTGAGCTCGGCCCGCGGCCGCCCTTCAGCGGGAAACGAGCCTTCCTGCGGCAATGACATGGGAAAACGCGACCAACATCATTCCGCGACCACCGGCCGAAGGCCGCTCACGACGGCGTACGGCTGCGCGCCCCGAAACGACCAACGGCGCCCCACCAAGCCGTCAGACCTGGTCAGGCGCCGTTTCTCAAGCAAAGCGGAGAGCGTGGGATTCGAACCCACGAGGACTGTCACCAGCCCTAGCGGTTTTCAAGACCGCCGCCATCGTCCACTAGGCGAGCTCTCCTGGGTGACGCGCGTCAGAACGCGTCAGATTGCACTTTAGTCTCTCACTGGTCCGGGCGTGCCCACGACCGGCGCCCCGACTGGAATCACCCGCCGAAAGACCACGGTGAAACCACAGCGAGAAGTCCAGGCCCGGCTGAGGAAGCCGGGTCTGGGCAAAACCGCGTCAGGCCTGTTGAGGAATGGCGAAGCCGTCTCCCACCGAGGCCGCCAGGCGGAGGTAGGCGTCGCGGGTTGCGGGTTGGAGCCTGTCCAGTTCGATCTCGGCCCCCTCCTCCAGGTGGGGGTCGTAGGGGACACGGATCACCGCCCGGCAACGGGCCGCGAAGTGGGCCTCAAGGCGGTCGAGGTCCACGGTCGACTTCGACCTGGGACGGACGCTGCACAGCACGACCGTGGCCGACCGGACCAGTTCCTCGTAGTGGTGGGCCTCAAGCCAGTCGAGGGTCGCCGAGGCGGCGCGGGCGCCGTCCACCGACGGGGAGCTCACCAGGACGAGTTGGTCGGCCAGGCCGAGGACACCGGACATGGCCGAGTGGAGCAGGCCCGTACCGCAGTCGGTGATGCAGATCGAGTAGAAGTTCTCCAGGACCTGCGCCACCGCCTGGTAGTCGGAGGCGCTGAACGCCTCGGACACCGACGGGTCACGGTCGGAGGCGAGGATCTCCAGCCGGGACGGCGCCTGCGAGGTGAAGGCCCTGACGTCCACGTAGCGCTTGATCTGCTTCCGTTCGTTGAGCAGGTCACGGACGGTGGCGGCGGTCTCAAGCTTCACCTTGTCCGACAGGGTCCCGCGGTCGGGGTTGGCGTCGACCGCGATGACCCTGTCGCCGCGTGACTGGGCGAGGGTGGCGCCGAGGCCGACCGTGGTCGTGGTCTTGCCGACACCGCCCTTCAGGCTCAGTACGGCGACGCGGTGATGGCCGGTGGCCACGGGGGTGCGGGCACGGGTGGCGAGTTCGCGACGACGACGGACCTCGGGCGACTCCCCGGGTTTGATCAGCCCGGCCGACGCCGTGTAGATCAGCCTGCGCCAGCCGCCGGAGGGCGCGTTACGGCGTCCTCTGAGCAGCGAGTCAGGGTCGAGGCTGTCGGCCGACGGCCTCGATCCGGACGTCTGCCTGGACGGCACGCTGAAAGCCGGCGGTGGCGCCGAGTGACGGCGTTTCGCCTGGTACGGCTCCCGCACCGGTTCGGCAGCATCCTTTCCAGGTGCGCCGAGATCACGTTCAGGGACGGCCGAAACCCCCCGAGGCGTCACCGTTTCCCTGGCCGACGTCTCCCGGGACGGGACCTCCTGCACGACCGGAGGCTCCGGATCCGCGGGCTGAGGAGCCGCGGGCCGGGAAGGAGCCGCAGGCTGAGAGGAAGCCGCAGATTGGGGGAAGGGCAGGTCCTTGAGGGTCGGCTCCCCCTGGGCGAACAGCGCCTCCCGGGAGAACGACACGTCCCGGAACGACGCCCCCTCCCGAGCCGGTGGCTCCTCAAGGAAGGAGGAGGACCCCTGGGGAGGCGTCTCGGCGGAGGCGGCGTCAGAGCTGAACGCCCTGCCCCAGTCACGGGCGAAAGCACTGCTCTGGTGGGACTGCCCCAGCGCGCCTCCCCCGGCCGCCTGCCGCAACGCGTCGCTCACCGTGGCCTGAGGTGACCTGTCGTCCTCGGGTGCCTCGTCGGCGGAGTCGGGTACGGCCCGCTCCTCGCTCGCGTGTGGCGGCTCCGCGACAGGGAGCGGCTCGCGGTTGACGCCCTCCGAGGAGGAGAGGTCCCCTGAGAGGGGGCCTGAGAGAGGGAAGGCGTCCTGTCTGCCGGCCGAGGGCGTGAAGGGCTGGAGCCCCCCGGGTTCCGAGTCGTCCAGCGGACCGTGACCGACCGGCGGGAAGCCCTGCTCGAACGCGTCCTCCGACGGCTCGGTGGACCCGAAGGAGGCCTGGTCGGGTGAAGAACCTTCGAGTTCTTCCGGGCCGGCCTGCGGGTCATCGGCTTCCGCCGGCGGCAGGTGATCACCCTGATCGGCGGAGAGGTCGACGGAGAGGTCGGCGGCGACCGGCTCGTGATCCGCGGGGGCCGCGAGGAAACCCGGGCCGTCGGAGGGCGCCTCCTGAACGGCCTCTGGGCCGTCGGGCGCGTCCTGGCGGGGCAGCGGTTTCAGGGGCGCGAGGAAGGCCTCGTCGTCACGGTTCGGGGACGGCGAGGGCGGGGGCACGCTGAAGGCGCCCGCCTCCATCCACTCGGCCGCGTCCGCGTCCTCGACGGGAGCGGGCGCGGCGGTCGCGGAGAGGCTGTTCACCAGGTGGTTCGAGGGGTCGGCGACCATACGGAACAGCGACGAGGACGCCGTGTCCGGCTCGGCGGGAACCGCGCTCCAGGGGTCTTTGGGGTAGGGCGAGATGACGGTGTCGTCCACCACGCCGCTCTTCACCGTGACGGGGGGCGCCTCCTCCTGTTCCTTGATAGCGTCGAGCCAGGCAAGCTGTTCCTCGAGAGATTCCTCACGATCGTGCCTTGCCACCGTGTTCCCCCTCGGGATGGGTGTAAAGAGGGCAGCAAACACATAGCAGGTTAACGCCCTGTGTTCTTGTCAATGCGGGCAACCACCAAGTTGATCCCCAGCGGATAGCGTTGGAACTATGCACGCCATCGTGATCGACAAACCTGGTGGGCCCGAGGAGCTTGTGTGGCGGGAGGTCCCCGATCCCCGGCTCGGCCCGGACGACGTCCTGGTCGACGTGGCCGCCTCCGCGGTCAACCGGGCCGACATCCTCCAGCGAAAAGGACAGTACTCCCCGCCTCCCGGAGCCTCGCCGTACCCCGGGCTGGAGTGTTCCGGGGTGGTCGCCGAGGTCGGGTCCAACGTCGAGGGGTTCAGGCCCGGTGACCGGGTGTGCGCCCTGCTGAGCGGGGGCGGTTACGCCGAGCGGGTGGCGGTGCCGTGGCAGCAGGTGATGCGGGTGCCCGAGGGGGTCGACCTGGTCGAGGCCGCGGCGCTTCCCGAGGTCGCGTGCACGGTGTGGTCGAACGTGTTCATGACCGCGCGGCTGCGCAGGGGCGAGACGCTTCTCGTCCACGGCGGCGCCAGCGGGATCGGCACGCTGGCCGTACAGCTCGCCAAGGCGTTCGGGTCGCGGGTCGTGGTCACCGCGGGGTCGGCGGAGAAGATCGCCCGCTGCCTCGAACTCGGCGCCGACGAGGGGATCGACTACCACGAGGGCGACTTCTCGGAGAAGGTCCAGGCGGACGTCATCCTCGACATCGTCGGCGGACCGTATCTCGCCAAGAACGTCAGGGCACTCAAGACCGGCGGCAGGCTGGTTGTGATAGGGATGCAGGGGGGCTCCAGAGGTGAGCTTGACCTGGGGGCGCTTCTCACCAAGCGAGCCGCGGTGCACGGCACCACGCTACGCGCACGGCCCGTCGACGAGAAGGGCATCATCGTGCGTGGCGTCGTGGAAAACGTCTGGCCCCTGGTTGACGCGGGGGTCGTCCGTCCGGTCGTCCACTCCCGCGTGCCGATGAGCGAGGCCGCCGAGGCTCACCGGCTCCTCGAATCTGGAGAACACGTCGGGAAAATCCTGCTAGTAGGTTGAGAGCTATGAACGCTGAGGAGAGCACTCCCCATGTAGTGGTCGTGGGCCCGCAGGGGCTCCAGACCGAGGAGGAAGGCGAAGGTCGCTCTGTCGCCGATCTGGTCGAGCAGCCCGCGAAGGTGATGCGCATCGGCAGCATGATCCGGCAGCTCCTCGAAGAGGTCAGGGCGGCTCCGCTCGACGAGGCCAGCCGTAAGCGGCTCAAGGAGATCCACCAGAGCTCCATCAAGGAGCTTGAGGACGGTCTGGCGCCCGAACTGGTCGACGAGCTCGAACGGCTGTCGCTTCCCTTCACCGACGACGGCAACGGCACCCCGCCGAGCGAGGCCGAGCTGCGGGTGGCGCACGCGCAGCTGGTCGGCTGGCTCGAAGGCCTGTTCCACGGCATCCAGACCACGCTCTTCGCCCAGCAGATGGCGGCCCGCGCCCAGCTGGAGAACATGCGCAGGGCACTGCCCGGCGGGGTCTCCATGGGGCAGCAGGACAACCACCAGCAGAGCAGCTCCGGCCCCTACCTGTAGGTCCCCCCGTAGAGGTTCTCAAGGATTTCGGCCACTCCGTCGTCGTCGTTGGCCGCGGTCACGTGATCGACCGCGGCCAGCACCTCCGTGTGGGCGTTCGCCACGGCGTACGACCTGCCCGCCCAGCGCAGCATCGGCAGGTCGTTCGGCATGTCCCCGAAGGCGACGACCTCGGCGGCGGTGATGGCGCGTCCCTCGGCGAGGGCGGCCAGGGCGGAGGCCTTCGTCACACCGTGGGCGCTCATCTCGATCATGGCGCGGCCACTGGAATGGGTCGGGGTGACCAGGTGGCCGACCAGTTCGCAGACGGTCTCCTGGAGGGCGTCCGGGTTCATGTCCTGGTGCAGTGCCAGAAGTTTCGCGCAGGGCGTGGTGGTGAGCGTGTCGGTCTCCGCGCCGTTCAGTCCCGCCACCCGGTCCAGGCTGTCGAGAAGGAAGCCGGATTCACGTGCGAACCCGCCTTCGTATTCCACCGAGAACGTGAGCCCGGGAACCTTCTCCCTCAGGCGGCTCACCACCTCTTGAAGGACATCCGGGTCGATAAGGTGAGATTTCACAATCTGTTCGGCGTGGAGGTCGTAGACGAGCGCGCCGTTGGCGCATATGGCCAGCCCGCGATGCCGTACGGCGGCGGCGATCGGGCGCATCCACCTGGGCGGACGCCCCGTCACGAGGACCAGTGTGGCCCCGGCCCTCTCGACGAGGGCGAAGGCCGCTGCGGTGCGGGCTGAGACGGTGCCGTCGGAGCGCAGAGCGGTGCCGTCTAGGTCTGTTGCGACGAGCCTGGGACTTCCCATAACAGGCTCCAGTCTGCACCGTCCTCCGAAGGGCGCCGCCCCCGGGATGCGCCCGCGAGGAATCTTCCTCGTGGCGGGAACACGGGCGCGCCGGATAGTGTTAGATGTGATGGCGTTGTATTAGCTGAATCCCGTTGTGAAAGCCAGTTTGACTGAACCACCCCGGGGCCCGCTGTACGACACAGGGGGTTCATGAGGTGTGAATCCCAAAGTTTCAAATCCTGAGGGAGAGCTTTAATGGCTCAGGGAACCGTCAAGTGGTTCAACGCTGAAAAGGGCTTCGGCTTCATCGCACCGGACGGCGGTGCACCGGACGTGTTCGTGCACTTCTCCGAGATCCAGGGCAGCGGCTACCGCAGCCTTGAGGACGGCCAGCGAGTCGAGTTCGAGATCACGCAGGGCCAGAAGGGTCCGCAGGCCTCGCAGGTCCGCGCCGTCTGACCATAGACCTCTGTAAGGAGGTAAGGCGGAGTTCGCTTAACGCGAACTCCGCCTTTCTCCTTTTCCGGACCTTCCGCCTTTCCCATCACCGTCCGTCAAGGCGCCGTGGGAAGCCCTGAAGGCCCTCCAGAGGCCACGGAAGACCCCGCCCAGGGATCAATGAAGGCCCCCCGCACAAAGACAGCGAGAGGCCTTCCTGACGACTCCGGTCCGGGTGACTACTTGACCGGTTCGAGGACGTCGAGTCCGACGAAGGGACGCAGCGCCTTGGGAACCTCGACCGACCCGTCGGCCCGCTGGTGGTTCTCCAGGATGGCGACGATCCACCGGGTGGTGGCCAGGGTGCCGTTCAGCGTGGCCACGTGCTGGGGCTTGCCGTCCTTGTCACGGAACCGTACGGCCAGGCGGCGGGCCTGGAACTCGGTGCAGTTGGAGGTCGAGGTGAGCTCGCGGTAGCGGCCCTGGCTCGGCACCCACGCCTCGCAGTCGAACTTGCGCGCCGCGCTCGCCCCGAGGTCGCCCGCCGCGGTGTCGATGATGCGGTAGGGCACCTCGATCTTGGCGAGCATCTCCTTCTCCCAGGCCAGCAGGCGCTGGTGCTCCGCCGCGGCCTCCTCGGGACGGCAGTAGGAGAACATCTCTACCTTGTCGAACTGGTGGACGCGGATGATGCCCCTGGTGTCCTTGCCGTAGGAGCCCGCCTCCCTGCGGAAGCAGGACGACCACCCGGCGTAGCGGTAGGGCAGCTCGGCGCCGTCGAGGATCTCGTCGGCGTGGTAGGCCGCCATCGGCACCTCGCTGGTGCCGACCAGGAACAGGTCCTCCTCCGGCAGGTGGTAGACCTCGCTCGCGTGGGCGCCGAGGAAGCCGGTGCCCTGCATCGACTCGGGCTTGACCAGCACCGGCGGGATCATCGGGACGAATCCCGCCTCGATCGCCTGCTGCATGGCCATGTTGAGCAGGCCGAGTTGCAGGCGGGCGCCGACGCCCTTCAGGAAGAAGAACCTCGACCCCGAGACCTTCGCTCCGCGCTCCATGTCGATCGCGCCGAGCAGTTCGCCCAGTTCGAGGTGGTCACGCGGCTCGAAGTCGAAGACCGGCTTGTCGCCGACCTCCTCAAGCACCACGTAGTCGTCCTCGCCGCCGTGGGGAGCGCCCTCTTCGACGATGTTGGGCACCGTCTGGAGCAACTGGTCGAGCTCGGCCGCGAGTTTCTCCGCCTCGCTCTCCGCTGACTTGACCTGCGTGGCGAGCTCCTTGGCCCGGTCGAGCAGCGCGGCCTTCTCCTCGCCGGAGGCGCGGGAGACCGACTTGCCGATGCTCTTCTGCTCGGCGCGCAGCGACTCGAAGCGACTCAGCGCGCCGCGCCTGCGCTCGTCCAGGTCGAGCAGCGTCTGGACGACGGTGTCGTCCTCACCGCGGGCACGCTGCGACGCCCGTAGCCGGTCGGGTTCCTCACGAAGGGTACGCAGGTCAATCACAGCACAAGGCTACCGACGTCATGCCACGGCCTGTGCGCCTATTAAGCCCGTCTTAGGGCTGTCTTAGACCTGTCCCGCCCTGACGCGGGCCAGCCAGTCGGCGGCCTCGGTGAAGTCGGAGTCGGAGGTGCCCCTCTTGACCTGGGGCGTCAGGCCGTCCGCGCGGGGGTAGCTGCCCAGGAAGCGCACGTCGGAGCTGACCCGGTGCAGCCCGGAGACCGCCTCGCCGACCCTGGCGTCGGTCACGTGGCCTTCGAGGTCGAAGTGGAAGAAGTAACGGCCGATGCCGTCACCGGTCGGCCGTGACTCGATGCGGCTCAGGTTGACCCCCCGCACGGAGAACTCGGTGAGCATCTCCAGCAGCGCGCCGGGGTGGTCGTCGGAGAGGAAGGCCACCAGGGAGGTGCGGTCCGCGCCGGTCGGCGCGGGCAGCGCCCCGGGGCGTGTCACCTGGATGAACCTGGTCACCGTGTCGGACCGGTCACCCACGTTGGCGACCAGCTCGACCAGGCCGTAGTTGTCGCCCGCGATACGCGCCGCGATGGCCGCGTCGTACGGCGAGCCGGGCAGCGCGACCTCCTGGGCGGCAGCGGCCGTCGAGGGGGCGGCGACCACCACGGCCTCGGGCAGCTCGCGGGCGGTGAAGCCACGGCACTGGGTGATCGCCGCCGGGTGGGTGAAGATCCGCTTGATGTCACGCATGCGGGTGCCCGGCCGTACCAGGAGGGAGAACTCGACGGGCAGCAGCAGCTCGGCGACGATGAGCAGCGGCTCGCCCCAGGCCAGTTCGTCCAGGGTGGTGGCGATGCCGCCTTCGATGGAGTTCTCCAGGGGGACGACGGCACCGTCGGCCTCACCCTGGCGGGCCGCGTCGAGCGCGGCGCTGACGTTGGCGCAGGGCAGTCGCTCGGCGTCCGGAGCCAGGGTCCGCAGGGCCTCTTCGGTGAAGGTGCCCTCCGGTCCCAGGTAGGCGAGTCTGGGCATGACCACAGGTTATCCGCCGCCCACCGGGAAACGTGCCTGGAATCAGGCTTTCAGGCGGGCCACATCGCCCGGGAGGGCCGCCCTGCGGCGGGGCAGCCACACCCCGAGCAGCCAGACCAGGACGAGCGCGCCGAGGCCGAAACCGTTCTGCACGATCTTGCCGACCACGGGGCTGAGGACCGGGATCTCCGCCGCCTTGATCGTCACCCCCCACCAGGGGACGGGCAGCACGTAGTACAGCCAGACCCCGGCGGCGACGCGGACGCGCACCGGGTCGCGGCCGTCGCCCGCCAGCGCGCCGAGGACCACGACGACCCAGGCCAGGTGGTGGATCCAGGCGACCGGCGAAAGCAGTACGGCCATCAGGCCGACCAGGGCGACCGCCGTCGTCGGGTGCCCGTCGAGCAGGGCCCTGCGGGCGTGGCGGAAGCCGTACCAGGCGATCACCGCGACCAGCGCGAGCCAGAGCAGGGAGGTGAGCTGGTCGGGCAGGTAGAGCCGGATGAGCATGCCGCGCACGGACTGGTTGGTGGTCGCGGCGTTCGCGCCGAGCCGTTCCGGGTCGAGCAGCGCGCCGAACCAGAAGTCGGCGGCGTCGGACGGGATGACCAGGAACGGCAGCACCGTCAGCAGCGTGGCGGTGAAGGTGGCCATGAGGAAGGCGTCACGCTGCTCCTTCCTGGCACCGGGGCCGAAGCCGGTCAGCAGGAGATAGATCAGGAAGACGCCCGGGGTGAGCTTGACCGCGGTCGCCAGGCCGATCAGCAGGCCGCGCGGCCACGGCGGTCTGGGGGCGACACAGTCGGCCAGGCAGAGCGCGACGAGCAGGATGTCCACCTGGCCGAAGCGGAACTGGTCCCTGATCGGCATCAGGTAGGCGCAGGCGACCGTCAGCAGCGCCAGGAGCAGCGGCAGCCGCCACCCGCCCTGCCGTTCGAAAGCCGGCCGTTCCAGGGCCGGGCGTTCCAGGGCCGGGCGTTCCAGGGCCGGGCGGAAGGCGTAGCGGACGGTGACGGCGAGCGTCAGGAGGATCAGCCCGGTCCACACCCACTGCGCCACCGGCCAGGACATCATCGCCAGCGGCGTGGCCAGCATCGCCGCGATCGGCGGATAGGTGAACGGCAGCAGCTGCGGCGCGGGCGTCATGAAGTCGTAGACCGGACGTCCCTCAAGCAGCTCCCGGCCGCCGGTACGGTAGACGTCCAGGTCGACCAGGCGCTGGTCGTCGACGTTGCCCAGCCAGGGAAGCACCAGCGGGGCGAGCGCGACCAGCACGACCAGCAGCGCGGGCAGCGGTGCGAGCAGCCGTGCCCACGGCGCCCGCCCTGTCACGGTCGAGCCATTCCTCACGAGCCATTCCTCACGACCAGGCAGGCTACCGTGGGCGTGGCGGACCGTGGACAGGGTCGCCGACGGGGTGTGGACAACGAGGGAGACGTATGGGTTCCGGTGCTGGGCACGTCCGCGCCGCGCTGGCCGTCCTGTTGACGTTGCCGATACTCGCCGAGTTCCTGTTCACCGGTACGGCCGCCGCCCACGCCGAGGCGGGGCCCGCCAGGGTCGTGGTGGTCGGGGTTCCCGGCCTCCAGTGGGGCGATCTCGACCGGACGCGGACGCCGAACCTGTGGCGTCTCGTCGAGCGGGGCGCCTCGGCCTCGATGTCGACCAGGGCTGTTCCGCCGCCCTCACGGAGCCTCACCTGCCCGGTCGCGGGCTGGCTGACGATCTCGGCGGGGCAGCGGGCGGGCGCCCCGGGAGGCTCCTGCGCTCCGCCCGCCCAGCCGGTGGCCGACCAGGACGGCGGGGCGAGTGTGCCCGGCTGGCAGGAGCTGGTGACGTTCAACGCCACCGAGACCTCCTACCGGCCGATCCTGGGGCTGCTGGGGCAGCGGGTCGTCGACGCCGGGGGAAAGGTCGCGGCGGCCGGGCCGGGAGCCGCCCTGGCCGCCGCCAACAAGTCCGGAAAAATCGGTAAATATGCGCCAGACGTCGCGGGGCTTGGTGACCTGACGCCGTACCGGCTGGTCGTGGTGGAGATCCCCGACCTCACCACGGCGTGGCTCGCCCGCCCGGTGGACGCCGACGGGGTTCCCTCCGCGCTGTCCGACCAGGCCAGGCGGGAGGCCGTCGCGGCCGCCGACCGAGGGGTGGGCGCGCTGCTGACCGGGCTTCCCCAGGGCGGCACGGTCCTGCTCGGCGGCCTGTCGGACGCCGCGGTCTCGGCGCACCTGCACGTCGCGATCGCCGACGGTCCCTCGCCGGGCGGCGGGCCGTACGGTCCCGGCTATCTGGGGGCCTCCTCGACCAGGCAGGAGGGGCTGGTCACCAACACCGACCTGACCGCGACCGCGCTCACCCTGCTCGGCCTCGGCGTGCCCGACGGCGCCGTCGGGCGTCCCTGGACGAGCGCGACGCAGGGCGCTCGGACCACGGGAGAAGCCGCCGGGGAGGTCGTGCGGAGCCTGGCGGAGGCCGACCTGGCCAGCCAGGTGCTACGCCGGGTGCAGGGGCCGTTCTTCGCGGTCTTCGTCAGCGCCCAGCTGCTGTTCTACCTGCTGGCCGCCTTCGCCGTACGGCGGGGCTGGGGCGGCTCGCGGGCGCTGGCCGCCACCGGGGTCGTCGCGACGGTCGGCGGATCCATCCCGGTCGCGACCTTCCTGGCGCAGCTCGTGCCCTGGTGGACGTTCTCCGCCCCGATGGCGGCGGTCATCGTGACCATCCTCGGCATCGCGGGCGCCCTGGCCGGGGTCGCCCTGACCGGGCCGTGGCGCAGGAGCGTCCTGGGGCCGCTGACCGTGGTCGCCTCGGTCACCTCGCTGACCCTGCTCGGCGACGTGATGACCGGATCGTCCCTGCAGGTGAACGCGGTCACCGGCTACGAACCGGTCACCGGCGGGCGGTTCTACGGCTTCGGCAACATCGCCTTCGCGGTCTACTCGGCCGGGACGATCCTGGCCATGGCGGGCATCGCCCACTGGTTGATCTCCCGGGGACGGCGCCCGCCGGCGTTCGCGTTCTGCCTGCTCTACGGCGCGCTGGCGGTGTTCGCCGACGGCTGGCCCGCGTGGGGCGCCGACTTCGGCGGGGTGCCCGCCTTCCTCATCGGGGTGGCCGTCTTCCTGATCCTGCTGGTCGGAAGCCGGGTCTCACCGCTCAAGCTCGTCCTGGTTGGCCTGGCCGGCGCCCTGCTGATCGGGGCCATCGCGGTCGTCGACTGGCTCAAGCCCGCCGAACGCCGTACCCACCTGGGCACCTTCGTGCAGCAGGTGCTGGACGGCGAGGCCTGGACGGTCGTCAGCCGCAAGTTCGGGGCCATGATCGGGGTGACGGTCGGCAACTGGTCGCTGTCCCTGCTGTCGCTGGTCGCGCTGGCGTTCCTGTTCCTGGTGCTCGACCGCCCCTCCCGGTGGGGTGCCTCGGCGCTGGCCCGCGCCTACGCGGCGGCGCCGCCGCTGCGCGCCGGGTTGATCGGCGCGCTGGCGTGCGCGCTGGTCGGGTTCCTGATGAACGACTCGGGCATCGCGATCCCGGCGATGGCCCTCACGGTCGCGGTGCCGTTGACGTTGACCGCCTGCGTGCGCGCGCTGCGGACCGCGCCGCCCACCACGCCAGCGCGACCGTCAGAGCCAGCAGGGACCACGGCACCACCTGCTGCCTGACGACGGTCCGCAGCCAGAGCATGTCCTCCGGGCGCAACGCCTCCCTCGCGGGCAGATATCCCAGCGACAGGATGACGACCCTGGCCACCAGGAAGCCCTCAAGGGCGGGCCAGGCGACCATGGCCAGCAGGGCGAAGGCCAGCCCGTCGTACCACGGCAGCGCGTAGGTTGCGGCGAACAGCCAGGCGACCACGATCGCGACGGCGACCCCGGGCGCCGAGTGGTCCGGCGCGGCCCGCAGGAGCAGCCAGGCCAGCAGGACGAGCAGCGCCAGCGAGCCCGCCTGGGTCCAGGCCGAGTAGGCACCGGGCCCGAACGCCTCCTGGAGCCCCGTCTTGACCAGCTGCCACGGCGTGGCCAGGGAGACCTTCCTGCTGGCCGCGCCGACCTGGTCGAGCACGTGCGGCCCCGCCACCGCGTAGATCGCCAGCACGGTCGCCGTCGCGGTGCCCGCGACGACGGCGAGCCTGCCGGGACGGCGGCGCAACTCCCAGGCGGGGCCGAGGGCGACGAGCCCGGCGTTCAGCTTCACCCCGATCCCCACCCCGAGCAGCAGCCCGGAGCCCGCCCCCCTGGCCATCAGGGCGGCGACCATGCAGGCCACGGCCAGGGTGTCCACGTGCGTCCCGGCGCCCAGGTGGTAGATCATCAGCGGGTTCGCCGCCCACAGCAACGCCGCCCTGGCCCGCAGGGCCGGGTCGTCCCGGGTGAAACGGTCGAGCAGCGACGCCGTACCCGCGAAGGCCATGGCGTTGACCAGCGCCATCACGAAGACGGTCAGCCGGACCGACTCTCCCCCCACCAGGCTCGCCAACGCCTGTACGGCCGTCGCCACCGGCCCGTAGACGCTGGTCACGCCCGTCCACTCCTCGACCGCGCCGAGCACCGGATCGGCGGGCAGCGCAGAGGGAGCCGTCTCGTAAGGGTTGTGGCCGAGCGTGGCCAACCGGCCGTAGGCGGCGTAGTTGAGATGGTCGGCCGACCCGGAGGGCGGCAGAAAGGCCAGCAACGCGACGACGGCGCAGCCAAGCCCGGCCAGCAGGCGCGGATCAGGCCGCCACCCGGCCCGCAGGGCGCCCGCGAGACCGACGCCCCCGAGCAGGATCGCCGCCGCCGCCAGACCGATCACCAGGTGGGCCTCAGGCCGCACCCCCAGCGAGTACGGCGGCTGCCAGGCGGGCCCGGCCAGTTCGGGGACCATGACGGAGGGACCGAGCAGCCCGATCAGGACCGTCAGCCCGGCCGAGAGTCCGAGCGCGACGAACGCGGCGACGTCGAGCGCCCGCGGCGCGCCCCGCGCGGCAACCCGCGTGTCGCCGGCCACGGTCACGTCCTGGGTCACCCGCAAATTCCAGCACACCCGGGGTGGTGCCCAGGCCGGGAGGCTATCCCCGGACCAGAAGCGCCCAGGCGACGTCGCGGAACTGCTTCGCCCGGTGGAGCTGCGCCTTCCAGTCGGTGCCGGTGGCCCGGTGCGACATCTCGACCTCGACCTCCCGCACCCGGAAGCCCTTGCGGACCAGGTCGATCGTCAGCGCCGTCTCGACGCCGAACCCCCCGGCCAGTGGGCGGGCGGCCTCGAAGGCGGCCCTGGTCAGGCAGCGCTGCCCGTTGAGCGGCTGGGTCGGCGTCCAACCGGTCGCGCGCTCGATGCCCCGCCGCGCCAGGTTCACCACGAACCCGTGGCCGCCGAGCTTCACCCGGGTGACGAAGACGGCGATGGTCATGTCCGCCTCGCCCGCCGTGACCGGTTTGATCAGCGGTTCGGCCTCGCGGGCCGTCTCCCCCAGGTCCGCGTCGAGGAAGAGCAGGTGGCGGGGGGACTCACCGTCGAGCAGTCGTACGGCCTCCGCTCCGCTCTCCATGGCGGCGGCCTTGCCGCGGTTTCGGCTGTGCCGGATGACCCGGGCTCCTGCGGCCTTCGCCACCCGGCCTGTCTGGTCGGCCGAGCCGTCGTCCACGACCATGACGAGGTCGACACCGGCCAGTTCCAGGGCCGCGGTCACGGTCGCGCCGATCCGGTCGGCCTCGTCCTTGGCCGGGATGATCACCGCTGTCCCGGTCATGCTTGTCGCTTCGCCGAAAGCAGCTTCTCGGGCATCGCCTCGTACACGGTGAAGACCGAGTCGAGGCCGGTGACCTGGAGGATCTTACGGACGGCCGGACGCGGCGCGGCCAGTTCCAGGGTGCCGCCGCGTTCGCGCAGCCGTTTGAGCGCCGACAGCAGCACGTTCATCCCGGTGGAGTCGCAGAACTCCACACCCGACATGTCGATGACCACGTGGGTGGCCGGGCTCTCCTGGAGCAGCCGAGTGAACTCGGCCTGCAGGCCAGGCGCGGTATACAGGTCGATTTCGCCGATTATGGCCATGACGGTGTGCCCGTCATGTGATCGAGTTGAGACTTTTAGCTCCACAGCGGGCACACTAGCGGCGCGAAGGCCACCGGTCACGTTTCCGCCACGCGTCCCGAGTCGTCGGCCCTTTGTCCCCCGTTTAGGCCTCACGAAAACTCTGGGTGCGCAAAACTTGACGCACAGCTACACCGGCTTGGCCGGAAAGAAGGAGAGACCCGAGAGCCTCCAGACCGTCCCGCGCTACGTCAGTGGCGGCCGTTGAGTAGAAACGGGCCCGAAAGCATCGATGAACACCGACCTTTCTGAAGATCCGCAACGGCAACGCCTCCGCGAGCACCTGGAGGCCATGGTCACCCGCACCGAGAAGGCGACCTCGTGGCACGACGCCGCCCACTCTCTGCGTGTCCTGGTGAACCGTGAGGGATACGTCCCGATCAGAACCCGTCTGGCGAGCGCGGACCTCGACTTCCTCGAAGGCGCACGTGAGGAGCTGCTCGGCTTCGCGACGCTGGGCATCAGGCTGCTCGACCTGCACCAGCCACGCGACGCGGGCGGCATCACCAGCGACGCCGCCAATCCGATCCTGCGTTGCCGCAGCTGTATGTGGCGGTGGCCGTGTCCCACCTTCCGCGCCATCGCCGAGTCCTTCGACAGCCCGAGGACGCCGGTCTCCTACCAGCGTGTCGAGCCCGACCGCCGAGGCCTGCTGCCGATCGAGCTCGACCCGGACGACGCGCCCCCGGGAGGCGTCCATCCCTACGCCGCGGACTGACCGCACCGAGGATCACTACGGGGCGGACGGCTCGTAGCGGTAGCCGACCCCCCAGACCGTGACGATGCGCCGCGGCGCGGTCGGGTCCTCCTCCACCTTCTCCCTGAGTCTGCGCACGTGCACGGTCACCGTCGAGGAGTCGCCGAAGGACCACCCCCAGACCTGGTCGAGCAGGGCCGAACGGCTGAAGGCCTGGCGGGGGTGACGCATCAGATGGGTCAGAAGGTCGAACTCGCGGGTGGTCAGTGTGATCTCCCGGCCGCCGCGCCGTACCTCGCGGGTGCCGACGTCCGCCGTCAGGTCGCCGTCCCCGAGCACGCCGGTGCCCGAGGGGGCGGTGGCGCCACGGGCCCGGCCCAGCACGGAGCGCACCCGCAGGGCCAGTTCCCTCGGGCTGAAGGGCTTGGTGACGTAGTCGTCGGCGCCGATCTCAAGGCCGACGACCCGGTCGATCTCCTCACCGAGCGCGGTCAGCATGATCACGGGAACGGGCCGGCGTTCCCTGAGCCTCCTGCACACCTGGAGGCCGTCCGTCCCGGATGGTGCCAGGTCGAGAACGAGCAGGTCGGGCGGGTCGGCCAGGGCGAGTCTCAGCGCCTCGGCGCCGTCGTCGACGCACTCGACCCGGTGGCCGTCGCGTTCCAGGTAGCGGGCCACGACCTCGGCGATCGCCGGGTCGTCCTCGACCACCAGAATCCGCGCGCTCATGGTTACACCGTAGGCCCGTTCCTCATGATCGACACCCTCCGTCACCGCCCTGTAAGAACGAGATCGTTATGGTTTCCCACGCCCGCCAGGCCGTCGTGGAACATACGGTTGCTGGCATGGTTCGTACCGTCCTGGGCGTCGTGGGCGCCCTTCTCGCGATCTACGTGGTCCTCGGGATCGTCATTCCCGCCGTGTTCGGACTGCTCAAGTTCGTCTTCGTGCTCGGCGTCGTGGCCCTCATCGTGGTCGCCGCGGTCACGATCGTGAGCAAGATGTCCAAGTGACCCTCCTGCTCGCCTGGCTTCTCGACGGTGGCGGCGGCTCCGTGACGGCGGCCGCCGTCATCGGCCTGGGCGTGCTCCTGCTCGCCTGGGCCCTGCGCGGGGTGCCCACCGCCGCCAAGACAGGCGGGCACTTCGCCCTCTCCGCGCGGGAGAGGGCGGGACGACTCGTGTTCGTCCGCCAGCGTGACCCCGACCGGGCCGGACGATCCCGGCCAAGAGCACCGTCAGCGGGCCCGGCGCCCGCGTAACACAACAGACGTCCCGAAGCGCGGGCGCCTTCTGTGCTGTCTTCCATCCCTGTCAAAGGGCAGTCAGAAGGGCTCTGTTCATGTTCGACTCCGTCATCGGGTTCACCGCCGACCTCATCACCCTCCTCGCCCAGCCGCTGGGCTCGGCCGCCCTGGCCATCGTCGTCTTCACCGTCTGTGTGAGGCTGTTGCTCCTGCCGTTCGGCGTCATGCAGGCCAGGGGTGCCCGGGCCCAGGCCGCGCTGGCGCCGAAGCTCGCCAAGCTGCGGGAACGGCACGCGAAGGACCCGGCACGGCTGTACCGGGAGACGACCGCCCTGTACGCCGAGGAGGGGGTGTCACCGTTCGGCGGCTTCCTTCCCGGGCTGGCGCAGCTGCCGGTCCTCATGGTCGTCTACCGGGTCTTCATCTCCTCCACGATCGCGGGCCACGCGAACGCGCTGCTCACCCACGGGCTGTTCGGCGTGCAGCTCGGGCAGCACTTCGCGGGCGTGGTCTCCGGGTTCGGGCTGATCAGCGGGCCGACGCTGGTGTTCGCCTGCCTCTTCCTGCTGTTGCTGGCCGTCGCCGCGGTCACCTCACGGCGAATGAGGTCGGCGACGGTACCGCAGGGTCCCGGCTCCGGGGTGCTGCGCCGGGTGCTGCCGCTGCTGCCGTTCCTGACGGTCCTGGGCGCGGCCGTGCTCCCGCTCGCGGCGGGGATCTATCTACTGGTCACGACCGCGTGGGCCGCCGCCGAGCGGGCGGTGCTGTACCGCTCCGTGCCCGCGGGGGTGTGATCCGTCAGCCGTCACAGAGTGTGACGAGGAGGGCCGGGTGCCGTCGAGGTCGGCGCCGACGGCAAAGGAATGGCCGGTCGTGCCCCGCCTCATTGTTCCGGTGAGGCGGGACGCGCCCTACCCGCATTCACGCAACGCGGGCTGGGGGACGGAGACCTTTTCGTTACCCACGGTGTCGGCGGCGGTGACGACCGCCCAGACCGTGGTGATCTCCCCTTCGTGCCTGACCCCCCAGCTGGTGGCCAGATATTCGACGATGCCGAGCCCCCGGCCCCCCAGAGAGGAGAGTGTCGGACGCCCCGCCCGCGGCTCCGTGGCGGCCCCTCCGTCACTCACCGCTACCTCCACGTGCTCGTCGGCCCAGCGCCATGCCACTCTGATCTGACCGGACGGCAACGGATGAGCATGCCTGAGCGCGTTGCTCAGCAGCTCGCTGACCACGAGGACCGCGTCATCTATAGCGGTCTCGTAGACCCCCCATTCCTGCAGGTCAGAGCAGAGGCGTTGGCGTGCGACAGCGACGCTGGACGGTGCATACGGCAACAGAACGACGCTCGACGCACTCACCTCCCCGTATCCCTGTTCCCCCTGAGGAACCACACCCCAGTACGACCGAAATGCCCCGTTAGATGGTCTTAGAAACCGGGAGGCAATTACAGCTTGTACACATTCGACAATAGATCAGCTCATCCGTTACCGGCTTGTTACCGGAACGGCGTGTCGGTCAGGTAAGGGCGCTGGGCGTGTCGGCAATGCGAAGCGCCAGCCGCATCCGGGTGCCCCCTCCCGGCCTGGAGTGGGCGGAGACCTCTCCTCCCTGGGCGCGGGCGAGACTGCGGACGATGTACAGCCCGAGGCCGACCCCGCCGAACCGGCGACGGTCTCCCGTGTCTCCCTGGACGAAGCGATCGAAGATCCGCTCCCGGCTCGTGGGCGTTATGCCCACACCCTCGTCGTCCACTACCACCACCACCCAGTCACCGTCGGCCCAAGCCTCGACCCTGATCAGGCCACCGTCCGGTGAATATTTGAACGCGTTCTCCAACAGCTGGCCCAGCACGATATCGGTGGCGATGGCGTCCCCGGACACCGGGGGCAGGTTTTCTTGGACAATCACCTCAACCCTATGCACATCAGACAGATCAGGCAGACCGAGTGTCGCCGCCACGATCAGTCTGCCGAGGTCGATTCCCTCGATCTTCAGGGGCAGTTCGCCCGCCCCCGCCCGCGAGCCGAGCAGCAGGTTGTCCATCAGCTTGCCGAGGGAACGCGCCCGCTCGGCGATGATGCGCACCGCGGAACGGCGCTCCTCGTCGGTCATGCCGTCCCAGCGGGCGGCGAGGGTCCCGGCGAAGCCCTGCACCACGGTGATCGGGGTACGCAGCTCGTGGCTGGTCGTGGCCAGGAAGAGATCCTTGGCCTCCTCAAGCTCCTTGGCCCTGGTGACGTCGCGGAAGTCGACCACGACCTCCCCCGTCTCGACGATCTCCGCGCTGAGCACGTCAAGCCAGATGCCCGAGGGAAGCTGGAGAGTGAGCTTGTCCCCCGGCCCCGGCAGCTCGAACGGCGGCGGCCCCCCGAGCACGTCCAGCGCGTCGAACCCGGTCAGCTCGGCCGCCGCAGGGTTCCACTGGACGATCTTTCCCTGCCCGTCGAGTACGGCGATGCCGTCGGCGCTGGCGTCGAACACCGCCCGCTGGTGGGCGCGCTGCCGTACGGCCTCCTGGTAGGCCATCGCGTTGCCGACGGCGATGCCCGCGTGCCCGGCCAGCAGTTCGAGCAGCTCCAGCTCGACGTGCCCCGCCTTGTGCTTGGCGAACAGGGCGTACAGCGCGCCGTACGGCCTGCCGCCCGCCATGGCCAGGCCGAGGGCGATCGTGTGCAGACCGGGCAGCTGCGACCAGATCAGCTCGTCGAGGCGGCCCTGGTCGCCCGTCTCCAGCATCACGGTCCTGCCGGTGCGCAGCAGCTTGCCGACCAGGCTGGTGCGCATGTGCGCGGTCGAGTCACGCAGCGACTCGGGCAGCCGGTGGCTGGCCACCAGCCGGAGCCTGTCGCCCTCGATGAGCACGAACCCGCCCGCGTCGGCCCCGGTCAGCTCGGTGAGACTGGCCGCGATCCGGTCGAGTACGGCGGGCAGCTCCCGCTCGGCGTTGATGTCGGCGACCACGTCGGTGAGCCTGCGCACGAGCCTGGCCCTGCGGACCGCCCGTTCCTGGGCGCTCTCGTCGTCCTGGACCAGGTGGTAGACGCTGACGTACCCCAGCAACGCGCCCGCCTCGGAGCGCAGCGCGCTGATGTCGAGCCGTAGGTCGAGCAGGCTGCCGTCCCTGCGGAAGCGCTTGGTGCGCAGCGAGACCTGGCCGCCGGTGCGCACCCGTTCGAGCACCGCGTTGTGCTCGGCCGTCAGCTCCCCCGGCACCAGCGGGGGCCTGCGTCCGAGGACCTCTCCGGCCGGCCAGCCGAAGAGACGTTCCGCGGCCGGATTCCACGCCAGGACCGTCTGGTCGCGGTCCAGAACGACTATCGCATTCGGGGCACTGGCGACGATCGCGCGGCCGACGCCCTCGTCGCTTTCGGCCCTGTCGTCACCCACAGAACCATAGTGCCGCGTCAACTGGCCTGATCTTGGCACTTCGTCCGCATGTGCTGACACTCGTTGCGACGATCCGTCCGATACGCTGCGGTGACCACACGCCTGGACACGGAAGGGTGGGGCCATGGCATCCGGGTCAGCCAGCGATCTCGACGCCCTGCTGCGGGTGACCTCGTCCACCTATGTGGGCGCCACCCACCCGGACATCGCGTTCGGCACCATCGAGGTCCCCGTAGGACGGCTGACGCTCGCGGCGACACATCGGGGCGTCGTCGCATGCAGCTACGAGGACGAGAACGTCGTCTTCGAACGTGTCAGCAGGGAGGTCGGCTCCTTCATCGGCCCCGATCCCCGCAGGCTCGACCCGGTCCGCAGAGAGCTCGACGCCTACTTCTCCGGCAGGCTCCGCGCCTTCACGGTCACCGTGGACCTCCAGCTCGCGACCTCCTTCGCCAGGACCGTGCTGCAGATGATGCTGGCCGTGCCGTACGGGACGGTGACGACCTACCGGGAGATCGCCGAGCGGATCGGCAGGCCGAGGGCGCTGCGCGCGGTCGGCAACGCGCTGGGCAGCAACCCGGTCTGCGTGATCGTGCCGTGCCACCGGGTCGTCGAGAGCGAGGCCGTCCTCGGCGGCTACGCCGGAGGCGCGACCGCCAAGGAACGACTCCTACGGGTGGAGAGCACCGCCCGCCTCTAGGCCCTCCGGGCACGAAAGGGCGGATCAGGTACGGCGGCGCCGCCTCAGGGCGAGAAGGCGCGGCGCCCCGATCGCCAGGGTGATCAGTCCGGAGACCAGGAAGGCGCCGAGGGCGGCGCTCATCCAGGGCTGGGGGGTGAACCCGACCGCCCGCTTGGCACCGTCCCAGATCGCCGCCCACCAGGAGACCTGCGAGGGCGCCGCGAGCATCCACCACGTGACGAAGCCCAGCACCCACGGCAGGACCATGACCAGGCGGGAGGGCGCGTTCTCTGAGATGTCCCAGTTCCTGCCCCTGCCGAGCAGGAAGTAGTCGACCGCCAGCACACCGAACATCGGCACGAACACCGCGCCGATGATGCTCAGGAAGGCGCCGTAGGAGTTGACGTCCACGACCAGGGCGATGGCCGTGGTCAGCACGCCGACGGCCACGGAGAAGACGCGGCGGTCGATCCTCGGCATCAGGTTCTGCAGCGACATCGCCGTCGAGTAGACGTTCGCGAACGACTGGTCGGTCTCACGCAGCACGAGGATGCCGAAGAACAGCGCGCCCAGCGGGGCCGCGACGAACGGCCCGAACACCGCAGTCTGGTTCTCCTGGACCACGGCGTGCCCGGCGAGCGCGACCGCGTAGACGCCGACGGCCAGACACGCGACCTGGGCGACGGTGTAACCGCCGACGATGCCGGTGAAGGCGGCCCGGCTCGACCGTGAGTGCCTGGCGTAGTCCGCCGCGACCGGCACCCAGGAGACCGAGAGGGCGACCACGAAGTCGACCGCGGCGGCGAAGGCGTCCCAGGAACCGCCGCTCTGCGCGGGAGTCTCACGCAGGAAGACCACCGCGAACCAGACGACCGAGACGACCACACCGATCGTGACGAACCGCCTGAGCAGCCTGATGGCTCCCAACGGGTAGATGGTCAGCGCCATCGTCAGCGCCCCTGCTGCGACCACCCAGACCGCGTAGGGGACCGAAGGCCCGAAGATCGCCTGGGCGCCCATCGCGACGACCCACAGCTCGAACGCCCCCCAGCCGATCATCTGGACGACGTTGAGCACGGTCGGCACGTAGGAGAGCCGTACTCCGAACAGCCCACGCAGCAGCACCATCGCGGGCTGCCCCGTCTGCACCCCGGGAACCGCGGCCAGGCCGACCATCGCGGTGCCGATGAGGCTGCCGACCAGGGCCGCCAGCAGCGCGGCGCCGAAGGTGAGCGGGTTGTCGCCGCCCAACGGGTTGATCAGGACGAGCGCGAAGGAGAAGCCGAGCAGGCTGACGCCCAGGTTGGCCCAGAACGCTCCCTGGTCGAGCATGCCGAGAGTCTTCGGAGGTGCCTGGTCGAGGGTGAGGGGGGCCTCGGCATGCTTGGAATTGATGACGTCAGACGTCATGACGCGCTCCCTACGCCGGCATTACCCGGACAGGTTCATGCGGTCGGCGACAGCCGTAGTCGCCCTCTCAGCCTGGTTGCCCCAAGCTCCCGCGTTGACTTACCTACCGAACCGGGATCAGCCCAGTTCGCGCCCCCATGATGCACCATTAGTCCACTTCCGGCTACTTCCCCCCTGGGGAGGGAACCGGCACGGGGTGCGTTCGCGGGCGTCCGCGAGAGTACAGCCACGTTCGATGCGATAGCCGTACCGCACGGTCAACGACCTGCCGAAACGTACGGCCGGCCTCGCACGCCGAGCCAGCCGACCGAAGGATGGCGAAGACCATCCCCGCGTGCGCGGGGAGCACTGAACGTAGACGGACGAGAGACCATCCCGCACGGGACCATCCCCGCGTGCGCGGGGAGCACATCGCTGGCCCGTGCCGAGGAATCCTGCCGTGGGGACCATCCCCGCGGGCGCGCGTTACCCGGGAAACAATGCCGCGTCAGGCGTCAGGCACCCCCTACGGCGGCTTCTCCGGCCCCTTCGGAGGGACTTGCGGGGAGAATCTGGGGCCGCTTCGTGCGAACAGCAGAAACGGCAGGCCCGTGAACGGGCTGAGGCGCTGGCCGGCGAACGCCGTGAACGCCAGGTCCTGCACACGGGCAACGGCGGCGTGAACGTCCCGGTGAACAGCCGGAAGCCCTTGGCCGGTGGGTTGGCCCCTCAGCAGCTGTACGGCTTGAAGAGGTAGCCGTACCCGGATGGCTTCATTCGGCCAGGCGCGCCCCGAAAACACCGTCACTCGCAGACTCGGCCGTCGTCTGGACTCCGGACCGCAGGACCGGCAGCCCGGCTTGCAGCCGGTTCAGGAACTCGTCGACGTCCAGGCAGCGGTCCTCCGCGTCGACGACCTCGGGCACGAACGCCTCGACGATGCTGTCCCCGACGGCGAAGTCGGCGTCCTCGTCATCGTCGTAATTGTTCACCCAGCGCCCGCCTGGGGCGTACACGTCCATGGCGTGGTCGTAGTCGATCACCCAAGGGGTGTCGACGGTCCCGGTCCGCAAAGAGCCGTGGTTGTACCAGCCGTAGACCAGGTGGGTGAAGGCGCCGTCGTGGATGTAGATCTCCGCTTCGCCGCCCTCCAGGGTCTCGGCCTGGGTGTGACCGCCGACGTACAGGCCGGGCCGGTCCTCATAGAGTGCGATCGGGCCGTTGACCTTCAGATCGCCGGTGACCACGATCAACTCGACGTCGCCGCCGTGCAGTTCGTTGACGGCGTTCAGGAAATCCCCGTCGAGGGTGAGGTCGCCGTCGAAGAACAGCACCTCGTCGTAGCCGGGCGACGCTCCCGCACCCTCGAACACGGCGGACAACGCGCCGCCCAGGCGGGCATCGGCATCGGCGTAGGACAGGGAGGCGGGGATCGCGGATATCGGCACGGGGAAGATCGTAGGTCCGTGTACTGACAGTCCGACACGCGCGACAGGCTTCTGGAACACGGCTGGTACGCCCTCTTGCCCAACTGTGCAGCTGCCTGGCGATTCGCCCAAGGTCGGCCAGCGCCCTTGTACTGGGAAACGGGTGTCGGCTCGACCCCTGGCCGCATGTGCGATCGGTAGAGCGGTCCGAAGAGATGGTCGATCCCATGGCAGATGAGTCGAGCTGTCGGCCCCTCGATTCCCCGATGATCGACCTCGATGCGGAGTGGACGCGCACCATGCCCCGGACATCGAAGCAGTTCAAGCAGCCTTCGTGCCGCTCACCAGTCTCGGCCTCGTGCGTCCCCTCCTGGTCGCCCCGAGCTCCGGCGTTTGCTTACGCGCCGAACCGGGATCACCCCAGTTCGCGCCCCCATGATGCGTCTTTGCCCGCTTTCGGCTATTTCCCCCTGGTGGGTGGCATGCCGGTGGAGTTCACCGGCGGCCGTACCGCACAGCCGACGATCTGCCGGAACACCTCGTTCGCGCGCACGCTTCTGAGGCGCTCAGCGCGCCCCTGGTTCGGCCGGCAGGCGCACGACGGCGACCCCGGCCTGGGACTCACCGAACCCCCAGCCCGCGACGAGGGAGCAGTCGGCCGCTTCCAGGACATCGGTCCACGGCCAGTGGTCGGTGCCGTAGTAGAAGCCGCCCCTGCTGCGCGCGTCACGCTCGGAGAGACAGAGCATACGGAGATGGTCGCGAAGCGCGGGGTGCGTGACCGCGCTCAGTCTCTCCTCCCAGGGCTCCTCGGCGGACATGTCGTGGATCGGCACCAGGTGCTCGGGGCCGCGTTCGGTGAACGTGGCGGCCCTCATCGCGTCGGGGAGAGTGCCGTCGGTGGCGACGCGCAGCAGCACGGTCAGCCAGCCGTTCAGCCTCTCGGACTCCTCGCCGGTCAGGTCGACGCCGTGACGGCCCAGGAGCGGTCCCAATTCCGCGCCGTACACCAGCGCCTCACCGGCCTCGTCGATCGACGAGACGGTCCGCAGGTCGGCGACGAAGGCGTCGTCGAACGGCCGGGAGCCCTTGTACCCGTCGGCACCCCACGGCCCCGTCCCCGCCAGGAGGTCGGCGTCGAAGCGAAACAGCGACTGACTCAGGTCGAACCGCCATGTCCAGGGGGAGAAGGGATACTCGCCGTCCGAATCAGGAAGGTACCTCGGCTCCCGGCCCGACAACCCCTCAGGGGTGGCCCAGGGACTGGGGAACAGGAACTCGTCGAGGGAGTCCGAGGCGTAGTACACCCCGTATCCGGCGGCGGGGTCGACGGTCGGCTCCCCGCCGAGCAGTATCTCGAAGGCCCCGGTCAGCGCGGCACTCCACCCGTTGGGGTCGGTCTCGGATGTCACGGTGCATACTCCTCTGGACTTCGCGGGACGCCGTTGCCGGGTTAAACCAGTTGCTTCGTGGCGCGATGGGTTGTTTCACTGGCTCCGAGCAGATTAGGGGGGATGTTAATGCCCGCGGGCACCGAGGACGCCGTCGCGCGCCCTCGAT
Organism: Streptosporangium sp. NPDC020072; assembly: GCF_040631445.1. NCBI lineage: Bacteria > Bacillati > Actinomycetota > Actinomycetes > Streptosporangiales > Streptosporangiaceae > Streptosporangium > Streptosporangium sp. NPDC020072. The sequence goes on along the minus strand of NZ_JBEYAB010000004.1, from coordinate 82,547 downwards.
CGGGTCGACGTCCCCACCGGAGGCTCCGGCGGGGGTGAGCCCGCGTGGGTCACGACGGCACAGTCAGCCGACTCGTCACCCATTTTCGTCTGGAGCTCCTCCATTGCCACGCCATCGCGCCCGCATCACCTCCTTCCGTTGCGTCAACTGCCGCCTCGACGTGCCCACCGACGCGCCGGGAACCGCGCACCGCAACCACTGCCCCACCTGCCTGTGGTCCAGGCACCTGGACAACAACCCGGGCGACAGGGCCGCCGACTGCGCCTCGGGCATGGCCCCGATCGCCATCCACGCACGCCAGGACGGCGAGTGGGCGATCATCCACCGCTGTACGGCGTGCGGCACGCTCAACGCCAACCGCGTCGCCGGTGACGACAACCCGCTCACCCTGATGAGACTGGCCGTCGCCCCACTGGCCCGCCCGCCCTTCCCGCTGGACTACTTCGCCCAGCTCTGAGGCAGCCCGGAACGGGCGCGGACCACCGAAAACCCCCGGCCCGCGCCCGTCACGGAGCCTCATGCCTTCGAAAGGCCCACGGAGAAACCGAGGTCAGAGGTAGTGGAACTCGGGATGGGGGTGCATCAGGAAGTCGTGGTGGGAGATGTTCCAGGCGTAGGCGCCGGCCATGGCGAACTCCACCACGTCCCCTGGCTCCAGGGTGATCGGCACGTTCTCGGCCAGTTGGTCCTTGGGGGTGCACAGCTGGCCGGAGATCGTGATCGGTTCGCCGGGAGTGCCCGGGATGACGGGCTGGCTGTGTCCCTTGGTCGCCGGGGTGCGGATGTGGTGGGTACCGCCCGCGACGACGGCGAACAGGCGGCCGTGGACCCGCTTGACGTCGATGACCCGGGTGACGTACCGCCCGCAGTACACCGAGACCGACCGGCCGGGCTCGATCCTGAGCGTCTCACCGGAGCGACGCAGACCGGCCAGGCCCTTGCCGTAGGCGGCCCAGTCGAAGCGGTCATGGGGATCGGCGTAGGAGACGGCCATGCCGCCCCCGAGGTTGATCTCGGTCACGCCCAGGGAGCGGGCGTGGTCGAGGACCCGCTCGTTGACCTGGAGCATGCGGTCGGCGTCCAGGCCGCTGGCCAGGTGGGCGTGGACACCGCGAAGCCGTACCGCCTCCTGCCGGTCGAGCAGTTCCAGGCAGGCGGTGACGCCGTCGGGGTCCATGCCGAAGGGGGTCGCGCCGCCGCCCATGGCCAAGGCCACGTCGCCGAGTGAGACGGCGAGGTTGACCCGGAGCATGATGTCGGCCTCCCGGCCGGTGGCGATCAGACGGCGCAGTTCGCCGGGCCCCTCAACGTGCAGCCGGGCCACTCCGGCGTCCAGGGCGGCGGCCAGTTCGGCGTCGGTCTTGCCGGGCCCGCCGAAGGCGATCGGGACCTCGGGGAGGACGCCGAGCACGTGCGCCAGCTCACCGCCCGAGGCGACCTCGACGCCGTCCACGTGCCGGGCCAGCACCCGCAGCAGTTCGGGGTCGGGGTTCGCCTTGGCCGCGTAGTACAGCTCGACGTCACCCAGCGCGTCCCGGATGGCCGCGGCGTGCTCGTCCAGCGCGGCCAGGTCGTAGACGAAGGCGGGCAGCCGCCCGGCTTCCGCGAGTTCGTGAGCCCGTACGGTCACGGCGTCCATGGGGTCTCCGATCGGCCCGTCGGCGGCGATGTCGTCGTTGACCGAAGCGTAGGACCGTACGGCCGACGGCACGATCGGACGAGGGCGGAAGGGTTGCGCGGGGGGCGGGCCCGCGCCGGGAGAGGGTCGCGCTGACGATCACCTGAGAGGTCCTGAGGATGCTCGGTGACGTTCGGAAAGCGCTTTCGAGAAGGGGCCGTGGAGGGTTTTCAGCGCGGCCTTCGCTGTTTCTCGGTCAGGCGACGAACGGGTCGGCGCCGCTTTCGCTGATCATGGGACGGCCGGCGAAGCTCCAGGACTGCATCCCACCGCCGACGTTGATCGCCTCCCTGCCGATGTGGTTGAGCCAGGCCGCCGCGTGCGCCGAACGGCCGCCGACCCTGCACACCACGTAGACGGGCGCGTCGTGTGGAACCTCCTCAACCCTGGCCTGCAACTCACCCAGCGGGATGTGGACGGCCGTCGGGGCGTGCCCCGCCTGCCACTCGTCAAGCTCACGCACGTCAAGCAGGAACGCGTCATCCGGCACGGCCTGCGCCTCGATCTCAGGAACACTCATGCACCCATTGTTCCAAGTCCTCCGACCGATGTGGCGCAAAGTGCCCCAGCAGCCCCCGAGTCGTCCACAAGCGGCCACCATTCGACTGCATAGCGCTACCGTTGACGAACTAGACAACCTGGTTTACCTTCTATCCAAGAAAAGACAACGAGGTTTACCAATGGAGGAACCATGACCGTCGCGACCCTGGCCGACGCCCCCGCCTTCGCCAACGGAGACACCACCACGCGCTCGCTGGCCGTACCCTCACGAGGCTCGTCCGAGCTGGCCGTCTGGGCCTTCGACATGAATCCCGGCGCCTCGGGGCCCGAGCACACCGTCGACCGCGAGGAGGTGTTCGTCGTCCACTCGGGACGGGTCGTGGGCGTTCTCGGCGGCATCGAGCACGTGGCCGAGGCGGGAGACGCGCTGATCGTCTCCCCGAACACCCCGTTCGCGCTGCGCAACGCCTCTCAGACCGAGCGGGCGACCGGCACCGTGTGCACCTCGGCCGGGATCACCGCCTCCCTCAACGGGCAGACCATCCTGCCCCCGTGGGCCCAGTGATCACTTGAGCAGGCGTGACATCCGGCGGTCGGCCAGCGGTTTGCCGCCCGTCTGACAGGTCGGGCAGTACTGCAGGGAGGAGTCGGCGAAGGAGACCTCCCGGATCGTGTCGCCGCACTCCGCACAGGGCTCACCGGTCCTGCCGTGGACCCGCAGGCCGGACTTCTTCTCGGCCTTGAGGTCCTTGGCCGCCAGGCCCCTGGCCCGGTCGAGCGCGGTGCGCAGGGTCGTGACGATGGCCTCGTGGAGAGCGGTGACCTGCTCCTCCGTCAGGCTCCCCGCGACCTTGAAGGGAGAGGTCCGCGCCGCGTGCAGGACCTCGTCGGAGTAGGCGTTGCCGATGCCCGCGATCACCTTCTGGTCGCGGAGCAGGCCCTTGATCTGGGCGCGGCTGCCGTTCAGGATGCCGCCGAGGACCTCGGCGGTGAAACCGTCGGACAGCGGGTCGGGACCCAGCGCGGCGATCCCCGGCACCTCGCCGGGGTCGCGCACGACGTAGACGGCCAGCCGCTTCTGCGTGCCGGCCTCGGTCAGCTCGAAGCCCGGCTCCGGCTCCCCCGGTTCGTACGGCGCCAGCCGTACCCGCAGCGCCAGAGGGCCCTTGCCCGGCCTGACCGCCTTCGCCCGGGAGAGGTCGTCCTGCCATCGCAGCCAGCCCGCGCGGGCCAGATGCGTGACGAGGTGGAGACCGTCACAGTCGAGGTCGATGAACTTGCCGTGTCTGGCCACGGCGGTCACCGTGCGCCCGGCCAGGGCGGTGACGGGGGGATCGACGGTCTTGAGGGCCTGGAAGCCGAAGACCTCGACGGTCCCGATCTTCCTGCCGACCGCGTGCCCGCGCAGGAACTCGGCGAGCGACTCCACCTCGGGAAGCTCTGGCATACCCCACAGACTAGAACCCGTCGGCGGTGAAGCGTTTTGGTTCAGGGTTAGCGACGCCAGCAATGAAGAGTTTCGGCTTGGGCGCGTCGGTGTCTGGACTGAGGAGTGAGGGAGCGCAGCGGACGAACGACGAGGGAAGACACCGACTCAGGGCACCCGAACCCGCGACGCCGCAGGCGGCGCAAAGGGACACAACTACGGCACGTCCCAGAAGGCGATCTCGTGGCGCATGCCCTCGGTGAAGAACCGCGCCGCCCTGGCGGAGTCGGTGACGGCCTCGTCGATCATCGTGGCGACGCGCCCGGCGAGTTCGGCGAAGCCGGGGTCGGCGTAGGTGTCGATCCAGGGCCGGTAGCGGGACTCGGCGGGGGCCTCGGCGACCAGCGCCCGCCCGAGTGTCGAGTAGCCCCACATGCAGGGGTAGAGCGCGGCCAGCCCGTCGGCGTAGTCGGCGGCCGACTCCAGCAGGAACGCGGTGTAGGCCGAGCAGGCGGGCCCCTTCCGCACCCCGCCCAGGTCGGCGCCGAAGCCCGCCGACAACGAGCGGTGCAGGTCGAGCTCCTCGTGGAGGGTGGCGTGGGCCAGGTCGACCAGGACGCCCAGGTGGTCGTCGGGGGCCTGCCAGGCCAGCCGGGAGAAGACCCGCACGTAGTCGAGCAGGAACAGGTAGTCCTGTTCGAGCCACGACCGGAACACCGGCTCGGGCAGGTCTCCCCTGCCGATCCCCACCACCGTCGGATGGGCGAGCTGGACGTCCACGAGAGGGCGGCCGATGACGTGCAGTTCCTCGGAAACGCTCATAAGCCAAGCATTGTCCCAGATCACCCCACACCACCCGGTACGGCCCCGCGTCGGTGGAACGTACGCGACATAGGGTTTCGGGCATGACGACCATCGCTGAGGAGATCCTGCTGCTCGCCTACGACGAGGCGGAGGGCAGACTCCTGACCAGCTCGATCGAGCTCGACGCGGCCCTCGGCGGTTCCCTCCTGGCGGAACTGGCCGTCAACGGCCGCATCGACCTCGCGGACAGGAAGGTCACCGTCCTGGACCCCACACCGCTCGGCGAGCGGGAACTCGACGCGACGCTGGCCCTGATCGCCGCCGAGACCAGGCGGCGCAAGGCCGACTGGTGGGTGCGCAAGCTGTACTCCTCCGGGGTGCGCAAGCGGCTGCTGTCCGGCCTGGCCGAGCGGGGCGTGCTCGACGAGCGGCGGCACAAGGTCCTGGGCCTCTTCCCCAGCACGCGCTACCCGGAGCGCGACCCACGGATCGAGCGTGAGATCAGGCAGCGGATCGGCGACGTGCTGACCGGGGCCGAACCGGACGAGCGCTCCGCGGTGCTGATCGCCGTGCTGCACGCCGCGAAGATCGACCGCAAGGCGTTCCCCGGTGCGGACAAGGCGCGGATCAAGGAGATCACCGAAGGCCGTTGGGCCGCCGACGCGGTCGCCAGGAGCATCGCGGCCGTCAACGCCGCCGTGGTCGGCGCGGGGGTGGGGGGGGGGGGGGGGCGGAGAGGCCGGACCCCCCGGGCGAGCGCGGGA
>NZ_JBEYAB010000004.1:0-77364 GCF_040631445.1 Streptosporangium sp. NPDC020072 | reverse complement strand
CCCAGCCCCCCCCCCGGGGGGGGGGGGGCCGCCCCGGGGGGCCCCGGTCCCCGCGGGCGCCCCCCCGGGGGGGGGGGGGGGGGGGGGGGGGGGGGGGCGCCCCCCCCCCCCCCCCCGCCTCCGGGTGAGTCACTTGCCCAGGACGTCCTGAGGGACCGGCTTGTCCTCGGCGAGGGCCTTGAACATGCGCAGCGCCTTGGCCCGGTCCCACTGGACGACGGCCTGGCCGTTGATGGTCGGCAGGGAGCCGACGGGGACGACGGTCGTGATCGGGTTGTCGCCCATCGCCAGGCCGAGGGAGAGCAGGTCGAAGGTGCCGGTCTCCTCGCCGACCTCGACCGAGTCCGCGGCGCTGAGGGCGAGCGGGATGGAGGTGAAGGGGTTGAGCAGCACTCCGGGGCTGGCCGCCTTCTTCACCACGGCGGAGAAGAACTGGCGCTGACGCTGGGTCCGCTCGAAGTCGGGGATGGCGCCGGTCGCGCGGGTCCGGACGTAGCCGAGGGCGGTCCCGCCGTCCAGCACCTGACGGCCCTTCTTCAGGTTGATCCCGGCCTTGTGGTCCTTGATGTCCTGCTTGACGTCGATCTCGACGCCGCCGATGGCGTCCACGATGCCGACGAAGCCTCCGAAACCGATCTCCATGTAGTGGTCGATCCGGATGCCGGTCACCTGCTCGACGGTCTTGGGCAGCAGTTTCTGGCCGCCCTCGAAGGCGTAGGCCGAGTTCAGCTTGCCCCGGCCGTGGCCGTCGATCGGCACGTAGGAGTCACGCGGAAGGCTGACCAGGGTCGGGCGGTCACCGGTGTCGGGGATGTGCAGGAGCATCATCGTGTCGGTCCTGCGCCCGACGGCCGAACCGGTGGCGAACTTCTTGCGCTGGGCCTTGGTCAGGCCCTGGCGGCTGTCGGAGCCGACCAGCAGCCAGTTGGTGCCGGGGGTGTCGGCGGGACGGCCCTCGTAGTCGCCGAGCGCGTCCACCCGCTTCAGCCGCGAGTTGATCGTGAAGTAGCCGCCGATCGCGACCACCAGAAGCACCACGAGCAACCCGACCAGGATCTGTACGGCCAGCCTGCCCGGCCGCTTCGGCCGCCACGACCGTCTCGGGGCGCCTCCCGAGCCCGAGGGCGGCTCGCCGGGGCCTCCTGAGGAAGGCTGCAGGGGCCTGACCTTGCCCGATCCCTGTCTGGGCTTGCCGTACACCCGGGAGGTGGCCCTTGGCTCCTCGCCGGGAACGTTCCTGGGGGAACCCTGCGCCGGATAGGCGGGCTGGCCCGCCGCTCGCGGCGACGCGGGACCCGGCGCCGGCGGCCGCAGGGCACGGGTGCGGTCGTCGTCCTCGGTCCAGTCGCCCACGTCGTATTCCCGCCACCTCTCGAAGTCACGATGAGACCGTCATTATCGACGCTACGTCGCGGTCCCGGCGCACGTAGGCGTGTGCCCAAGCTTTCGCTATGGATAAGTACATATAAGGGTGGTTATCAACCAACTATGGGATCGTCGGCCGATCTGGAAACATCGGCCCCCACGTGGATCGTTACCGTAGAGGACGACCGCTGCTCGAAAGGAAGATCGTGTCCACTTCGGACCCGTGGAGTACCTGCCCGTGCGAACGCACGGGAACCACTGACCCAGCCGGGGGAAGGACCCGGTGAACACGGTTCTCGGCCTGCTGGCCGTACTGCTCCTCACTCTCGCGACCGGTTACTTCGTCGCCCAGGAGTTCGCCTTCGTCGCCGCCGACCGGGGCGTTCTGCGTGAGCAGGCCGACGCCGGCGACGCCGCGGCCGAACGCGCGCTCACGGTGACGGGACGCCTGTCCTTCATGCTCTCCGGCGCGCAGCTCGGCATCACCGTGACCGCGCTGCTGGTCGGCTTCATCTCGGAACCGGCCATCGCGACCGTGTTGCGCCCCCCTCTCGAAGGGGCCGGGGTGCCCTCGGCCGCCGTGCCCGGCGTGGCGATCGCGCTGGCGGTCGCCGTGGCGACGATCATCCAGATGGTCTTCGGCGAACTCGCCCCGAAGAACCTCGGTATCGCCCGGCCCGAGCCTGTCGCCAAGTTCCTCGCCCGCTCGACGCTCGTCTACCTCAGGATCGCCGGTCCGGTGATCCGGCTGTTCGACTCCGCCGCGACCGGCCTGCTGCGCAAGGTCGGCGTCGAGCCGATCGAGGAGGTCGAGCACGGCGCCAGCCCGGAGGAGCTGTCACGGATCATCTCCGAGTCCGCGACCTCCGGCGCCCTGCCGCCGCGCCTTTCCGACCTGCTCGAACGGGCGCTGGAGTTCGGCGACCGCACCGCTGAGGACGTCATGGTGCCGCGGCCCAGGCTGGTGCTGCTGCGCGCCGAGCGCCCCATCTCCGACCTTCTCGACGCCGTCGCCGAACACGGCCACTCCCGCTACCCGGTGCTGCGCCACGACAACGGCGAGGAGGTCGCCGGGGTCACCGGCGTCAGGGAGCTGCTGAGGTCCCGCGTGACCGACGGGCCGATCGAGCTCGTCACCCGCCCGGCCCTGCTGGTCCCCGACTCGCTGCCGCTGCCGGTCGTGCTCGAACGCATGCGCGCCGCCATGGACGACCTGGCCTGCGTCATCGACGAGTACGGCGGGCTCGCGGGCGTCGTCACCGTCGAGGACCTCGCCGAGGAACTGGTCGGCGAACTGGTCGACGAGAACGACCCGGAGCCCGCAGGGGTCGTCGCCAACGACGACGGCACCTGGGACCTGCCCGGCACGCTCAGACTCGACGAGATCGAGCGCGCGACCAGGCTCTCGCTGCCCGAGAGCGACGACTACGACACCGTCGCGGGCCTGGTCCTGGCCACCCTTGGCAGGATGGCCGAGCCCGGCGACCGGGTCACCGTCACCCTGGCCCTGGAGAGCGACCCGCTCGACGACGACGGCGAGCAGGAGGCCGAGGCCACCCTCACCGTGCTCTCGGTCCACCGCAGGGTCCCCGAGTGGGTACGGCTGGCCTTCCCCGCTCCCGAGCGGGCCGACTTAGCCGAGGACTCCTCAGAAAGCGGGGAACACGCCTTGGCCGTACCCCGGCCCAATGAGCGCAGGCAGGCGGTGAACGGCCGATGAGCACCACCGGGGCCCTACTGCTCGGCGTCGCGCTGCTGATCGGCAACGCCTTCTTCGTGGCCGCCGAGTTCGCGGTCATCTCGGCCCGCAGGCACCGTCTTGAGGAGCTCGCGGGCAGGGGCGGCAGGATGACCCGCGTGGCCGCCCGCGCCGCCGTACGAGGGGGCAGGGAGCTGTCCCTGATGCTGGCCGGGGCGCAGCTGGGCATCACGCTGTGCTCCCTGGGCCTGGGCATGGTGACCGAGCCCGCCGTCGAGCACCTGCTCGAACCGGTCTTCGGGGCGATCGGCGTGCCCGAGTCGCTGCAGGTGCCCATCTCGCTGGTGATCGCGCTCGCGGTGATCACCTTCCTGCACATGGTGGTCGGCGAGATGGCCCCCAAGTCGTGGGCGCTGACCCACCCCGAGATCGCGGCGATCGGCCTGGCCCTGCCGTTCCGCGCCTTCACGCGGGTGGTCCGCCCGGTGCTGGCCGGGCTCAACGGCCTGACCAACGGGGTGCTCGGCCTGTTCGGCGTGCGCCCGAGGGACGAGCTGGCCACCACCAGGACCCCGGTCCAGCTAGCGATGCTGGTCGGTGAGTCGGGCCGGATGGGCCTGCTCGACCGCGCCGAGCACGACCTGCTCACCCGGGCCCTGCGGGTGCACCAGCAGCCCATCGAACGGCTGGCGCTGCCCCTGGCACGGGTGGCGTGCGTCCCCGGGGACGCCACCGGCGAGCAGGTTCGCGAGGTCGCCGCGGAGAGCGGGCACCTGCGCCTGCTGGTGACCTCGGAACGGCCCGGCGAGGTCCTGGGCGTGCTGCACGTCAGGGACGCCCTGGTCCGCCCTGAGGCCTCCCCTGCGGAGCTGGCCCGCCCGGTGCCGCTCCTCGGCCGGGACACCACGATCCCCGAGGCGGTCTCCGCCCTGCAGGAGGCCCACGCCCACGTGGGCCTGGTGACCGACGGGGAGAGGGTGACCGGCATGGTCAGCCTCACCGACCTGCTCGGCGAACTGCTGGACATGCGGGTGCTGGCCGCACGGTAGATCTTTGGAGCACTCGGGCCGGTGGGAGACGTCCTCCCACCGGCCCGTTTCTCTGTCAGCGTAATCAGCTTCGCCGTACGGACGCCTGCAAGCAGGTCGAAAGCGGCCAGAAAGGGCAGGGCGCTACATATTCGAGTGACCGGGACTTCTCCACGAGGAAGCGAACGACTAGTTTGATCACCGACCAGCCCGCAACCGCCACCCTTCGGACGGTCCCGATGCGCGACAGCGCCCCAGATGCAACGAAAAGACCCCGGCGCTTTCGCGACCGGGGTCTTGATCGAGTGGGCGAGGAGGGATTTGAACCCTCACGTCCTTTCGGACACACGGACCTGAACCGTGCGCGTCTGCCGTTCCGCCACCCGCCCTTGTTGGGTGCGCTGAAACATTAGCACGGATCAGCCGATACCCACGAACCCGGATACGATCCTCCTAGACGCGAGCGGAGCAGCAGGGGCGCGAGAGAGCGAGGAACAGCCCCGGGCGGCCGTGACCTACATAGACGGAAGAAGGGAGGGACCCGGTGGGAGTCCTTCAGCGCTTCGAGCGGAGGCTCGAAGGTCTGGTTGAGGGGGCCTTTGCGCGGGCGTTCAAATCCGACCTTCAGCCGGTCGAGGTGGCCAGCGCGGTCCAGCGGGAGATGGACGAACGGGCGGCGATCGTCGCGCAGGGCAGGACCCTCGTGCCGAACGACTTCGTGGTCGAGCTGTCGACGACCGACAGCGAGCGCCTCGACGTCTACGCCGACAGCATCAGCCACGAACTGGCCAACCTCGCCAGGGAGTACGCCAAGGAACAGGGCTACTCCTTCGTCGGCCCCGTGCGGGTCCGGTTCGAGACGGCCGAGGACCTGGCCGTCGGCCTGTTCCGCATCCGCTCCGGGGTGATCCGCGGGGCGACGGTCGAGCAGGACGAGATCCGCCAGCCGGTGAGCGACGTACCTCCTGCCCGGCCCCACGCCTTCAACGGACGCCCCCGTCTGCTGGTCTCCACCCAGGACGACCCGCAGGGCCAGCGCTCCTTCGACCTGACGACCCCGGTGACCCTGCTCGGCAGGGGCACCGACTGCGATCTTCGGCTGGTCGACCCCGGGGTCTCCCGGCACCACGCCGAGCTCCGGGTCGAGGGGCCGCAGGTCGTGCTCGTCGATCTGGGCTCGACGAACGGCACCTTCGTCAACGGCCAGCCGGTGCGCCGGGTCGAGCTCCAGAACGGCACTCGCGTGACGCTGGGGCGGACGACTCTGGTTTTCCGGCGCGATTAAAGGTAAACAGACGGTTCATGTCCGAGCTCACGCTGCTACTGATCCGCCTCGCGTTCCTGGCGGTGCTGTGGTTCTTCGTGATCGCCGCGGTAGGTGTGATCCGGACAGACTTGTTCGGATCACGCGCCGGCGCGCCGATCCCCGCCCGCAAGGCCCCCAAGGCCGCCAAGCCCGTCGTCGCCAAGCCCAGGAAGGGGGAGCCCCGGCAGATGGTCGTCACCGGCGGCCCCCTGCAGGGCACGACCATCACCCTGTCGGAGACTCCGATCACCATCGGCAGGGCGACCGACGCCACCCTGGTGGTCAGCGACGACTACGCCTCCAGCCGGCACGCCCGGCTCTTCCCCCAGGACGGTCAGTGGATCGTGGAAGATCTCGGTTCTACCAACGGAACATACCTCGACCGCTCCAAAGTCACCCGTCCGACTCCGGTGCCGCTCGGTGTTCCGATCCGCATCGGTAAGACCGTCATCGAATTGCGCAAATGACCATCGCACTCCGTTACGCCGCCCGCTCGGACGTCGGCCTCCTGCGTGAAGGCAACGAGGACTCGGCGTACGCAAGCGGCCGACTGCTCGCCGTCGCCGACGGCATGGGCGGCCACGCGCACGGCGAGGTGGCCAGCTCGGTCGCCATCGCCGCGATGTCCTCCCTCGACGAGGACACCCAGGGTGTCGACCTGCTCGGCGCCATCGAGGCTGCGGTCAGGGACGCCAATCGCAGACTCCACCAGATGGTCGGCGGCGACCCCAGCCTCAAGGGCATGGGCACCACACTGACCGCCATGCTGTGGTCGGGCACGAGGGTGGCACTGGTCCACGTCGGCGACTCACGCGCCTATCTGCTGCGCTCCGGCGAGCTGTACCAGATCACCCACGACCACACTCTCGTGCAGTCACTGGTCGACGACGGCCGGATCACCCAGGAGGAGGCCGCCACCCATCCCCAGCGGTCGATCCTGCTGCGGGCGCTCGACGGCAGCGGCGAGGTCGAGCCCGACCTGTCCCTGCGCGAGGCCCAGATCGGCGACCGCTACCTGCTGTGCTCCGACGGCCTGTCCGGGGTGGTGAGCGCCGAGACGCTGCACCAGGCGCTGTCCACGATCGACGACCCCGAGGCCGCGGTCCGCGCGCTCATCGACCTGGCCAACCGGGGAGGTGGTCCCGACAACATCACCTGCGTGCTCGCCGACGTGCTCGACGTCGACGAGGGGACCGCCCTGCCCGTCGACGCGGCCGTCGTCGGTGCCGCCGGGTCCATCAGGCAGCCCTCCCCGTCGGACGCCCCCGCCGGCCACGTGGGCCACGCGGGCGTCGTCACCATGCCGCAGCCGGTCATCACCGACGACGAGTTCGACGAACCCGTCGCCAGGGCGGCGGCGCGGCCGGTCAGGCGCCGCCGCCTGTGGCCGCTTCTGGCCTCGGTGGGCGGCGTCGTCCTCGTCGGTGGCAGCCTAGGGTGGTATTTCGGGACACAATGGCTTGAAGATCAATATTTCGTGGGAGCTAAAGGTGACGAGATCGTGGTTTTCCAAGGCGTGAAAACCAACCTCGGCCCCTTCCAGCTCTTCGACGTCGCCCGGAGCACCACGGAGTCGATCTCAACCCTTGGCGCGTTCCAGCAGGGCCAGGTACGCGACGGCATCCCCGTCCCCAGCGTCGAGGCGGGCCTGAAGAAGATCGCGGAGCTGAAGTCCTCGACGCCCCCCCAGAAGCCCGAACCCACCCCGAAGGCGACCGGGAAGGACAAGCAGACCCCCCAGTCGAGCGGCACTCCCACCCCGGACCCGACAAAGTAGATATATGAGCACCCCAAGCGTCGAGCTCGTCCCCCTGCCCGCCAAACGGCGAGTGGCCCAGTTGGTGATGCTCGCCTTCGCGGTCGTGATCGTGATGGGCGCCTACGCCAACGTGGGCCTGGCCATCGACGGCCGGGTTCCCGCAGGCATGCTCACCTACGGCCTCGGCCTCGGCGGATTCATGCTGGCCGCCTACCTCGTGCTGGCGAAGTTCGCCCCCTGGGCCGACCCGCTGATCCTGCCGCTGGTGACCGTGGTCAACGGGCTCGGCCTGGTGATGATCTACCGCATGGAGCAGGCGAAGATGCCGGGGGCCTCGGCGACCAACCAGCTCGTGTGGACCGGCGTCGGCGTCGTGCTGTTCTCCGTGACGCTGATCGTGCTGCGCGACCACCGCGCGCTGCAGCGTCTGACCTATACCGCGGGAGCGGCGGGCCTGCTGCTGCTGGTCTCCCCGCTCATCCCGTTCCTCGGCAAGGAGATCAACGGCGCCCGCATCTGGATCGGCGTCGGCGGCGCCAGTCTCCAGCCCGCCGAGTTCGCCAAGCTCGCGCTGGTCATCTTCTTCGCCGGTTACCTCGTCGCCAAGCGTGACGTGCTGGCACTGGCCGGGCGACGGCTGCTGTTCATCGACCTGCCCCGTGCCCGCGACCTCGGCCCGGTCCTCATCACCTGGGGTTTCAGCCTGGCCGTACTGGTGATGCAGAAGGACCTCGGATCCTCGCTGCTGATCTTCGGCACGTTCATCGCGATGCTCTACATCGCGACCCAGCGCACCTCGTGGGTGCTGATCGGCATCCTGCTCTTCGTCGGCGGCGCGATCCTGGCCGGGATGCTCTTCAGCCACGTGCAGGACCGCTTCACCGTCTACCTGCACCCCTACGACCCCGCCCTGTACGACAAGCCCGGCGGCAGCTTCCAGCTCCTTCAGGGCCTGTTCGCGATGGGGCAGGGCGGCATCGTCGGCACCGGACTTGGTCAGGGGTACCCCTACAAGATCCCGCTGGCCTTCTCCGACTTCATCTTCCCCGCCACCGGCGAGGAACTCGGACTGACCGGCCTGATGGCGCTGCTGATGATCTACGCGTTGATCGTCGAACGCGGCCTGCGCACCTCGATCGTGGCCCGCGACCCGTTCTCCAAGCTGCTGGCCGGCGGTCTTTCGTTCATCCTGGCCTGGCAGGTCTTCATCATCGTCGGCGGCGTGACCAACCTGATCCCGCTGACCGGCCTGGTCACCCCCTTCATGTCCCAGGGTGGTTCGGCACTGCTGGCTAACTGGATCCTTATCGCGTTGCTGGTACGCATGTCGGACAGTGCCAGGAAGCCCCCGCCCCAGGCCATCCAGGACGAAGGAATGACGCAGGTGTTCCAGCGATGAACGCTCCCCTCAAGCGCGTTGCCGTGGCCTGCCTGGTGATGTTCGGCCTGCTCATGCTCAACGTGAACTACCTGCAGGCCGTACGGGCCGACGGGCTGCGCTCCGACCCGCACAACGTCCGCAACTTCTACGCCCGCTACGAGGTCGAGCGGGGCCGGATCACCGCGGGCGACAAGGTGCTCGCCGAGTCCGTGGACACCGGCGACAACCAGTTCCGCTTCCAGCGGCGCTATCCGGGCGGCAAGATCTACGCGCCCATCACCGGGTTCTTCGCCCCGGAGAGCGAGCGCGACATGGAGGCCGCGGAGAACCCGCTGCTCAACGGCTCAAGCCCCGACCTGCTGATCCGGCGCGGCCTCGACCTGATCACGGGTGAGCGGACCAAGGGCGCCAACGTCGACCTGACGATCAACCCCAGGGCGCAGGAGGCGGCCTACCGGGCGCTGAGCGCCAGCGGCAAGAAGGGCGCCCTGGTCGCGATCGAGCCGAAGACGGGCGCGATCCTCGCCATGGTCTCGGTCCCCAGTTACGACCCCAACACGCTGGTCGGCCCGGACAAGGCCACGGTCAACAAGGCCTACAACAAGCTCGACAAGGACGAGGACAAACCGCTGGTCGACCGGGCGATCGAGCGCAGCTACCCGCCGGGCTCGACCTTCAAGGTGGTCACCCTGGCGGCCTACCTGGACAGCGACGACAGCGTCGGCCCGCAGACGCAGGTGGACGCCCCGCAGGTGCTCGACCTGCCCAACACCAGCGCCGACCTGCCCAACTACGGCGGTGCCGCGTGCGGCTCAGGGCGGGTGACGCTGACCTTCGCCCTCGAACGCTCCTGCAACACCCCGTTCGCCAAGATCGCGATGAGCCTGGGCTACGACGCGATGAAGGAGCAGGCCGAGAAGTTCGGCATCGGCGGCGAGCCGCTGAAGATCCCGATGGACGTCGCGGGCAGCGGGATCGGCCCCGAGGAGGACCTGGCCGCCCTGGCCCAGACCTCGATCGGCCAGCGCAGCAACCAGATGACGCCGCTGCAGATGGCTCTGGTCGCGGCGGGCATCGCCAACGACGGCGTGGTCATGAAGCCGTACCTCGTCAACAAGATCGCCGACGCCGAGGGTGGCGAGATCGACTCGGCCGACCCCGACAAGCTGTCCACCGCGATGAGCGAGGAGAACGCGAACAAGCTCACGGAGATGATGGTCAGCGTCGTCAGCAACGGCACCGCCAACGCGGCGCAGATCCCCGGCGTTTCCGTCGCGGGCAAGACCGGCACCGCCGAGACCGTCAAGGGCAGGGCTCCGCACGCGTGGTTCATCTCCTTCGCCCCCGCCGAGGACCCCAAGGTCGCCCTGGCGCTCATCGTCGAGTCGGGCAGCGCCGGTGACGACGCCTCCGGCGGTCACACCGCCGCCCCGATCGCCAAGAGCGTGATGGAAGCGGTGCTGGGCAGATGACCGCCCTGCTCGGAGGCCGATACCGCCCGCTCGGGCGGATCGCTACGGGCGGCATGGGCGAGGTGTGGCGGGCGAAGGACGAACTTCTCGGCCGGGAGGTCGCGGTCAAGCTGCTGCGCAGCCACGTGGCCTCCGACTCGACCTTCCGTGACCGCTTCAGGATGGAGGCCAGGTTCGCGGCGCGGCTCGCCGACCCGGCCATCGCGCAGGTCTTCGACTACGGCGAGGCCGAGGACGTCGCCTACCTCGTCATGGAGCTGGTGCCCGGCGAGTCGCTGGCGAACATCCTGTCCCGCGACGGCGCCCTGGGGACCGAGGTCACCCTCGACGTGATCCACCAGACCGCCAAGGGGCTGCGGGCCGCGCACAACGCGGGCATCATCCACCGCGACATCAAGCCCGGCAACCTGCTCGTCACCGGGGCCGGAGTGATCAAGATCACCGACTTCGGCATCGCCAGGGCGCTTGAGGCCGCGCCGGTGACCCTGACCGGCACGGTGCTCGGCACCGCCCAGTACCTCAGCCCGGAACAGGCCTCGGGCTCGCCGCTGACCTTCGCGACCGACATCTACTCGCTGGGCGTGGTGGCCTACGAGTGCCTGGCGGGCAGGCCGCCGTTCGTCGCGGACACCCAGGTGGCGGTCGCGCTCATGCACATCAACGCCACCCCTCCGCCGCTGCCGCTGAGCGTTCCGCTGGTGGTGCGCGACCTGGTGATGGCGTGTCTGGAGAAGGACCCGACGCTGCGCCCGGAGAGCGCCGGCGAACTGGTCCAGCGGGCGACGACGCTGCGCGGCGTCGTGACGGCCGGCGCGGTCTCCGACTCCTCCGACCTGGCCATGCTCACCGATCCGGCCGGGTGGCGTCCCGAGCCCGCGGGCGAGTGGCCGAGGGAGATCTCCGCAGCCCCGGTCACCCCGCCCCTGCCCGACGCGACGCCCGCGACCCCGCCGTCCCAGCCCGCCCAGCCGTCCTCGCCGGAGATCACCCGGGTCTCCCGGCGTCGTACGGCGCTGCGGCGCACGACAATGGTCGTCGCCGCGGTCGCGGGATGCGCCGCCGCCTTCGGGCTCGGCACCCTGGTGGTGAGGGACGCGACGGTTCCCGCGGGCCACACCGGCCCATCGGAACCGGTCATTCCGACGACCGCCTCGGTGACCAGGACCCCTGCCGTCAAGCCACGCAAAACGAAGCCCGCGTGGACGAGACCGCCGGTGGCTCCGACAAAGTCGGTCAGGACTACGCCCACGCCTTCGGCTACGGTAAGCACATCGGCCTCTCCGAGCGTCCGGCCGACGACGTCACCATCGCCCAGCCCCAGTCCGTCCACCCCGACCCCGACGCCCACCACGAGCCCGCCGGCGACTCCCAGCCCCACCCCGAGCAGTAGCCCCACAACCGGCGAAACGAACGAGCCGACCGGGGAGACGTGATGTGGCAACAGGTCGAAGATGGACACCGGTGGCCCAAGAGGCCAGCGGCACCCAAGATGAACGGTAAGGGACAGTGCAGGAAATGACTCAGCCCCGACGCCTCGGCGATCGCTACGAGCTTGACGGCGTCGTCGGGCGTGGCGGCATGGCCGAGGTCTACCGCGCACGAGACATCCGGCTGGATCGGATCGTCGCCATCAAGACCCTTCGCGCGGACCTGGCCAGGGATCACATCTTCCAGGCCCGTTTCCGCCGCGAGGCGCAGTCCGCCGCGTCACTGAACCACCCGTCCATCGTCGCGGTCTACGACACGGGTGAGGACGTGACGGACGGCGCGCCGGTGCCGTACATCGTGATGGAGTACGTCGACGGTCGCACGCTGCGCGACCTGCTGCGCGCCGACCGGCGGTTGATGCCGGAGCGCGCGGCCGAGCTGGTCGACGGCATCCTGCGGGCGCTCGACTACAGCCACCGCGGCGGGATCGTCCACCGGGACATCAAGCCGGCGAACATCATGATCACCCGCAACGGCGACGTCAAGGTCATGGACTTCGGCATCGCCCGCGCGATGGCCGACTCGGCCGCGACCATGACGCAGACCGCGCAGGTCATCGGAACCGCCCAGTACCTGTCGCCGGAGCAGGCCCGTGGTGAGCGGGTCGACGCGCGCAGCGACCTGTACTCGACCGGCTGCGTGCTGTACGAACTGCTGACCGGGCAGCCGCCCTTCACCGGTGACTCCCCCGTCGCGATCGCCTACCAGCACGTGCGCGAGGACCCGATCCCGCCCTCGCAGATCGACCCCGAAATCCCCGCGTGGGCCGACGCCATCGTGCTGAAGTCGATGGCCAAGGACCCGGCGCAGCGCTACCAGAGCGCGGCGGAGATGCGGGCCGACATCCAGCGGGCCATGTCGGGCATGCCGACCGACGCCCAGACGACGGCCATGGCCGCAGGCGGCTACGGCGGGGCCACCCGCACCATGCAGCAGCAGGCCCCGATGCCCGAGGGCCCCTCGACCCAGCGCACCACCGCGGTTCCCCCCTACGAGTACGGCCAGCAGGACGGCGGCAGGCCGGAGCGCGGCCGTCGCCGCCAGCAGAGCGGAAACACCGCGGTCAAGACGGCGGCGTGGATCCTGGTCCCGTTGTTGATCATCGGTGCCTTCATCGGCGTCGGCTACATGTTCCTGAGCGCGCCGGGCGGCAACACCGCGGCGACGAAGGTGAAGATCCCCGAGCTGGCCACGCAGACCGTCGCCGCGGCGAAGAAGACGCTGACCGACCTTGGGCTGCAGGTGAAGATCGAGGAGACCTTCGACGACAAGCTGCCGAAGGACACGGTCATCGACACCGACCCGGCCGCGACCACCGAGGTCGACAAGAACACCGTGGTCACCCTGAAGGTCTCCAAGGGCATCGAGAAGGTCGAGGTGCCCGACGTGCTCAACATGACCGTCGAGGAGGCGACCTCGGCCCTTGAGAACAAGGGCTTCAAGGTCAGCGTGCAGAGCAAGGTGTCCAGCCGTCCGCAGGGCAAGGTGTTCCAGTCCGACCCCGCGGCCGGTGAGAAGGCGGCCAAGGAGAGCACGGTCCGGATCTACGTGCCCAAGGAGGCCGTCGAGGTGCCGGGCGTGGCCAACCTCACGGTCGAGGACGCCACCCGGATGCTCAAGGACGCGGGCTTCAAGACCAAGGTGGTCGAGCAGCCGAGCGACCTGCCGGAGGGCACCGTCCTCAGCCAGGCTCCCCAGGCGGGCACCAAGCTGAACCCCGGCACCACGATCACGCTGCTCGTCTCCAGCGGGCAGCCCCCGCAGCCGACCGAGCAGCCGACCACCGACTATCCCGACGAGCAGCCCACCGACGACCAGCAGCCTGACCCTGAGCCGACGGAGACCGACGACGGCTCGATCTTCGACAACTCCGGTGACGGAGACCTGAGCTGAGCCTCTGACCTGGGTTTTCCCTGAGGACCTCCGCCGTCTGGCGGGGGTCCTCGTTCGTTCCCGGCTCCGGAGGGCGTTCCCGGCTCCGGAGATCGTTGGCGCCTCCGGTCTCAGGAAAGGAGAAGAGCCCTTCCGCCACTCGGGGGCGATGGCGGAAGGGCTCACTGGTTAGTCGTTCAGGGCATCGTGAGCGTTACACGGGTTCGCCGGAGTTTTCTCCGGCCTTTCCTCGGCCCCTCGTACGGCCCCTCGCATGGCAGGTCCGTGCCGTACGGCTCAGCGGTCCGGGAGGGCGGGGTCGAGGAGCAGGCGGGGTTCGACCCAGGGGAAGGCGACGAACCACAGCAGGGCGGCCGTCGCCGCCACGAGCGCCACGAGGGTGAGCGTCCTGACCGCGAGGGGGCCGGGAAGCGAACGCCAGAGCCTGCCGTACATGTCGGTCGTCCTATCCCCGGCGGTCCTCGCGCCGGACGAGTTCGCCGGAGACGATGAGCCGCTGGGCGGCGGAGTACTCCGGATGGCAGGTGGACAGCGTGATCACGGCCTTGGTCGGTCTGCGGCCCGGCACGCCGGGGACGGGGGCGATGACGTCCACCTGTCCCGGGTCGACGACGCGCTCGCCGGTGACCCGGTAGGTGTAGCCGGCCTGCCGGGTCTCGACCACGATCTCGTCACCCCGGCGCAGTTCCCCGAGCCTGTTGAACGGCGCCGCATAAGTGGTTCGATGCCCAGAAAGCACGAAATTTCCTACTTCGCCGGGTAGGGCGGTGCCCGGGTAGTGCCCCGGCCCCGTCCGCAGCTGGTCCCAGCCGACGCCCTCGACGACGGCGTACTCGTAGTCCGCGCCGAACCGGGGAATCCTGAGCAGCGCCAGCGCGTCCCCCTTCCTGAACCAGGCGGGCAGCCGCTCCTGGACGGGGCGGACCCCGGTCGCGGGCGGGACCGCAGGCGGGGCCCCGAGCAGGGCCGTGAGCGCGGGAAGACCGGCGCGGAAGCCCTCGCGCAGCTCCGCCTGCCGCCGCGCCGTGTAGGACCCCGTTCCCCACAGCAGGTACGCGCAGAAGAACAACACGACCACCCCGGCGGTCATGCTCACTTCTCCGGAAACCCGCAGTATGGCTCTCACGGGCTCACGGTAATGACGGCGAATCCCTCACAACCGGAGGAAATCACGGCGTTGAACCAAGGTTTGCGCGGTTATGGCACGCTATGGGATCGCCATGACATGGGTGTCCCGACTATTCTTACTCGGGTCTTCGCCACCAGCGACTACGCTAGTTGACACGGCCTGCGCATGATCCGACCGCGCAGGGTTGACGCAGGAGAGCCCCAGTGCCCAAGCCCAAGACCCGTAAGAAGGCGGTTTACACGCCTCCGCAGACCTCCCAGCAGGTCAAGATGAGCCCGCGCTGGTTGGCGCCGGTCATGGTGGCCTCCTGGATCATCGGGGTCCTGTGGATCGCCGTCTACTACGTCGCGCCCCGCGCGCCCGGCATCATCCTCCTGCAGAACTGGAACCTGCTGATCGGGTTCGCCTTCATCATCTTCGGTGTGGTTCTCTCCACCCGCTGGCGTTAGTTTTTTCCACAGCGTTTATCCACACCCTGGGGAAGCATCAGGGTGTGGATCGAGCGATCAGCCGGGGAAACCGAGCTGCAGCTGGTAGATGTACGGCGGCAGCGTCATGACCACCGCGGCCAGCGCGAGGAGCACCACGGCGCACCCGCCCCACTGGACCACGTTCCGGTTGCGCTGCGGGGCGTAGGCGAGGATGACGCCGACCACGGTGCCGGTGATCAGACCACCCAGGTGCCCCTGCCAGCTGATGCCGGGGACCGCGAAGGTGATCACCGCGTTGGCGACGATCAGCAGGAGCACACCGCGGGCGTTGTAGCCCAGCCGCCTGGAGACCACGAACAGCGCGCCGAACATGCCGTAGATCGCACCGGAGGCGCCGACCGCGGCGATGCCGAACAGGTAGACGGCCACCGCCCCGCCGAGCGCGGACAGCAGATAGAGCGCCAGGAAGCGCAGTGAGCCGAGGCGCCGTTCGAGCTCGGGACCGATGACGTAGAGGGCCCACATGTTGAACAGGATGTGGGTGATCGCGAACGAGCCGTTGGCCAGCGGCGCGTGCAGGAACGCACCGGTGAGCAGGCGCCACCACTCGCCGTGGTAGACGGCGCCCGCGTCCATCTGGAAGCCGTAGATCACAGGGCCGGGGGCGAGGGTCTCGGCGACGTAGGCCAGGACGTTGAGGACGAGCAGTGTCCAGGTGGCCCTGGGGGTCGTGACCGCCCTGCCGCCGAAGGCCGTCTGCGCCTGCCGTACGGTCTTGTTGCCCTCCGCGACGCACTCGGGGCACTGGAAGCCGACCGAGGCCTCGCGCATGCAGTCGGGGCAGATGGACCGGTCACAGCGCTGGCAGCGGACGTAGGTCTCGCGGCCCGGGTGCCGGTAACACGTGGGAACGGCTGCCGTCTCCGGCTCGCTGGGTGGTGGCGGTGTGGTCATGGCGTCTCGATGGCCCCTTCGACCGTGCTGTCATCCACAGACTGCCAGCCTATTCATGATCCTGAGCACACGCACCAGGGAAAAGTCCCCTGTACGGCCACAGCGGCCTCCCCGGTCACGGTCGTCACAGTGAGAACCGGTCCGGGGAGGCCGCCAGGAGCCTCAGCCCTGGACGCGGTCGATCGTGACCGACTCCAGGACGACCGGCTCGACGGGCCGGTCGCGGCCGTCGGTCTTGGTCTTGGCGATGGCGTCCACGACGTCCTTGCCCTCGACGACCTCACCGAAGATGGTGTGCCTGCCGTTCAGGTGCGACGTGGGGACCACGGTGATGAAGAACTGCGAGCCGTTGGTGCCACGGCCTGCGACGATGCCCGCGTTCGCCATGGCGAACAGGTAGGGACGGTTGAAGTACAGGTCCGGGTGGATCTCGTCGTCGAACTTGTAACCCGGGCCGCCGATGCCCTCACCCAGCGGGTCACCGCCCTGGATCATGAAACCATCGATGACCCGGTGGAAGATCGTGCCGTCGTAGAGCTTGGTGTTCTGCTGCTTCTCCCCCGTCTCCGGATGCACCCACTCGCGGGTGCCCTCCGCCAGCTCGACGAAGTTACGCACCGTCTTGGGCGCGTGGTTCGGGAAGAGCTGGATCTTCACCGTGCCGCGATTGGTCTTCAGGGTCGCGATCAGATTCTCAGCCACGATCGGGCTCCCCCTTCATGTCGGTGGTCAGGACCTCTGCGATATGCAGTTTCATGGCGTTCAGGTGATCTATCAGTGGCCTCGGCGACAGCCGATCCACTCAGCATCCTCCCACGACCAGCGATGATTGATCCGCCTTCGAGCGGGAAGGGGACGCAACGGGGCCCAGACAACTGGGGAGGTTAACGTGCCTCTTACACTTTTTGGAAAGCGTCATACGATCGTGATTCCGGACAGTCGGCTGCATCAGATGAAGGCTCAGGTCAACCGTGTCGGCGACCTCGCATCCGAGAAGGTCGGTCCGATGGCCAGCCAGGCCCGGGACGCCGCCGGTCACGCTCGCGACGCGGCCGCCTACGCGCGTGGCAGCGCCGGTGACAAGATCTACGTGGCCAGGGAGTGGGCGGCGCCGAAGTTGGACGCCGCGGCCCACTCGTTCGAGGAACAGATAGCGCCCAAGGTCAGCGCCCTGCTGTCCCAGGCGGCGAGCAGGGTCGATCCCCGGCCACCTGTCAGGTCCAGGAAGTGGCCGATGCTCCTGCTGTTCACCGGCCTCGCGGTCGGCGCGGTCGGTTTCGCGCTGTACCGCAAGAACTCCGAGCAGTGGACCGACGCGATGAAGGAGAACGCCGCCGGAGCCTCCCGGTGGGCGACGGACAAGGCCCGTGCGACCTCGGAGAAGGTCTCCGACCTGACGGACGAGGCCGCCTCGAAGGTCGAGGCGAAGGCGGGCAAGCTTGGCGACAAGGCCGAGCGCAAGGCGGACCAGACGTCCAGGAAACTGTCCTGACCCGTCGCATGAGGGTGGCCCGCGCCGACCTGGCGCGGGCCGTCCTCATGTCAGGGGTCTCACAGGTCGGCGACGTAGGCTGTCGCGCCGCGTGAGACCTCGAACCCGGCCCGAAGGTAGACACCGGGCGCTCCGGTCGCGTTTCCGGTGTCCACGGAGAGGGCGGCCTTGCCGTACCCCTCGGAGCGGAAGTGGGCCAGGGCGTGGGCGAGCAGCGCGCCGGCCACCCCTCTACCCCGCCAGTCCTCCAGGGTCGCGACGGTCTGGACCCAGGCCTCGCGGACTCCGGTGACCTCGGTGTCGGCCGCATAGTAGAAGGTGAGCAGTATCCCGACGCTCCTGCCCGACTCCTCCTGGACGACGAAGGAGTCCTTTCCGCTGAACGCCTCCAGCCCGATGAGCTTCTCGCGCCAGCTCTCCGCCGTGTGCGGGGTGCTGCCCCAGTGGTCGGCGAAGGCCGCGTTGCGCACCTCGCGGGCGGCCTCCTCAAGATCGTCACCATAGGGGACGATCTTCAGCCCTTCCGGCAGGTGGTTCTCCGGCAGAGGAGCGGCCAGGTCACGGGTCATCACGTGGAACGTCCGGACCGGCAGCATGCCCGCCGCCCGCGCCACGGCTCCGGCCCACTCGTTGCCGTCGTGCACGTAGACGTGCAGCGAGAGCGGCCTGCCCGGGAAGAGCCCCTCGTGGACCCTGCGGCCCGCCTGAAGGGTCCAGTTCATCAGCCTCCCGCCGAGGCCACGGCGTCGGTAGGCCGGGTGCACCGCGCCCCACGTCCGCATGATGTGGCCGGGCTCGGCGACGGACCCGGCGTAGACGACGCCGAAGGCCACCAGTCTGTCGCCGTCCCACACTCCACAGGTGCCCTCGGCGGGATCGGCCAGGGCGAGATCCTGCAGAAGGTCACTCCGGCTGTAGTTGTCCCCGGTCCTGTCTTCGGCCTCGACCGCCGTGAGCAGTTCCGCCCACCGGTCCACGTCGTCGCCGGTCAGCGGGGTCCACGTGAAGGTCATGCCGGGGAGCATACGATCGCCCCATTTCCAGCACGACTGATTTTTCGGCCTTTCGCATGACACAGGACAGGCGTGTCTCGCCGTACAACCCGGAGCAGGCGTGTCTTCTTATGACCTGGAACAGGCGTGTCTCGCCGTACGGCTCAGAGCAGGCGTGTCCCGCAGCCGAGTTCGAGGCCGAGGCGGCGCAGTCCCTCCGCGAAGCCGTTCCTCGTCCTGTCACCGAGGCCGGCGAAGAACCGGTTGGCCAGCGGTACGGCCCAGCGACCCTGTTCCGCGACGTTGAAGACGCGATGGATGAGGAGTGTGCCCTCTGGATGCGGCTCGACGGTGTGTTCCCCCCGGTACCACCAGCCGTCCTGGACGGCCAGGGTGGCGCCGGTCACCTCGATGGTCATCGTGTGGGCCGGTGCCCTCAGGGTGAACCGCCGTGGGCCGCCCTCGGCCGTGCCTGCATAGGACGCGACCGTGCCGCCGTAGGGCGCGGCCGTACCGCCGTAGGGCTCGACCGTGCCTTCGTTGGAGGCGTACAGCCAGGCGTTGTCCCGGCCGACGGGACCCGGCCCGACCGTCAGGATCAGCCGCCCGACCCGGTCCGGCGGCGCCTCGACCACCCCGGCGACCTCACACAGTGGAGCCCTGCTCATGCGTTCCTCCTGTCGTGCCGGGGCCGGTGTGGTCCGGCCAGGCGAGTTCTCCCGACGCGAGCCGCTCCAGGACACCGCGCACCCAGTCGAGTTCGGCGCCGCGCAGGGCGCGCTCGCATTCGAGCTCCAGCGTCAGCACCGGGGGCAGCCCGCTCTCCCTCAGGTTCCTCAGGTGCGCGTCACAGGCGAAGACCGCGCTCTCCAGGGCGGCGGCGCGGGTCAGCAACGCACGCTCCGCCTCCCGCGCGGACAGCCCCCCGATGAGGGAGAGCGCGGCGTTGAGGGTGCGGGTGTCCGGCCCCGGCTCCTCAAGCAGCCGTCTGAGCCTGGTGGTCAGCTCCGCCCTGCCCTCCTCGGTGAGCCGGTAGACCGTCCGCTCCGGCCTGCGGCCCTGTCTGCTGGTCTCGGCCGGGACGATCAGCTCCTCCCCGGCCAGCCGGTCGATCGCGTGGTAGAGGCTGCGTGGCAGCCCGGTCACGTAGTCCTTGTGCGTGTCCAGGATCATCCGGTGCAGTTCGTACGGATGACCCGGCCGCACCGAGAGCAGGGCGAGCACGGTCAGGCCGACCAGGTCGGGGCCGCGGGCCATCACACCTCCATAGTGCATGCTCCTTTATTGCAGTATGCACTATGGAGGCACGCCTCACGATCCCTCCTGGGAGGCACTCGCGACTGGACCCTCCCGAGAGTCACTCGCGGTCGGAGTCGATGGTCACCATCACCGTGCCGATGGTGACCTTCATCCCTTCCTCCGGCTCCTCGATCTCCGGGGCGTCGGGCCTCGCGGCGTCGTTGGTGGTCGCGCCCCGCGCGCCGAGATCGTCGTGGAGGGCTTCGTGACCCTCCTGGCCGATCCGCATGGGCCTCTCCGGGCTGATCAGCCCAGAGGATTCAGCGGATTCATCGTTCTTAGGGTGTTTATCGGGCCTGATGTTCTTGACGGGCTCACCAGGTTTGGTGGATTTCGCGGGTTTGGTGGACCTGGGGGGCTTGGGAGTTTTGGCAGGGTCGCCGGGCCCGATGGGCCCAATGGGCTCGGTGGCGAATTTCAGCTCCGTCGTACCCTGCGGCTGCAACTCGTCGATCGTGCACCGCACCGCCCTGCCGCTGAAGTCACAGCCGGGGCTCGCCCCGATGATCCGCCGGCCGCCGAAGGTCCTGCCGACCACGGAGACCCTGGTCGCCGGGATCGGTCCGGTGTTGAGGACCGTGATGCCGTAGCCGTACCTGCCGACCGGCCTGCCCGCGGCGGCCAGTTCGGCCGGGGGCTGGGCGAGCATGCTCAGCTCCGTCATGTTGCCGTTGAAGACGTTCTGCCCCCCGGGAAGCACTCCCTTGTCCGCGAACTGCCAGAAGGTCTGACGCAGCCAGCCCGCGGGCAGCGGCCCCGGCTCGGCTCCCCATCGGGCGAGCCAGAGCGGGTTACGGCCGAAGGCCGAGGAGTCCCCCGTGCAGTTCCGCCACCAGTCGGTGGTGGTGTAGATGATCGCGTCCCGCCCGGTCCGCTCCCGGTAACGCGTGGTGAAGTCCTTCAGCCAGGCGACCATTCGTGGCCGGTCCAGGCCGTAGCAGTGATCCAGGCCGTTCCGGTTGGTGTAGGGATTGTCCTCGATGTCGAGCACGCCCGGCAGGGTCCGGCCGTCGGCGTTCCAGCCACCGCCGTTGTCGACGAAGAAGTCCGCCTGCTCGGCGCCGCCCGACTCGTGCGGCTGGGCGAAGTGGTAGGCCCCCCGGAACAGCCCCGCCCCGGCCGCCCCGCTCTCCTGCGCGGCGAACAGGGGGTTGCGGAAGTTCGTGCCCTCGGAGGCGTAGACGAAGGCGAAGAGGCCGCCTCCTCCGAGGACGGACGGCCAGTCGACCTGGCCCGTCCAGTTGCTGACGTCGATCCCCCGGATCTCCTGAGGTTCGCCGGGCATCGGCTCGACCGGTCCGACGGCATTGGCCGTACCGGGGACGAAGGTCCCGGCCGCGACGAGGGCGGCGAGCAGGGACAGACGTTTCACGTGAATCACTCACCCTCGCGTGGCACCGGGCAAGATCCTGACCGATGCCCCCAAGAATCGCAAGGGCGGGGAACGAATGGCACGGGAGGCGGTGCCTTTCTTGGAGGAATGTCGCCCAGAGAATACCAACCAGGGGGTGCGCGGCTCCGAGTTTCGACCTGTCAATGGCCTTCGGTAAAGGGTTTCCGGTGAATTCCCGACCTGTCCCGAAAAACCCTGAGCCAGGCCGTACGACACCTGTTGCCTAAGATGGATCATGTGCCGGAGACTGTGACCCTGCGGGGTGAACGCGTATGTCTGGAACCGCTCACCGTTGAGCACGTCGGCGGTCTCGTCGCCGCCGCGACCGAGTCCCGCGAGACCTACGACTTCACCCGGGTGCCACAGGACGAGGCGTCGATGAGCGCCTACGTCCGGTCGGCCCTCGACGACCAGCTGACCGGTTGGGCGCTTCCCTTCGCGATCCGGTCTCTCTCCTCGGGGCGGGTGATCGGCACCTCCCGCTTCCTCGACCTCGACTACTGGTCCTGGCCCCCGTCCTGGCCGCCGGGCCGTACGGTCCCCAGTGCGGAGGGGGTTCCCAGCGTGGCCGAGATCGGCAGCACCTGGCTGGCCGCCTCCGCCCAGCGGACGGGGAGCAACACCGAGGCCAAGCTCCTCATGCTCGGCCACGCCTTCGAGGTGTGGAAGGTCCTGCGGGTCACCCTGAAGACCGACGCCCGCAACGAGCGGTCCAAGAGGGCGATCGAGCGTCTCGGCGGCCGGTTCGAGGGGGTACGGCGCGCGCACGCCAGGGCCGTGGACGGCACCGTCCGGGACACCGCCTACTACTCGATCATCGCCGAGGAGTGGCCGGCGGTCCGCTCATCGCTCAGGGAGCGGCTGAACCGGTGACGGGCGTAGCGTCCTGACTGCGACGATCGCCGCCAGGTCGGCGGCGAGGCGGAGTTCGACGGCGTCCAGCAGCGGGTGTTCCAGCCAGTGCAGCCGGACCAGGTCGGGCTCGCCTTCGTGCAGGATCGGCCACCGCCTGGCCGGGGTGAAGTCGTCGACCACAAGCGTCCCGCCGGGGGTGAGCAGCCGCGCCGGGTCGGCCGCCGCCCCGTTCTTGCCCGCCCCGCCCCCGTCCAGGACCAGCAGGTCGTACGGCGCGCGGCCGTGGATCTCGGTCCAGTCGCCGTGGATCACCGTGACGTCCGGCAGGTCCGCGAACAGCTCCGCCGTCACCCGCGCCCTGCCGGGATCGCGTTCCACGCTGACGATCGTGGCTCCCGACGGCGCCCCGGTGACGAGCCAGGCCAGCCCGACCCCGCATCCGGTGCCCGTCTCCGCGATGGAGGAGGCCCCGCCCGCGAGCACCCGCAGCAGGCGCCCCTGCTCGGGGCGGCAGGAGAAGGGAAAGCCCTGCCGGTCCGCCAGTTCGACCGCCCTGGCGACCAGCGGGGGAAGCTCAAGGCCCCGGTAGGCGTCCGTCCCGTTGAGTGACATCCCTATTGTCCGTAGGTGAAGCGGAGCTGGGCGTTGATCAGGAAGTTGAGGCGGTGACGCATGTGGCTGACCGCCTCGGGCGGCGGGGGCTCCGCGGAGGTGAGCAACGTCCAGCGCAGCGAGGTCTCCATGCCATACGGCCGCAGGTCGAACCGGATCTCGTCGTCGGGCCTGTTCGGCCACAGCGACGACCAGACCACCAGCTCGGGCTCGACCGACCGGAGCACCCTGGGCTCGATCTCGTCCCGCTGCAGTTCGAGCCACTGCCTGGGGCCGGGACGCCGCGGATTGGTCAGGCTCTCCCACACGATTCGGGGAGGTGGGGGCTGCTTTCTCTCTCGTGAACTCAGCTCGATCACCTCGCCAGAATAGGCGAACGCCATAAACACCACCACGGATTAACAAATCAGGTATTTAGCCATTTTTGCTGGTGAGGTTCTGTTGGGATGGCATTCGGGATGACAGCGCCCTCGTCGGACGGCCCTTCCGCCGGGGTCCACGCGACCTCATGGGTCTGTCGCGGTGCCGTCGTGTCAGGGACGTCGTGTCAGGGACGGAGTCCTGGAGTCACGCGTCGAGGCGTGCACGCGAGGTTCTCCACCACCGAGGAGATCATGTCGGTCGGACCGCTCGGGCCATGGCGTGACCGGTGGACGGGCCGACACCGGCATCGGCACGGCCGTCCTACGAGCGGTCGGCGCGAGAGCTCCGGGTTCGCCGACCCGGAAGCCCTGCTCCCCGAACCGGTCGCGGAGCCTTGGCCGAGAACGACCACCGGCCCGAGCGGACCGGCCTTGGGCTGAGAACGATCTACTTCAAGGACGCGGCCCGTACCATGCGAAGCTGGCCTATCTCGCTGGCGTTCTTCATCAGCTCGGAGTTGACCCAGGCGATCATGTGGGCGACGGTGTGCTCGGAGTCCTGCGGCCAGGGGAAGGGGGCCGGGGCGTCCAGGTCGGCGTCGGTGAGGCCGTCCAGCACGGTCAGCCAGGTGGTGCGGAGGCCACGCAGCCACTCGACGGCGCTCGTTCCGTCGCCCGGCCAGGTGACCTCGGTCCTGTCCCGAGGCGCGCGTCCCTGGGCGTGGTCGATGGTCACACTCCACCACCAGCCGATATGCCAGCTCACCCAGCCGATGGTGGGAACGGGGATGGGGTCGGGCTCGGTCTCCGCCCAGTCGGGCACCCATGCTCCGGTGGCGTCACGGCGTACGGTCCAGCAAAGGGGGGCGGGTTCCCACAGGAAGTCATCGGGTCGTAGTCGTTCCAGGTGGTAGTCGAACAACGACCAGGTCAGGTCGAACTGCCAACGCAACAGATCACATCGAGATGCACGCATCAAGACAGAATGGCAGGCTCCGGACAACGATCGACCGTCCCACACGGGGGTTCGGACGAGGTGCGGGGTGGGCACCGCCACGACGCGGGGGTTTTCCGTGCCAGGGGTCGAAACGGTCGGTCGGCGCCACCACGCCACCAGGGCCGCCCGTGAAGGTTCGTGAGAACGTTGATCGACACCGCCACGGCACCAGGGTCGTCCGCGGAAGTTCGAAGCCGGGTGAAGGATCGGTCGCTGGGACTTCCCTGGGAGAGCGGGGCCGGGGAAGGATCAGTCGACACCGCCACGGCGCTGGGACCCTCCACACGAGGGTTCGAAGCCGGGTGAAGGCGTTGCGACGCCGCCACGACGCCGGGGCTTCCCTGGGAGGGTGAGGCGGAGTTCCGCCGGAGGGTAGCGTGGGACGCGGCGCCGTACAGGTGTGGAGTCCGCCGGTTCGGATGGAGGCTCCGCCTTCGCGCCGTCGTCGGGAACGTTCCGGGGAGCACCACATGACCAGGCCGTTCGTCCTGTCCTCCGTCGCCGTCTCGCTTGACGGTTACATCGACGACGCGACCTCGGAACGGCTGCTGCTGTCCAACGACGAGGACTTCGACCGGGTGGACGCCGTACGCGCCACCTGCGACGCCATCCTCGTCGGCGCCGGAACCGTCCGCGCCGACGACCCCCGGCTCATGGTCCGCGCCGCGCACCGCCGTCAGGCCCGTGTCGCCGCCGGTCGACCGGAGTCTCCGCTCAAGGCCGTCATCGCCGGGCACCGGCCCCTCGACCCGACCGCGAGGTTCTTCACCACCGGCGACACCGCAAAGGTCGTCTACGCCGCCACCCCGGACGTCCCCGTCCAGGGGGACGCCCTCGCCGAGGTCGCCTCGGTCGTCGACGCCGGTGACCCCCTCGACCTGCGGGCCGTCCTCGCCGACCTCGCCGAACGAGGGGTGGAGCGCCTCATGGTCGAAGGCGGCGGCACCGTGCACACCCGGTTTCTGGCGGCGGGTCTCGTGGACGAGCTCCACGTCGTCACCGCGCCCTTCTTCGTCGGCGACGCCGCCGCCCCCCGCTTCGTCAACCCCGCGTCGTTCCCCTACGACGCGAGGAACCGCATGCGACTGCTCGAAGTGCGACCCATGGGGGATGTCATCCTCGCCCGCTATCAACCCGTCCGGCCGCCGGAGGCCTGACGGCTCAGTAATCGAGGAAACCGTGGGCGACCGCGACGCGGCTGGACGGCGTCGGCCGCACCCCGGTGACGCGTTCGGCCAGCGCTCGCGCCGCGGCGAGCCCGCCCGTCGCCCTGCCGTGGACCAGCCCGAGCTCGATCCGGTCGGCCAGGAAGGCCGTCTGGTCGTCGACCTCGTGGGGGAACAGCGGGTCGAAGGACAGGATCTCGTGGCCGTCCGCGTAGTGGTTGAAGCCCGCGACCATGTTCACGTTGACGAAGACGCTCGCCACGACCGTCCCCGCTGACAGGGGCCGCAGCACCTCTCCCAGCGACCCGGCGTAGCCGATCGCCTCGCCGAGGATGGTGCCGCCCTCGGCCGGGTAGGCGCAGATGAGCCCCACGTCGATCTCGCCTTCCTCGTCGTCGCCGTCGAGCACCTCGACACCGAGACGGGCCAGTGCCTCGTGCGGGGTGAGGCCGCGGACGTGCGTCGCGCAGAACGCCTCGTCGTCGAGCCAGCCGTACGTCATGGGAGCCCTGCTCTCCGTAGGGGGTCGGATACGGGAATCCTGGCAGGCGGGTCCGACAGAAACCGCGCACGGTCTGCGATTTGTGGGGGTTTATCGATTTTGTGAAGGTGTACGGGCTCGTTCCACTGGATGCAATTTTGGGTGTTCCGGAGAAACGGTACGGCGATCACTTCGATGATGTCGGTATGCCGATGGGGTTGATGTCGCTAATTGTGAGAGCGCTGTTGGGCGTGGCCCTCGCGGTCGCGGTCAACCAGATCCTCAACAACGGAGTGTGGAGCCCGCTGTGGACTGTCATTTCCGTGGTGCTGGCCGTACTGCTCGCGCTGATCCCTGAGCAGACACCAGAAAACACACCGGAGACCCCTCGCAACAAACCCCTCGAAAAGGTATTTTTCATCGTAAATAGCGAAAGCTCGACCAACGCCAGGCTGGGCCTGTTCCTACTCACAGCGCTGATCTTCACTTTCCTCTCATCGTTCATCCCAACCGGGATCATAGGCAACGCGGAGGGGAAGGCGTCCTCCATGCCGCCCTCCATGCCATCGCCCACACCGAAGGCCTCGCCGGGGAGCCCGTCGGAGAGCCAGCGGAGAAAAATTCCCTCTCCGCCCAGAGCCGATCCGTGCCGTCTGGTCGACGCCGTGAGACTGGGCCGGTTCGGGAAAACGGAAATCGATCCAGCTTACGGAAATTTCGACCGGTGCGATGTCCTGATATATCCACCGGGAGAGGATGAAGTGGATGTCAAGGTTGAATTCGATCCCGGTCCACTTCCTGAGCAGACGACGTCCTCCGAAACCATGAAGAACGTCATCGTCATGAAGGAGCCCGCCCAGAGCACGGAATGCGAACGCAGGATGGCGTTTTCCGCGGACAACGACACGATCGTGTCGGTAACCGCCAAACGCGGGGAGAAGGGCAGGACCTCCCTGTGTGACATCGCAGACACGGCGGCCGAGATCGCCGCCGAGAAACTCGGTGCCGGAGAGCTGGAGAAGTATCCCCGCTCTCTTCCCCAGGACTCCCTGGCGAACGAGGACGCCTGCGCGCTTCTCAGCCCGGACACCCTGGGAGAGTTCGTCCCAGGCGTCGACGCGGCGAATCCCTACGTGGGCTACGGCAACTGGACGTGCAAATGGTCCAGTACCACCGGTGATCTGCGGGTGAACCTGCACTTCGACCAGGGGCGGCAACCGGACTCCACCGACGGGGCACCCACCCGGCTCAACGGCTACCGCGCCTTCGTCGAGAGGTGGGCGGACGACGAGAGGGCATGCCTGACACAGGTGGTCTACCGCTCCTATCCCGACCGGTACGGCAGGACGAAGGCCGAGACGCTACAGCTGCTGGTCGACGGTTCCTTCCCGATGGACCGGCTCTGCCGCGTCTCCACCGAACTGGCCTATTCCGCCACCGCCCAGCTGAGGGGGGCCGCCTGACCGTACGGCGTGCGACGCCCCGGGACCCGGCGGCGGGCCCCGGGGCGTTCGCTCCTCGTTACCCGAACTGACCGGGCTGGTAGTCGCCCGCGGGCTGCTGGATGATCACGTTCACCCGGTTGAAGGCGTTGATCAGGGCGATGAGAGCCACCAGGGCGGCGAGCTGCTCCTCGTCGTAGTGCTTGGCGGCGTTCGCCCAGACGTCGTCCGGAACGCCACCGGCCGCGTCCGCGATGCGGGTGCCCTGCTCGGTCAGTTCCAGGGCGGCGCGCTCGGCGTCGGTGAAGACCGTGGCCTCCCGCCAGACCGCGACCAGGTTGAGACGGAGCGGGGTCTCTCCGGCGTGCGCGGCGTCCTTGGTGTGCATGTCGGTGCAGAAACCACAGCCGTTGATCTGGCTGGCGCGGATCTTCACCAGCTCCTGCGTCGCGGTGGGCAGCGCCGAGTTGTGGATCGCCGTGTTCGCCGCGATGAGGTGCTTCAGGAACTTCGCCGCGACCGGGTTGTCGAGCGGATTCAAACGAGCGTCCATGGTGCGCTCCTTGTCGTTGCGGTGGTTACACCTCTCTGACCAACCAGCCGGGCCGGATGTGACGCAAATGAGTGTGATGTACATCTCCTGCCCGTCGAGCCCCTGTCCTCACCGCCCGGAGGGGCACCCGGGCGAGGGCTCGGCGAACGACAGTCCTGACACTCTTGGTGATCGAATATGCACGTAAGGTAGTAGTTGGCCGGGCGGCTTGAAGCTTGGCCGGGTGTGTTATTTTTTGACCATGCGGCCAGAAAACAAGCCGGATCGACAAATGTCGTTCATCGAGGAGGCGCGGCGAGCACAGATCATCGCGTCCGCGATCGAGGTGCTCGCCTCGGTCGGCTTCGCCAAGGCGTCGCTGGCGGCCATCGCCAAGCACGCGGGCATCAGCAAGGGGGTGATCTCCTACCACTTCGCCGGCAAGGACGAGCTGATGGAGGAGATCGTCACCCAGATCTACACGAAGATCGCCGAGCGGGTCATCGCCAGGCTGGAGGGCCAGGACACCGCCGTCGGGATGCTGCGCACGTACATCCTGTCCGTGGCCGAGCACATGCGCGACCACCGCACCCAGCTCCTGGCGCTGGGTGAGATCTTCCACAACCTGCGCGACGCCGAGGGCAAGCCGCGGTACGGCGCGCACACCAACGAGGAGCTCTACCAGGGCATCGAGCACATCTACCGGTTCGGACAGAGCACGGGCGAGTTCCGTGCCTTCGACCTGCGCGTCATGGCGATCACGCACTCCTCCGCCGTCGACGCCATGTTCGCCTACTGGGCGGTCACCCCTGACCACGACCTCGACGCGCACGCGCGCGAGTTGGCCGACTTCTTCGAAAGGGCGGCGGCGAAGTGAAGACCGAGACCAGGACCAGAACCAGACTGTTCGCCGTCGACAACCTGCGTGTAGTGCTCACGGTCCTGGTGGTCCTCCACCATGTCGCGATCACCTACGGCCACATCCCCGCTTGGTACTACTTCGAGGAGGCCAAGGACGCCAGCGGCGTCGCGCTCGACATCCTGGTGATGTTCAACCAGGCGTTCTTCATGGGGTTCTTCTTCCTCATCTCCGGTTTCTTCACGCCCGCCTCCCACGACCGCAAGGGGGGCGGGGCTTTCGTCCGTGACCGGTTGAAGCGGCTCGGCATCCCCCTGCTGGTGTTCCTCCTGCTGCTACGGCCCCTGCTGGTCGCCGGCTTCTACCCGGACGGCATTCCGTACTGGTTGTTCTACCTCGGCTCGTGGGACGCGGGCCCGATGTGGTTCGTGGAGGTGCTGCTGGTCTTCGGCATCGTGTACACGCTGTGGTCGAGGCGGACCGGAGCGTCGAAGCAGGCCGTCGAGCCCCGGCGCACCGAGCTGACCGCGCGGGCGATCGTGCTGTTCGCGCTCGGGCTGGCGGTGGCCACGTTCCTGTGGCGGTTCCTGGTGCCCGTCGGGACCTACTGGATCATAATCGGGCTGCCGACGCCCTCCCACCTGCCGCAGTACGCCTCGATGTTCGTCGTCGGAGTGCTGGCCTACCGGCGTGGCTGGTTCGAGACGCTGCCCGCCAAGGCGGGACGGATCGGCTTTCTCGCCGCGACCGGGGTGACGCTGGTCGTGCTGCCGCTGAGCATGACGACCGAGGGTGTGCTCCACCAGGCGTTCAACTCCCTGTGGGAGTCGACGTTCGCCGTCTCGATCATCGTCGGGCTGATCGTGCTGTTCAGGAACCGGTACAACCGGCAGGGGGAGGGTGGCAGGTTCCTCTCCGAGCACGCCTACACGGTCTATTTCATCCATCCGGTCGTGCTCGTCGCGGTCGGCTACGCGCTGGCCTGGCTGCACGCTCCGGCGATCGTCAAGTTCGTCGTGGCCGCCGCCGTCTCGTTGCCGCTGTGCTGGGGGGTGGCCTGGCTGGTGCGCGCGCTACCCGGCGCCAGGCGGGTGTTGTGAGGTCAGGTCTCCGTGCAGGTGGTGTCGGTCGCGGGCATGACGCCGTCCACCAGATAGCGGTTGACGATCCGGTCGACGCAGTCGTTCTTCGGGGAGAACAGGCCCGCGTAGACGGTGTGCCGGAAGGCGCCGCGCAGGGTGACCAGGCGTGATCCGGTCAGGGCCCGATGGGTGGCCCGCTGGCCCTGGTACGGGGCTCCCGGGTCGCCCGTCGCACCGACCATCAGGACCGGCACGTCGTTGCGGACCCGGGTCGGCGGCTCCGCGGGCGCCACGGGCCAGAACGTGCAGGGGGTGAGGTTGCGGATGAGCGGCCCGAACAGGGGCTCCCCTGCCCGGTGGGCCTGGATGTCGCGGTAGTAGGTCTCGGGGTCGCGGGAGGCCGCCCGGTCCGCGCAGAAGATCGCGTTCTGTACGGCCGACGCCCCGTCCGCGTCCGGCCCGGAGAAGCCGGTCAGCACCTGCTCAAGGACCGGGGTCGGGGTGACCTCGACCCCCCTGGCCGCGTCACCGAGCACCTTGACGTCGGCGGCGAAGCTGCCGTAGGCCTCGTCGCTGTCTCCTCCGGTGACGTTGAACATGATCATGGGCAGCACACGACTGTCCACCTGGAACCGGCCGACCTTCAGCGGGCCCCGGCCGGTCGCCCGGTTGATCCGGTCGACGACGGCCAGCACCTCGCCCGCCGTACGGCCCAGCCGGTAGCGGTCGTGGTGACGGGCCGTCCAGGCCGCCCAGTCCCGCATGACCCCGGCGAGGGCCGGGCCCTGGTACCGGGCCAGGTCGGGGCCGTAACGGTCGACGTCGAGCGCGCTGTCGAGGACGACCCGGTCGGCACGGCCGGGGAACAGCTGGAGGTAGACGGCGCCCAGGTAGGTGCCGTACGACGAGCCGAGGTAGGACAGCTTCCGCTCACCGAGGGCGGCGCGGATCACGTCCATGTCCCTGGCGGTGTCCCTGGTCGAGACGTACGGCAGCACGTCCCGGTGGGCGGCGCAGCGGGAGGCCAGGTCCCTGGCCAGCGCCGTGGTCCGGTCGAAGGAACGCCGGTCGGGCCCGGCGGAGCCGACGATGGGACTGGGCCAGCCACAGTTCAGCGGGGTGCTGCGCCCGACGAAGCGGGGGTCCATCCCGATCAGGTCGTAGCGGGCGGCGACCTCGGGCGCGGCGTTCTTCACCATGAGCGCGAGGTAGGTCACCGGGACGCCGGGGCCGCCGGGGTTGTAGAGCAGCGTGCCGCGCCGGTGCGCGGGGTCGGTCGCCTTCAACCGGGACATCGCGACCTTGATGGTCCGCCCGTCGGGACGGCCGTAGTCGAGCGGCACCGTGACCTCGGCGCACTGGGCCTTCGCCGCGTCCAGTTCCTTGCCCGCCTCGTCGTCGGGGCCGTTCTGGCAGCGGTGCCAGTCGATCCGCTGGTTCTGGAACCTGGCCAGACCGTCGTCGGCCGTCGCCGTACCGGTCAGAACGGTGGCCAGGGCCGTCCCGGCCAGCACCGCCGCCATCCCTCGTCCGCGCATCGGACTCTCCTCTCGCTTCGTCATGCGGGGCACGAGGCTAGGCGGGCGGGCCGCGGCGGCGCGTCAGTCCGGAGTCTGGTCTTGACAACCCTCGCGACCTGGGCTTTCACCTGCCGGGGGAGGGTTCTTTGCGGAGGGTGTCCTCCTGGGGTCGCAGGTCCTCCGCGTCATCGTCATCCCCAGGGGGCACGTGTTCACCGGGCCGCGGAACCTAACATGTGTCACGCGATGCGGCTGTTCAGGAGGAATGCCCCGATGTTCGGAGTTCACCGGCGTGACGGGGTACTGGCGGCCGTGATCCTCCTGGGGTGCGTGGTCCTCAACGACCGTGTCTACGGCTCCCCGGGGCCGTTGGTCCTCCAGGTGGCGTTGGCGGCGCCGCTGGTGTGGCGGCGGCACGCGCCGTTCACGGTGTTCTGCGTGGTGGCCGGGGCGGCGCTCGTGCAGTGGTTCGCCGACGTCCAGACGCTGACCGACGTGGCGTTGCTGGTCGCCCTCTACACGGTCGCCGCCCGTTCGGCCTGGCGGTACGCGCTCGCCGCCGGGGTCGTCCTCGAAGCGGGAGTCCTGCTGGCCGCCGCCCGCTGGGCCGCGCCCGCCGACAGGTTCCTCAACTCGGCCGCCTTCCTGACCGCCGTGGTCGTGGCCGTCGCCGTCACCGGCGTGAACACCCGCATCAGGCAGGAGCGCGCCGTACGGCTCGAACACGAACGGGACCAGCGGGAACGGCTCGCGGTGGCCGAGGAGCGCGGACGCATCGCCAGGGAGATGCACGACATCGTCACCCACAACCTGTCGGTGATGGTCGCGCTGGCCGACGCCGCCGTCTTCGCCCAGCGGTACTCACCCGAGCGGGCCGAGGGCGCCATGCGGCAGATCTCCGGCACCGGACGGCAGGCGCTGACCGACATGCGGCGTTCCCTGGGCGTGCTGCGGGCCGACGAACCGGACGCGAGCCGGCATCCGGCTCCCGGCCTGGCCGAGCTCGAACCGCTCGCCGCCCGGACGCGCGCCGCGGGACTGTCCGTCCGTCTCTCCCTTGAGGGGGACGTCTCGGCGGTTCCCGCCGCCGCGCAGCTCACGGTCTACCGGCTGGTCCAGGAGGCGCTGACCAACACGTTCAAGCACACCCCCTCCGGGACACGCGCCGCCGTACGGGTGCGGTGCTCGGGCGACGCCGTCACCGTCGAGGTCGTGGACGACGGCCCGGCGGCGCGGGTCCCCGGCCCGCCGTCGGACGGGCACGGCCTGGTGGGCATGCGCGAACGCGCCGCCGCGTACGGCGGGACCCTGGAGGCCGGTCCCCGTGACGGCGGCGGCTGGCGGGTCGCGACCAGGCTCACCCTGACCACGACGGGCACGACCGGACCGGACGTGGCCGGGGGCCTGGGCATGGCGAGGACGGCCGGGCCCGGTTTGGACGGGGCGGGTGAGACCGGGGGCCCGGAAACGCCGGGTGCCGCCGGGCCTGGTCCGGGTGTGGCGGCCGGTAAGGGGGCGGTGTGACGATCCGGGTGTTGCTGGCCGATGACGAGTCGCTGCTGCGAATGGCCTTCACCATGGTCCTGGACGCCCAGCCGGACATGGAGGCCGTCGGGGAGGCGGCCGACGGCGCCGAGGCCGTACGGC
This sequence comes from Streptosporangium sp. NPDC020072, assembly GCF_040631445.1. Classification (NCBI taxonomy): domain Bacteria; kingdom Bacillati; phylum Actinomycetota; class Actinomycetes; order Streptosporangiales; family Streptosporangiaceae; genus Streptosporangium; species Streptosporangium sp. NPDC020072. Next base: position 44,728 of record NZ_JBEYAB010000004.1, on the reverse strand, counting down.
TCGCCAGGACACTGCGTCCCGACGTGGTGCTGATGGACGTCCGGATGCCCGGGATGGACGGCATCGAGGCGACCGGCCGGATCACGCGTGTCTCACCGTCGTCGAAGGTGCTCATCCTGACCACCTTCGACCTCGACGAGTACGCCTTCGCCGGGCTGCGGGCCGGAGCCTCCGGCTTCCTGCTGAAGAACGCCCTGCCCGAGGAGTTGCTCGCGGCCATCCGCAACGTCGCGGCGGGCGACGCCGTGGTCTCCCCCAGGATCACCCGGCGGCTGCTGGAGACCTTCGCCCACCGGCTTCCCCACGGGGAGCGTCCCGTGTCCGACGAACGGCTGGAACGGCTCACCGCGCGTGAGCGGGAGGTGCTCGTCGAGGTGGCGCGCGGTCTGTCGAACACCGAGATCGCCGCCGAACTGCACCTCGCCGAGGCGACCGTGAAGACCCACCTGGGCCGCATCCTGCTGAAACTGGAGCTACGCGACCGAGTCCAGGCCGTGGTCTTCGCCTACGAGAGCCGCCTCGTCCACCCGGCGTGAGCGTTCCGGTCAGAACAGGGTGAGCGGCTCGACCGGTACGGGCTCCGGCAGCGGGGCCAGGGCGGGCAGGTGGGACCGTACCTCGTCGTGGAAGCGCCGGGCGAGCGCGGGGGCGTCGGCGTTGTCGGGAGTGTGCAGGAAGAAGGTCGGCGAACGACCCTCCCGCAGCCACGTCACGACCGTGTCCACCCAGGGCCGCCAGCCCTCTGCGGTGCGTTCGGCGTCGTCCCGGCCGATGTAGCGGACGATCGGGTTCCCCGTGAGGGCGGTCGTACGGCGCGGCATGCGCGGTTTCTTCGTCCAGGACTCCCGCTCGGCGTCGGTCGTCGGCGGCGTCTGGAAGAGGACGACCGTGTCGAACGGCACCCACTCGGCCCCGGCGCCCGCCAGGACCTGTTCCAGCAGCCGCGCGGACCGCTCGTCCTCGAAGAACGCCCGGTGCCTGACCTCGACGGCGTACCGGTGGGATCGGGGAAGCCGGTTGAGAAAGGCCGCGAGAACACCGAGGTCACCCGGGGAGAACGAGCCGGGAAGCTGGATCCACAGCGCGTGCGCGCGTGGGCCGAGCGGCTCGATCGCGTCCAGGAACGCCCTCAGCTCCTCCTCCGCGCCGTTCAGCCGGCGTTCGTGGGTGATCGGTTTGGGCAGCTTGAGCACGAACCGGAAGTCGGGGTCGGTCTGCTGCGCCCACAGCTCGACCGTGTTCCTCGCGGGTGTGGCGTAGAAGGTCGTGTTGCCCTCGACCGCGTTGCACAGACTCGCGTAGGCGTGCAGCCGTTCCTTCTGCGGAAGGGGGTGGGGGATGAAACGCCCCTGCCATGAGGTGTTCGTCCACATCGCGCATCCCACATGAAGCCGCATGTACCGACGCTATCCGAGTACGGCCCGCGTCCGGTCATCGGATGCGGGCCGTACTGGTGATCCACCGGGTTCGGCGGCCGGGTTCAGCGGGGTTCGGCGAAGGCGAGGGCGCGGGCGGGGTTCTCCACCATGATCTTGTGGATGACCTCGTCGCCGACGCCGAGTTCACGCAGCGCGGGCAGGAAGTAGCGCGAGATGTAGTCGTACCCCTTGCCGCCGTACTTCCTGAGCTGGATCTTCTGGCACACGTCGTGACCCAGCACGATCTGGTCCGCGTAGCCCCGTTCGATCAGGTCCGCGACGCCCCGGACGACCTTGTGGTCGCTGGTCAGGAAGAGGTGTCCCCACGGGCTTCCCGGCGAGGCCAGGAAGTCCAGCTCGATGAAGGCGCCACGGGCGACGAGACGCTCGGCGAGCGAGGGGTTCGTCACCGCCTCCATGCAGTGGCCCATGACGACGTTCGTCGGGGCGACGCCCTCCTCGTCGAGGATGTCGAGCACGGCGATCTTCTCCTCGCCGACTCCCCCGACGTGGAAGGTGATGGGGGCGCCGGTGATCCTGCTCGCCCGGCCGCTCGCGCGCACGCTCTTGAGCTCGTTCTCGGTCAGCGGCGCGGAGTCGGCGCCGACCTCGCCGATGATGCCCGAGCGGACGCCGGTCTCGCCGACCCCGAGCACGACGTCGCGCACGATGATGTCGGTGAGGTCGTCGACGGTGAGCTCGCCCATGTTCTCCGGGTGGAAGGTCGGGGTGTACCAGCCGCCGCCCATGACGACGTTGAGCCCGCTCTCCCGGGAGAGCCGCAGGAGTCCCTCGGGGTCGCGGCCGACGCCGATGGGCGAGACCTCGACCAGGGTGCCTCCCCCGACGTCGGCGAAGGCGAGCACCTCCGTCAGCATCTCGTCGAAGTCACCCATCGCGTCACTGTCGGCGTTGGGGAACCCGTGACGCGTGCGGGCGAGGTTGGCGAGGGTGAGCGGCTCGGCGGCCTCCGGGGAGTCCTCTCCGGGACGGCGGAAGCGCGCCGGGCGCCGCAGGTCGACGAAGACGTGCTCGTGCATGAGCGTCTCCCCGAGCGTCGACGGGTCGACCGGGCCCGTGACGGTCAGCGCCTTGCCCGCGATGTTCGGGATCTCGAAGGGGTAGCGGCTCACGAGTCTGCCTTCGGGGTCGTGATGGTCAGAAGTCGCCTCGGGTTGCGCACGGTGACGGTCTCGATGAGGGCGTCGTCCGCGCCGACCATCCGCAGGTAGTGGACGAGCTGCTGCAGGATGAAGCCGTACCCGCCGCCGCCGTAGGCGAGGAGGTGCGACTTGGCCGAGACGTCCTGCGACAGCAGGACCCGCTCGGCGTGTCCCCTGCGCGCCAGTTCGACCACGGCCGTCGCCACGTCCTGGTCGTCGGAGACGCTCAACACGGACGGCAGCCTGCCGAGTTGGTCGAACTGCACGAACACCCCGCGTTCGAGGAGCGGTTCGAGCTCGTCGGGGTGCGGGGAGAGCGGGTCGCAGTGCCCGACGACGACGCGCGTGAGGTCCGCGCCCTCCTCGGCGAGCAGGTCGAGCACCCGCCGCTGGGTCGCGGGGTCGGCGGATCGGTCGAGCGTGATCGCGGCACCGGTGGCCGCGGAGGCCCGCGCCGCCGCGGCGAGGATCGCGCGTCCCGCGGGCTCGCCGGGGTCGAGTGCGCCGAGTTCGCCGATGACGCCCGCGCGCACGCCGTCCACGCCCTCGGTGATGTCCCTGACGATCTCCTCGGTGAGCCCGTCGACGTCGCCGGAACCGGTGGGGCGGTATCGTCCCGCGCCCATGACGACGGCCAGGCCGGTCGCCTCGGCGATACGGCGCAGCGCGGCCGGGTCACGCCCGAGGTCGGGGGTGGTGACGTCCACCAGCGTGCCGCCCCCGGCCTGCTTGAACGCGGTGGCCTCGCGGACGGCCAGCGCCTCGTCGCCGAGAAGCAGGTTGTCCCTGTTGGGGAGGCCCAGACTGACCTCGCCGAGCAGTTCCATGGTGAGCGGTTCCTGCGGTTCGGTCCCGTCGCTGAAGTCGCTCAGCAGATGTTCGTGGGGCATGACCGCGCCGAGGGCGTCCGGCGCGAGGTCACCGGTGACGGTGACGACCCTCGCCGCGCGCGCGGTTGCCGTGGTGGAGTCGGTGGTGGACACCGGGCCAACATAACATAGAAGATCGTATATGATACAGAGGGCAATCCGTGTGTCTCCGAGACGGAACGGCACGTGGACGCGCCGCGCCGCCGGCCGTACGAAACCATGGACAGGTCCGTTCCGAACTCCCCTGCCCCCGGGCCGGCCGACGGCCCGTCAACCCCCGGCCAGAGCCTCGGCGGCCCTGCGGACGTGGGCCTGCAACGCGGCCTCCGCGCGATCGTCGAGGGCCGCCGTGGTCGCGGGGAAGGCGTCGGACAGGTCCACCATGACGTCGAGGACCACCTCGTCCAGGAGTTCGTCGAGGGAGGACGGCCCCGTTTTGGACCGTGCCCCGGCCAGCCGTGGCCCGTTGACCATCTCCAGGGCGATCCGGCGTAGCTCCTCCGAGGAGAGCATCACCTGCGGGTCCCAGGGACGGCTCTGGTCGAAGCGCCGTTCGTCGAACTCCTCGATCTTCAGTTTGCGGGCGGGACGGCGCGCGGGAGGCAGGGGGGTGTCGGGCCGCAGGACGATTCCCTCGGCCGTGTTGTCCGGCACCTCGGGCAGGCCGAGCATCCGCGGCACACGGGTGGGGAAACGGCGGGGCAGACCGTCGAGGTCCGTCAGGCTCCCCCTGGCGAGAAGCGGCACGACGTCGAGACCGGTGTCGGCGGCGATCGAGGCGATGTCCGCGTAGGGCAGGAAGGTCCCGGGGTCGTCCGGCCCCTCGTGACGCAGCACGTCGAAAAGGGCGAAGCGAATCCCGGGGCTGTACCAGACGCCCGTCTGGACGGGGGACGCGCCCGGCACCGGGGAGACTTCGGGGTGGGGGTAGTGGCCGCCGTACAGCTCGCCGTAGAGACGCACCGCCGAACCACCGCGGGCCAGGGCGGCCTCCACGGCCCCGGCGAAGGCGGCGCGCAGGAGCTGCCAGCCGAAGAACGGCTCGTCGTCACGCAACCACGCCTTGCGCTTGCCCACCGACAGGCCCTCGCCGTCATGGGCGATCACCATCTGGGCCCCGTGGACCTTCTCGGTGGCCACCCACGGACCTCCGGCGGTGCCCCCACCGGCCCGGTCGGCGGCGGGGATCTTGGGGTAGGCGAGATGCCGCATCGGAGCAGTATGGCCGAGACGAACTCGGAAACACCTCTGCTTTTCCGGCCGGCCCGAAGCCCGTTCCGGCCCGGTCCTGAGCCGGTGGTCAGATCGGGTGCGCCCCGGGGCCGCCGATCGTGATCTCTGTATCGTGCGGCGGATCGCTTCTGCGCCGAAGGGCCGAGGCCACGGTGGCCCGTGCGCCGTGGTCTCCGTGGAGCCGTCTCATCACCGGAAATGCTTTACCTGGGGCCTACGACCTTTTTGAGATGGTCTCCACGACCAGGAATGACCAGCCTTCCGGACAATCCTCCTCGTCGTCACAGAAAAGTAACAACAGCCCAGGAGAAGCGGGTTCGGCGTGGATGAATCACATGGCTCTCGCTCCATATTGTGGAAGCTCGCATTACTCACCTGCGGACCGCTGCTGACGACGGCGCTGTCGGTGTGGGCCTTCAGCCAGGTACCGGCCGACGCGGTGGTCCCTGTCCATTGGAATGCGATCGGCGAGGCGGATCGATACGTGTCGAGGCTGGAGGCGCTCCTGACGCTTCCCATCGTCTCGATCGTCGTCAGCCTCGTGGCCTGGCTGGTCGACATGCTGGGAGGCGTTCAGCGGAACGTCGTACCCGGATGGGTGCTGATCTCTCTCATGCTCGTGACGGCGCACGGCTTCGTCCTTCAGGCGGCGCTGTCCGGCAGGGCGGTCCTGCCCCGGGTGATCGTCGGGGTGCTCGGCCTGGCCGTACTGACGCTGGCCGGCAGGCCTTCCGTACCGGCCGGATGGAGATGGGCAGCCGCCCTCCTCGGCTGCGCCGTCCTCGTCGCCGCCTTCGCCGTACCGCTGTGACCGCCCGGCCGAGGCGGGACCTGGCGCTCCGTACGGTCCCGGTGGCCGCTCGCCGGGCGAGCGGCCGGGGTGGTCATCGGATGGTGACGCGGTCTCCCTGTGGGGCTCTGACCGGCGAGTTGTTCACGATGTAGGAGGCCAGCGCCCCCCTGTCGTCGGGGCCGCCGTGGTAGACACCGGTGCTGTCCGTCCACTGCGGGAAGCCCTGCCAGCCGCCCATCAGGATGTAGTTGGCCGCGATCTTGATCACCTGGGTGTCGGTCACGGGCACGCCGTTCAGCGTGATCTCGGTGACAGCCCCGTCCTGCACCGTGTAGCGCAGCGAGGACGAGGGGGTCAGCACCCAGCCGGACGGGTTCCGGTAGGCCAGCAGTTCCTTGAGCCGCGCGCCGGTCATCGCGTGCACGTCGATCGCCAGTCCTGCGGGCTGGGTGGCCCACAGCTCCTCGTAGGTGACCGGCCCCTCGTCCAGGTCGGTGTGGAAGCCGTACCTGCTGACGAGGGCGACCTCCGCGCCGGAGACGGCCTGGACCGCGTCGAGGTAGGCGTCGGCGACCAGTTCGACGAGCGGGCCGCCACTCGGCGTCAGCGGGATCTTCTCGGCGGTCGCGCCGAACGTCTCCTCACCACCCGGCGAGGCGCACTCGAAGTAGTGGATGACGTTGGAGGTGAGGCCGTCCGGCTGCCCGATCTCGACCTGCACCGAGGTCTGCTCGGTGTTCTCGTCCCAGTTGAAGGTTCCCAGCACCGTGTGGAAAACCGCGCCGTGGTTGTCGGGGACCTTGAAGCTCCTCCATTTCTCGGCGCCGACGAGGCGGTAGCGCACGAGCTGGAAACCGGCCGGCAGTCCCTCGAAATAACCGTGGATCTTGAAGGTCAACGGGCACTTCGTCGCCGTGGTCCGTTCGAAGGCGATGGTGACCTTCCCCACGGGGTTTCCCGCGAGGGCGTCGGCCTGCTGGGCCGGAGGGGTCTCACCGGAGGTGACCGGCTCCGGGGCCGCCTGCGCCACGGGGGCGAAGACGCCGGACGCCAGGACCACGGCGGCCACCAGCCCCCCGAATCTGCTCGACAATCTCACAAAAGTCCTTTCTCGAAACCCTTCTTTCTCTTGACGGGATGGACGTTAGACAGGTCGACTGACATTTTTTAAAGGGCGACCGGAAAGCATTGTTGCGGCTGGTTCCCACGGGGAGAAAATGATTCGCAACGACCCTTCTCCACCGCCACCATGTGAACCATGAAAGATGACGGCGGACCGGGCTGTGTGTTCTGCGCGATCGTTCGCGGCGAGGCCGAGGCGAGCGTTCCCTACGCGGACGACCGGGTGATGGTGATCATGGACATAGGGCCCGTGACCCCCGGTCACCTCCTCGTCATCCCGCGCGTCCACGCCGTGGGTCTGGAGGACCTCGACGAGGAGACGAGCGCGCACGTGTGGCGGATCGGCCACCGGATGGGCCGGGCCCTGCGGCGCTCCGGTCTGCGATGCGAGGGCGTGAACGTCCTCCTCGCCGACGGGGAGGCGGCGTTCCAGGAGGTCTTCCACTTCCACCTGCACGTCTTCCCGCGTTTCGAGGGAGACGGTTTCCGGATAACCGCCGACTGGGGAACAAGGACACGCGACCTGCTCGACCAGGAGGCGGAGGCGATCCGGTCCGGCCTGACGGAGTTGGATCCGCACGAGAACCTGAGACTCTGACGGTTTCCAGATGTCACGGTTTCCAGATGTCACGGCAGGAAGATCAGGCCCAGGCCGATCAGGACGTCGAACACGCCACACCACTCGGCGTAGGAGCGGGCCACGACCCTGCCACGGCGCAGGTGCGCGAAGTCCCAGACTCCGTGCAGCAGCCATCCGGCCCCCACGATGTACCGGCCGGCCTCCGGGTCGAGGGCCAACCCGGCCAACGCGAGCGCGCCGTACCCGATCATGCCGAGCGCCTGGAGCCTGAACTCGCCGGAGCGGCGTGCGTGCCCGTCGAGCACGCCCCACACCAGTACGGCCAGCGCCAGGGCGAACAGGACGGTGGACGGCGCGACCAGGTTCAGCAGTCGCGACCCGATGACGATCGCCGTGCCGACGCCGAGCAGCGGCCATGACAGCGCGGGGCGGTCCAGCTTGGCGACGACGAGGTAGAGCAGCGGCAGGAGAGGCAGGATCTGCGCGAGGTTCCCGGCCCCACCATCCAGGGTGAGGAACGCCAGGCCGACGGCGACGGCGGTCGGCCAGCGGCCTTTCAGTGCGTCGATCCAGCGTGTGGAGGGCGTCGAGAGGCGCATCGGGAGGCTCCTTCGTGTGGGGCCTCCAGGCTCTTCGACGCGGATGCCTGTCGGTAGCGCCGAAACCACACGTGATCGCATGACATCTGTCATCAGTGGACAATGGCCGTGTGCGTGACGTACCGGTCGATCCAGGGGCGGGACTGACGAACCTCCGTCGCTCCACCTGGTGGAGCCTCATCGGCGTCACCGTGTTCTTCCTGGCCCTCAGCGTCAGGAGCCGGATCATGGACCCGGCGGTACCGGTCGCGGTACGGCTCGCCGCCGTCGCCGCCCTCGCACTGACGGTGACGGCCGTCGCGGTGTCCGTCAGCCGTCGGCTTCCGCGCCTCCCCCACGGGTCTCCATCTGTCACGACCCCGGTGCGGTGGCTGGTGGCCGGTGGCGCGGGCTCCGTGATGTTGGGGGTGATCCTGCTCGCCCTGCAGGACCGCGGGCTCTGGTCGTTCGGCCCGGCCATGATGGTCGCGATCACCGCGACCTTCCTGTCGCCCCGGCGCCGCCGCCTGTTGATCGTCACCGCTGCGGCGGGTGTGGCCGTACTCGGCGGGATCACGGGGCGGGGCTCGGTCTTCGCGGCGGCCTTCCCCGCCGGGCTGATGATCCTCAGCGGCTGGGTCACACTCGGGATGCTGTGGGCGTGGGACGTCGCCGAGCGGCTGAACGCCGCCCGCCGGTTGTCCGCGGAGCTGGCGGTCAAGGACGAACGACTGCGGTTCGCCGCCGAGTTGCACGACATCCAGGGCCACCACCTGCAGGTGATCGCGCTCAAGAGCGAGCTGGCGGCGCGGCTGGCCGAGGCCGACCCCTCGCGTGCGGCCGCGGAGATGCGGGAGGTACGGCGGCTCGCCGCGGACGCGTTGCGCGACACCCGGGCCGTTGTCCAGGGATACCGCCGTGTCACGTTCGAGGAGGAGATCGCGAACGCGACCAGGGTGCTCACCTCGGCCGGTGTCGACGCCCGGACGAAGCTCGACCCCGCCCTTCCTCCCGGCCCGGGACGGCACCTGCTGGGGCTTGTGGTGCGGGAGGCGACCACCAACGTGCTGCGCCACAGCCACGCCCGGTACGCCGAGATCGAATACCGGACCGCCGACGGCCTGGCCCGTCTCACGGTCACCAACGACGGTGTGTCCGAACGGCCCGACGCGGACACGGGTACCGGCCTGCGGTCACTCGCCGAACGGCTGCCGACCGCCGGAGGCGAGCTGACCTGGCGGCACGACGGCGACCGCTTCGTCGTGACGGCCCGCGTGCCCATCGAGGAGATGTGATGATCCGGCTGCTGGTCGCCGATGACGAGGATCTGGTCAGGGGTGCCCTGGTCGCACTACTGGGGCTGGAGGACGACCTGACCGTCATCGCCGAGGCGGCCACTTCCGCCGACGCCGTACGGCTGACGCTTGAGAATCGGCCCGACATCGCCGTGCTGGACCTGGAGATGCCACCGGCCGACGGCCTGCGTGCCGCCGAGGAGATCAGGGCGAACTCCCCTATCAAGATCATTCTGGTGACGCGACACGCCCGCCCCGGGGTACTGCGCCGTGCGCTGTCAGTCGGGGTGAGCGGGTTCGTGCCCAAGACCACCCCCGCGACGAGGCTGGCGGAGATCATCCGGGATGTCGCCGCCGGACGGCGCTACGTCGACCCCGAGATCGCCGCCACGGCCCTGACCGAGGGCGCCTGTCCGCTCAGCGACCGGGAACTCGCGGTACTGCGGGCCTCCCGGACCGGGGCCTCGATAAAGGAGATAGCCGTCCAGGTCCACCTGGCTCCGGGCACCGTGCGCAACTACCTGTCGGCGGCCATGGCCAAGCTCGGCGTCGGCTCCCGCCACGCTGCCGCCCACCGCGCCTGGGAGGAGGGCTGGATCTGAGCCGCGAGCCGTCCTCCCTCGGGCGCGTTCAGGAGAACCTGTTCCTGCGCCAGTCGTCGAGGACCGCCAGCGCCCGGGGCGTCTCCTCGGGGAAGCTCAGCGTCTTGGCGAGCATCCAGAGCGCGGCCTGCAACCGCCGAGCCCGCAGGAACGGCCCAAGCCCCGGATCGTCCGGATCCACCCCATACTCCTGTACGGCCCGCCGCCCCGAGCCGAGCATGCATGCGAGGTCCCAGCCCACCGGACCGAGACAGGCCTCCTCGAAGTCGATCCAGCGCGGCCCGTCAGGGGTCGCCAGGAGGTTCCCCGCGTGCGCGTCTCCGTGAACGGCCTGGACAGGGCCCGGCCGGCGGTGTGATTCGGCGCGCAGCAGATCGAGTTCCTCGCACAACTCGGCGAGCGTCCCCCGGTCCGGGTGATCCCGCGAGTCCAGCAGGTCGAGGAGGAGGACGGTCTCCTCAAGCGCCGGTCCGAGATACGGCAGCTCTCCGGGACAGTCGCGAAGAGCCGTGTGCAGATCCGCCGGCGCCCGGCCGGTCGCGGCCTGCCGAACGTGGTGACCGTGGGAACACGGGCCACGATCGGCGCCGGACGAAGATGCACCCGAACGCTGGAAGAGTCCTTCGACACCACCGGCTCACCGACCCGCACACCGTACTCGGCGGCGACCGCGACAGCGACGGAGACAGGCGTGGCGACGTTCACGGAACCATTGTGTCCCGGCGTTCACGGGGCACCGACGGCCCGGGGTTCTCGGTTCGGAGCCGACTCTCCGGTCATATTTCGAGGCCGTGGCCGCAACCTGCTCCGACAGTGACGTTCACAGACGGCGTCCTGGTCTCGGTACCTCCACGAAAGACCGTGTCATCGGTTTTCCGCGCGACCCGCACAGCATCGCCACGCCGCCGGTGCGCATCCGGGAGTTATCGTCAAAGAAAAGTCGACCACAAAACGGGAACGACGACAGCCGGAGGAGAGCTCGTCGAAGCAGGTTCGGAGAACGAACCAGAAAACGACCTTTCGTGATTCTCGCCTGACCAGAGGAGCCGGAGCGAACACTCTCATGAAAAGACTCAAGGGAATGATCTGGTGGAAGGTCGTCCTGGTCGGCGTGATCGCGCTGCCGACTTATATCGCACTGTCCGTTTCCGACGGCGAGAGGGGCTGGGATCTGCTCGCACGATCCGCCCCCGTGATCGTGATTCTTGTCCTCTCGGTCGTTCTGGCGATCCGCGAGTACCGCGCGGGTCGCCAGAAGGACTAGCCGAAAAGCGCACGAGCCCACGCCCCGCCGTTTCGGCACGATATGGATCGTGGGAACGGTGGACACGTGTTCCGTTCAGTTGGGGACCCTGAACGGGAGCCGGCAGGGAACGAGGTTGGCGCACTTCTCAACCGGTCCCTCAGAGTTGAGTTTCAGCGACTTCTCGCCCCAGCGCGACTGGTTTATCGGCAGGTCACCGAAGTCCACGACCTCGGCCTCCGGAGGGGCGACGACCTTCACCTTCGCGTTCCAGTGGTGGTACCGGGTGTCCACCACGCTGTCGTACGTTCTCGTGACCGTCTTGCCCTTTGGCCTGAATTCCTGTTCGGTTTCCACGTACCGCGTGACCAGGCGGACGGGAAGTCCGTTCCTGTCGACGAACAGTCTGAACGAGATCTTCAGCTTTTCCGGGTTCATGGGGCCCCGCTCGGCGTACAGATCCTCGGTTCTGAGGGTGCCGCGATACTCACCCGAGTGAAAGGAGGTGGCTTTCGAGATCACGAACTTCAGCCTCGCGGGGCTGAGGACGTCAACGCGTTGTTCGCCGCGCTGGCCGTACCACTGCCAGGTCGCGCTCTTGCCGAACCTGATCCAACTCGTTCCTTCGGGCATCGGCCCCCACTCGAAACCCTGGACATAGGTGTAGCGCCCCACATTGACCGCACGGAGGGGGGTCCTCATGGTTTCCAGTTCGTCGGCGCTGAGAGTAGCCTTGTTCTGCGGGGTGATCTTCACCTTCTCGGTGAGGTCGTAACCGACCACTCCGGGCTTCCCGAACGCGATCGTGCCGGTGGTTCGGCTGGTGTAGGTCTCCTTCGACGCCTTGACGGTCGTCCGGCTCGTCTCGGAGACCAAGACGCCCCGTCCGGCCACGAACTGCTTCCTGAGAGCTTGGACCGGCTCTACAGGCGGCGCGGCAAGAGCGGTTCCGGTATCGGTGAGTAAAGCCGCGAACACACCAAGCGCGACGACGACGCTGAGACGCTTCATAACGCTCCTTCGGCTAAAGCAGGCGATGAAGATCGTGCCACCCGTGAATCACATACGGATGTCGGACGATCGCGTCCTCATTCATCGGACGGAATGCCGCCCCGGAGCTTGAAACGACGGGCCGACCTCTTCTGGCGCGACATGGACCGACCGGAGGCCCCGGCCCCCTTGGTCGGTGGGCCGGGGCTCCGGTCCGGTTCTACGCGCGCACGAAGCCGTTGATGACCAGTGGGAGCGACGCGTCCACACCCGCCATGTTCAACACGCCTTCGTCGTCCGGCTCACCGATCGAGTAGCCGGCAGCGGTCATCGCCGCGACCACGACCCGGGCCCGCGGGTTGACGCTGTCTCGGTAGGCGCGCAGCGCCTGCGACGGGTGAGTACGGCCGGCCCACGTCTCGTTGTCGGTGAAGACCACGATGCCATCGGCGTGGAACCGCTCACGCCGCGCCCAGACGAACGGGAGCGACAGGTCGGTGCCGCCGCCCGAGGGGCTCCAGGTGGAGATCTCCCGGAGGTTCGTGCGCGGCGTCACCTTGGAGGGGTGGACATCGGTGTCGACGTCGATGACGTGGACGTCACCGTGCTCGATGCGGGCGAGCATGACAGCCATGGCGCAACCGACCTCGTACGGCGAGCCGACCGGCGACCCGCCGACCCGCACCCCGCCGCCCCAGCTCATCGATCCTGACGAGTCGACGGCGACCAGCAGTCGCTTCCCCGAGGGTGCGACGGCGCCGAAGGCGAGCTCGTACGTCTCCTCCAACGCGTCGGAGACCGCCGGCACCGGCTGCCACACCTGCCGGTCGGCGCGCGGGTTCGGCTGCGCCTGTCCCGAGTTGTAGACGCGGAGTGCGAGCCAGGCGTCCATCGGGTGGATGCGCGCCTTAAGGATCGCGTCACGGTCGGTGAGCCGGGCGACCGCCCGGCCGGTGGCGTCGCCGAGGGGCTTGAGCGCGCCGATCCGGGTCATGCGGGCCAGGTTGCGGATGAGGGCGGTCATGCCGACGGTGTCGATGAGCGCCTCCCACACGGCGGGCTCGCGCAGCATCGCGTCGGGGAGGAACTCCCACGGCACCCGCGCCTCCGTCACGACCCGGACGGCCTGGTCGACTGTGGTGACGGCCTTCGCGGTGAGGAACCGGTCGACCGCCGGCAGCTCGTCACGCGCCTCGTCATCGGTGACGTTTCCGGCGATCCACCCGAACAAGGCCTTCCGCTGCTCGGAGTCAGCGGCAGGGTGGGCGATCCGCAGCACGTCCCGCAGGTCGAACGCCTCACCCTGTGGCGTCTTACGCTGCCGCGCCTTCACCGCCTTGAACGCCACGTGGTCCGGGTCATCCCGCAGGAACCAGGAGCCGAGCGCCGTCCGAAGCGACCGGCCCACCCGCGGCGCCGTACCGCGTGAGGTCGGCTTCCCGCCAAGGTTCTTGTAGTAGCCGAAGAACTGCGCCAGATGGTCCGTCGTCCGGGCGACCTTCGCAAGTGCCGACTTCGCCGCCTGGCGCGTGTCGGCGTCCCCCCGGGCGTAGCAGGCAGCGAGCGCGAACAGCGCCGGGCGCGGCTTCGGAGCGCGCGGCGGGCGAGCCGTTGAAATGTCCGTGAGCAGCCGCACAACGCGCGGTCCGTCCTCGGCGATCGCCTGGAACAACACGCCGGCGTTCTCCGCCGTCAGCTTGTCCTCACCCACGTAGTAGGTGCCGCCCGTCGTGCCGAGGATGAGGAAGTCCTCCAGGCGGGTCCACAGATCCTTGGCGAACACGTAGCCGCCCGCGGCGTTGGGCACCTGGTCGCTGCGTCCGGGGATCGGCTGAGACTGCGGGGTCGTGACCGTCGACACCGCGGCGAGGGGATCACGGGGAGCCATGGGCGTTTCCTTCCGTTCGACCCGCCCAGAGGCGGATATGCGAAAAGGGGAGAGCGGATGTGGGATCTCCGGCCGGCTGTGCCCTACCAAGCTGGGCGATGGGTCAGGCGAGCTGACCCGACAGGACTCGAACCTGCATTCATCATGTGATAACCGACTGGATTCGACCCGCTCTCCCCCCGTTCATCAGTCCTTCCTGCGGCGCGGATGTGGAGAGACCGACCGGCCGTTGAACGTGCTGGGCCGCTGCACCACACCACCCGAAGGCGGCGCCGGGATTCGAACCCGGGTCTCCGCTTTTACAGAGCGATAACCGATCGAGATTCGACCCACGCCACCGGCGGACCGATGAACGATCAGGTCTGGAGCCGTCACGGATATGGGGACGCCCACCGGCCTTTTTGGTGCTCTACCGATTGAGCTACGTGAGTGGAAGCCCACGGCGGGACTCGAACCCGCAACCGCCCCATTAACAGTGGATAACCGACGAGCTTCGACCCGTGCCGGCACCAGACCTGACCAGCTCATCGGGCCGAGAGAAGGCACGGATATGAGGGCGGACACCGGCGGCATCTGATTTGAAGAGATAACCGATGTCCTTCGACCCGCACCGTCTCCAGGCCCGATGAACTGCATGCAACGCTACCGATTCCCGTGACGCGTCACACCTGAATTTCCGGACGAGAGTGACAACCGAGGAAAATGTGATCACATCCCTCCGAGTGGTGTGATCACGCGGCCGTCCGACGACGGCAGGCTCGTGAACGATGGTCGACGTCCTCGCCTGGCGGTTTCTGCCGGGGCCTTCGTACTTCTGCCTCATCCCCCCGGAGGGCGACAAGGACGCCTTCGCGTGTGTGTCAACCGGTAGGCGTTCCTCGATCCGTTGGATGTCAACGGTCACAGACGGCCTTGAACCGCAGAAGCCGGGACGATCAGGCCTCTACACCAACCACCAGGAAGTCAGCCCTTGCGATTGGCGATCATCCCGGAGCCGAGGCCTCCGGCGGAGGCCCGGAAGGCGGCGCGGCAGGTGGTAAAGAACAGCAACGACCACGGCAGTGACCAGGAGGGCGGAAAGCAGCAGGACGCCCAGGAGGATCACCGTGCGGACGGCCTCGTAGCCGACCCAGAGATAGATCTCTCCACTGGAGACTCCAGACAAAGGGGCCTCGACTGCTTCGTCGGGTGACAAAGTCGCTCCTCGCCATATGCGTCATATGCGCCGTAGGTACGGAGTGAGGGTATATCGTCACGCGAGGCGCGTCTTGTGGTCCTGGTGCGTACGGCGGTGTGGCCCCGACTCTGCGAGTTGAACGCCGACACACCGTCGAAGAGTCGCACGGCCGGAGACCTTGCCGTTTTCACATAACCGGGAGCAACCTCATGAGGACTAGCATCCTTTGAGGCCACACGGACTGGTGCGACCAGAAGCTGTTATCGGGCCACACCCGCGTAGCCGTACGAACAACCGACCAAGGACCACGATGTCGATAGCCGAGAGTCTGGCAATCCTTCACCGCGCCGCCGAATCCGGAACGGTCGTCATCACGGCGTCGGAGCCCGCCTCCACCGAAGCCGTCCGCGACCGCGAGACAGGGCTGAAGCCCCATTTCGGAACCATCGAATGGACGGCTCCGCCCAGCTACCGGGCTTTCCTCGCCGAGCACAACACCTTTTCCTGTAAGCGCTGGGACGCCTCATCCGACCGGTACATCGAGTTCGTCGTCGTCGGTGACGATGCCGTCGTCGAGCTGAACTCCGATCTCGTGCACATGCCCGAGCATGCGGACCGCGGCGACGGCCGGTGGCTGTCCACCAACCACCTGGTCGGCTTCGCCCTCGCCGACGCGGACAACGAGGCGGTCTGGTGCTTCGATGTCACCCAGCCGGACGCGGACGGCGAATACCCGGTCTACCACCACCACTACGACGACCAGGAAGGGCGTGCCCGCTACGTTGAGGGCGGGGACTGGGAGGACCCGGCCAACTCCACCCCGGACTTCCCCACGTTCGCCGCCTGGCTGGACGCGATGACCAAAGCGTTCACCGCGCCCGAGCCACCGAGCTGGTTCGAACAGCTGGGCTCTCCGGGCTTCTACCCGGGGCTGTAGGAGACCGTACGGGTAAGGGTTCGATCATGGTCGGCGATTCGGGCGTCCTGCCGAGGTGGCACCAGCACGCCTGTCGCGGAAGTTCATCGCTTCCATCGACTTGGACATACCGGACACGCCACGAAGTTCACCGAGATGACATCAACCACAAGCCAGCGTGCGACAAAGCGAAGCGCCCCCTGAAGCACAAGTTCGGAACGGAACCTTCATCCACCCCGCAACCTGTTACGGATTTTATTCCAGGAGCATTCTTTGCGCGAGTTCGGCGCGTCCTGAAGATCCCGTGAGTGATCGGAGAACTCTTAAAAGCACCCCGGACATTGGCCGAGCTTCGGCTCGTAGTCACTGCGGAGGAAGTCGATTCGCCGTGGCACTACCGGAGAGGGCACCGGGTGAAGCGGCCGACGAAGAGAAGATAACTCAGGCGTCTCCGGAACGGCCGATCGTAAAGGGGTGGAGGCACGGAGAGCCTCCACCCCGAGACTGTCCGTGCTCTCCACTTTCATTGGCTGTGCCGAGCTAGTCGTGGCAGTGCCACGGGCTCACGTCGCAGTCGTCGTGGTCATGCTCGTCGTCCGGCATGAGAGACGTCGGCGGCGTCGGCGTCTGCGAAACCGCTCCTGCGCCGCTTCCCCCACACTGGCTCCACTCGCACTCCGGTGCCTGCGCAGCCGCTGGACCAGCGCTGACCAGGCTTGCCGCACCGACCGAGAAGAACGTGGCCATGATCAGCACGGCCTTGCGCTTCTTGTTCATGCGTTATCTCCTTTCGTCATCCAACACGCGAAAGAAGATCAGGTCGCTCTTGAGAACCGGTTGTGGATCAATGAGAGGTCGCTGCCATCCGACCAAGCAGGCAGAAGGCGGACGTTCGGTACGAGAAACGGGACGGCGCCGAGTGCCGACAACCGTGGCGCGGCTCCCGCAAGGTCGTCAAGACGACCGGACTCGTCGAGACCGAGTGGCCACTCAAGGAAGACGCGCACGGCTGGCGTCTGGTTGTGGCGCATGCGTCCAGGACGCGGATGGCGAAGGCTTCGGAGGCGAGGGATGAGACCTCGGCCGTGGTGGCCCGGAGGAAGGCGCCGGTGTCGTCGGTTTCGGTGAGGTGGCCGCCGATGGCCTTGAGGATCTGCGGGCGCATGTGAAGGACCCCACCCAGAACGGTGACAGGGGCTGGTCTTCGCGGGGCAGGCGACGAGCCGCTGAGAAACGCCGGCTTCAACCGGCGTGTCCGGGCTCAGGCTCCTTCCGGAGATCCGTTCTCGCGATCCGCGGCCGCCCTCCCCGCGAACGCCGGGGCGTCAGTCCAGGAGCTGATGGGACACATAGGCACCCCACGCGGGCTGGTCTACCCCCACTCCACCGACGAGCGACAGCGGAAGGTGACGAGGAAGCTCGACAGCCTCGTCGAGGCCACAAAGGAGCAGGTACGCAACGGGCACAGAGACGAGAAGGTCCGTTGAAGATCACAAATGCCACGAAAGCGAGTGGAGCCTAGGAGATTCGAACTCCTGACATCCTGCTTGCAAAGCAGGCGCTCTGCCAACTGAGCTAAGGCCCCGAGACCAGGTCGCCGACCGGCATGTGGAAGTGCGCTCGCGACCTGCTTCAGGCGTACACGGTAGCAACTGGACGCCCTCCGACGCCACTTGACGCATGACCACCCGGAGAAGGGTCAGCGGGCGGAGGCGCCCACGGGGGTCTCGGCGGGGCGGTCGGTCAGGACCAGGGAGGGCAGGTCCCTGACGGAGTCCAGGATGTGGGTGGCGCCGCCCTTGAGGAGGCGTTCCCTGCTGTGGGCCCCGGTCATGATCCCGGCGACGACCGAGGCTCCTGCGCGCCGTCCGCAGAGCATGTCGTTCTCCGAGTCTCCGGCCACCGCGACCTGGCGGACGTCCTGGACGCGAAGGCGCAGGAGCGCGCTGAGCACCATGTCGGGCATCGGGCGGCCACGGCCGACGTCCTCGGTGCAGAGCACGAGGTCGAACCGGTCGGACCAGCTCAGGTCGGCCAGCACCCGGCTGATCAGGGAGCGGCTGAAGCCGGTGGTCAGGCACACCTTGACGTCGCCGTCGCGGAGTGTGTCCAACGTCTCGACGATGCCGGCCGCCGGGACGAGGCCGGAACGGCCGATGGCGCCCTCGTAGGAGCGCTCGAAGGTCAGATTGGCCGCCTGGGCCTGAGCCTCGTTGTCGGGGAAGATGCCCCGGAAGACGTCCAGTGTGGAGCGGCCCCGGGACCGGTGTACGTGCACCATGGCACGTGCGTACGCGCCGGTCCCGGGCACGATTCCCTGTGTGGCGATCGCCTCGGCGAACGCCCGTTCGACCATGACGACATCGCCGATCGTGGTGCCCGCCAGATCCAGGCAGACGAGCCTGATGGGGAGCGTTCCCCCATCGTGGGCAAGGACCATGAAAGCACCCGAATCGGTAGCCGCGTTGTTCAGTTCTCGCTTCCTGTGGCCTCAGTCCACAGGTCGAGCTCGGCGCGGTCCGCCTGCACCTTGCGCCAGATCAGCAGTCCCCCAAGCGCGACGAGCGCGAGAACGAGCAGCTTCTTCACGGTGTGACCCCACTTCTTGACGGTCTCACCTGCCGGGGTGAGACAACGCCCGGTTCCAACGTTTTCCCTGCAGCCTAGCAAGGGATCGGGCCATGATCCGGTTTGGGCGACAAGCCGAAGCGGCCAATCACCGTCAACCGGGTGATTCTAAACATCACGCCGTACGGCTCGCATCCAAACGGCCGCAATACGCGACGAGTCGGGCCTCATGGCCGTTCCCGCTTCACCATAACCCCCGGAAACCTCTGGCGGCGCACCCACCCGGGGACGATCTTCCCCAAAGCCCGCACGATCAGGAAATATGCGTATTTTTGGGTAGGCGCAGGGGAGGAAAACCGGGAGGTCAGCGCCGTTCCCGCCTTCCGCCGCCCTTGCGACGAGTGCCCCCGGGCCTGGTCAGCGCGTCGCGTCCCCGGTGCACGATGTCCCTGACCGCCTTCAGCCCGGCCTCGTCCCTCGCCGCCGCCAACGCCGCCTTCGCCGCGTCGTAGGCGTCGAGGGCCTCGTGCCAGTCGGCCGCCTCGGCGTCGGTGCCCGCCTGGTCGAGCAGGTCGATCTCCTCGCCCAGCGAGGTCACCTCCTCCTCGACCGCACGCCTGGAGTCCTCGAACCGGGCCCGTTCCCGTACGGCGGCCCGCCTGCGCCGTACGGCTCCCCGGGCCATCCTGGCGGCGAGGGCGGCGGCGGCCAGGCCGAGCAGCCACAGGACGACGACCCAGCCGACCGGCATCTCGCTCGTCGAGCCGGAGAGGTCGGCGTCGTCGACGTTGGCCGTCTCCATGTCGGTGACATCCGCCCCCTGGAAGGACGCGCCCTTGAGGTGGGTGGAGGACAGGTCGGCACCGATGAGGGAGGCGTTCCTGAAGACCGCGTCGAAGTACTGGCCGCTGCTCAGGTCGGCGTGTTCCATCATGGCCCCGGTGAAGTCGGCCCGGTCGCCCTTGGCGCTGCCGAGACGGGCGTCACGCAGGTCGGCGCCCTTGAAGGAGGCGCCCCTGAGGTCGGCGCTGCCGAGGTTGGCCGTGGCCAGGACGGCGGAGCCGAGGTCCGCGCCCGTCAGGTCACCGCTGCCGACGTCGGCGCCGATGAGACGGGCCTGGCGCAGGTCGGCTCCCTTGAGGGAGCGGAGCCTGGCCCCGGACAGCGACGCCTTGCGCAGGATCGCGCGGTCGAGCCGTACGGAACTCAGGTTCAGGCCGTCGAGACGGGCACCGGTCAGGTCGGCGCAGCTGAGGTCGTCGGGGAAGTCGCTGACGCCGGTGAGGTCCCGGCCCGCGTACCGCTGGCCGCTGCCCGGCTCGCAGTTCGCGCCGGGGGCGGGCAGGTCGGTGGGGACGCCCTTGCTGCCCGCCAGGTCGAGGCCGGTGGCGTCACGCAGGTTGGCCTCGGTGACGTCGGCGTCCTGGAAGGTGGCCCCGTCGGCGGCGGTCGAGTACATCTCGGCCTTGGTCAGGTCGGTCCTGTGGAAGACCGTGTCGATCAGGATCGCGTTGTAGAACCTGGCCCCCGCCGCCCTGACGTCGGTGAGGTCGGCCCGGCGCAGGTCCGCGTAGTAGACGCTCGCCTCGCGCAGGTCGGCCCCGGTGAGCCTGGCGCCGTCGAACTGGGCGTTGTACGCCTTGGCCCTGACCATGCGGACCCCGCGGAGGTCGGCCCCCTCCAGGTGGGCGTAGGCGAACATGGCGTCGTCGAGGGTCGCCTCACGCAGGTCGGCGCCGCGGGCGTCGGCGCCGGGCAGGTTCGCCTCGGTGAGGTCGGCCTCCCGCAGGTCGGCGCCCGCCATGCTCACGGTGGACAGGTCGGCCCCCTTGAGGGAGGCTCCCCTGAGGTTCGCCCGGGTGAGGGGGGCGCGCAGCCGTACTCCGTCGAGGGTCGCGCCGTGCAGGTCGGCGCAGGTCAGGTCGGCGGGCAGGGCGGCCGTGGTGAGGTTCCTGCCGGACAGGTCGACGCCGCTGCCCGGCCTGCACGCCGCCTCGGCCGATGCCGGAGGGGCCTGCGTCACGGCCGCCAGGATCACCGTCGGGGTGAGAAGGGTGAGAAGCCGGAGAAAGACCCGCATTTTCCACTCGCTATCTCCCCCGAAACATCAGGATCCTACCGAAAAGCGGGTCAGGCGTCCTTGACGAGGTCGGCGTAGTCGGGATGCCGGTCGATCCACTGCCTGACGAACGGACAGCGCGGCACCACCTGGACGCCCTCGGCGCGGGCGGCGTCCAGGGCCGTGCGGACGAGGGAGCCACCCACCCCCTTGCCACCGAACTCGTCCTCCACCTCGGTGTGGGTGTAGACGATGACGCCGTCACGCCGGACGAACTCCAGCTGTCCCGCGTGCCTTCCGTCGATCAACGCCTCGTAGAGGTCGCCTTCGGGTGAGAGCTTGACGTCGACGTGCACGAGAAGTCCTCCTTCGTCGGGCCGCCGGGCGGCGGCCTACCGATCAGCCTCCACCGGAGGGGATTCATTCCCCCGCGGACCACGGAGCCGTGGCGGCCTGGTAAAAGGCACCCAACAGGATTTCCGGTCAACGGTAAACTGGATGGTCACGGCGTCGGTCGTGTGACGCCTTCCGATCCGACAGCCCGCAAAGGTGGCCCCGTGACCACGGTCGTCCGCGTAACCGTCGTCCCCGGCGACGCCCCCGAGGGGATTCTCCTTCTCGCCCTGGGTGGGGAGCTCGACTACACCAACGCCGAACGGCTGCGGCACGACCTGCACGAGGCCGTCGGCCCCGAGCCGCGTGACCTGGTCGTCGACCTGACGGAGCTGAGCTTCTGCGACTCGTCCGGCCTTCAGGTCCTTCTCGGTGTGCGCGAGCTCGTCCAGGCCCGTGGGCGCCGGATCGCGCTGGCCAATCCGCACCAGCGGCTGAAGCGGATCTTCCACCTGACCGGTCTCGCCGAGGCCTTCGGCGTCCAGCCGACCGTCACACAGGCGGTGGAGATCATGACGAGCCAGACCCCGCTGTAGGACGTAAGTCGGCGGGGACCGGGCAGATGTCTAACGACCACCGGACGGGGCGAGGTCGAGGGGGAAGGCGTGACCGGCGACCAGGAACAGCAGTGGCCGATCGATGAGGATCTCGGCGCCCTGCGGGACTTCCTCCTGCGCAGGGCGGCCCTGGCGGGCCTGCGCGACGACCGCCTCGACGACCTGCTGATCGCCGTCAACGAGGCCGTGATCAACGTGCTCGAACACGGCGGCGGCGAGGGCACGGTGACCGTACGGCACGACGCGGACTGCGTCACCGTCGACATCACCGACACCGTGGGCGCGCTCGGCAGGCGTGACGTCCCGCCCCGGCGTCCCGCCGACGCCGTGCGGGGCTTCGGCCTGTGGCTGATGAGTCAGCTCTGCGACGAGTTCACCATCCGGCGCAACGACGGCCGCTCGCTGGTACGCCTGCGGATGTGCCTGGACACCGTCCCCGCCCGGTAAGCCCTCTCCGAAGCTTTGCCTCGCGTGGAGATCGGCACGCGAATCCCGGGGGGATCACCTGGCCATCGTCTGCGCGCGAGGGGGATGCGATGGGCCGTCTCAGGGTGATCGGCGTCGTTGTGGTGGCCGTGGCGACGGGAGCCGCGCTCGCCGGGTGCTCGGGACAGGACAAGGCGGAGAAGGACCCCGCGGCGATCGCCGCCGCGGCGAAGGCCTCGGCGTCCGCGGTCGCGGCCAAGAAGGCGGCCCAGCTCAAGTCCAGGGCGGTGACGGCGGCCCAGGTCCGCGCCAACGAACTGGGGCAGATCCCGGTCCTGATGTACCACCGGGTGGTGGACAAGCCCGGCACCCAGGACGACCGCACCCCGAAGCAGTTCCGCACCGAGCTGGAACGGCTGGCCAAGGAGGGCTACGTCCCGGTGACGGCCGCCGAGTACGTCACCGGGCGCATGGACATCCCGGCCGGCAAGCACCCGGTCGTGCTCACCTTCGACGACTCCTCTCCCTCCCAGCTCTCACTGGACGGGATGGGCGTCCCCAAGCCCGGGACGGCCGTGGCCATCCTTGAGGACGTCGCCAAGCGGAACCCGGGCTTCCGGCCGGTCGCCACCATGTACGTGACGCGCGACATGTTCGGCAAGGCGACGCCCGAGGAGGGCACCGAGATGCTGACGTGGCTGCACGACAAGGGGTTCGACATCGGCAACCACACCCGGGACCACAAGAACCTGCGGGGTAAGCCCGAGGACCAGGTCACCGCCGAGATCGCCGCGGGTCACAAGCTCATCACCGACCTGATCCCCGCCAAGCCCGTCACGCTCGCCCTGCCGTACGGCAACCAGCCGAGCACCAAGTCGTGGGGGCTCAAAGGGACCTCCGGAGGCGTCTCCTACGACTACGGCGGGGTGTTCCTGGCCGGGTACACCCCCGCGGAGTCGCCCTTCAGCAAGAAGTTCGACCCGCAGGGCATCCCGAGGATCCGTTCGATGGACAAGACCGGTGACTGCGCGAAGTTCTGCTCGACCGCCTGGCTCGACTGGCTGCAGGCCCACCCGGACGAGCGCTACACCTCCGACGGCGACGTGAACACGGTCGCCTTCCCGAAGTTCAAGTCGCCCTTCGCGCTCAAGCGCTTCAGCGACCGAATCCTGGCCTACTGAACAGGGCGAGGGTCTCCGGCAACTGCGAGTGGCGGGGTTCCGGCAGTTCGCCGGGGTCGAACCAGCCGAGCCGGTCGAACTTGTGCGGCTCGCCGATCGCGACCTCGGCGGGGTCGACTCTGACCGCGAAGACGACCGCGACCCAGTGGGAGTCGGGTACGGCGCGCACGACGTTGCGGACGCCGATCGTCTCGATGTCGAGCGCTTCCGCCGAGTACTCCTCGCGGACCTCGCGGGCGACGGCCGTCTCGAACGACTCGCCGTATTCGAGGGCCCCGGCGCCGCAGTCCCAGGTGCCGGGTTCGTCCCGCGCGCCCGCGCCGCGCCGGGCGAGCAGCACCCGGCCCGCGCCGTCGTGGCAGACGAAGACACACGAGACGGATGGCGTACGGTTCCCCTCCATCAGAAGTGGTCCAGTAGCTCGGGGAACGCCCGCAGGGTGAGCACTCCCCGGTCGCCGGGGTCGAGGGTGGCCTGTTCGAGCACCCAGGTGTGGGCGTTGGGGATGAGGACGGCGTTCATTCCGGCCTGCCGGGCGGGGATGATGTCCGACTTCGGGGAGTTCCCGATCATCCAGGTGCTCGCGGGTGTCAGCGCGTGCTCCTCGGCCAGCCGTAGGTAGGCGGTGATGTCCTTCTCCGCGACGATGTGGATGCCGTCGAAGTGGTGCGCCAGCTGGGAGGCGTCCAGTTTGCGGCGCTGTTCCGCCTGGTCGCCCTTGGTCAGCAGGAGCAGCCGGTGCCGGGTGCCGAGGTCGAGGAGCGTCTCGGCGACGCCGGGGACCAGCTCGACGCGGTGCTCGACGAGCGCGACCGCCAGCTCGTCGATCCGGCGCCGTTCCCGCTCGGTCGTGGGCCGCTCGTTGAGCCGCTCGAAGCAGTCGCGGAGGCTGCGCAGGAACACCTTGCTGCCGTAGCCGTGGACCGCCGTGTTGGCCTTCTCGATGTCGTTGAGGACGGCGCGGAGTTCGGCCCTGTCGAGGGTCGGATGCTCAAGCCAGTCGAGGAAGTCGTCGATGACCCGCTCGAACAGGACGTTGTTCTCCCAGAGCGTGTCGTCGGCGTCGAAGATGAGCACCCTGCCGGTTGACCGCGGTGGCACGACTCTCCCTTGCTCGGATTTCCGCATGCCGTACAAGAGGTACAGGGCACCCGGAGCAGCGGCAAAGGGTTTTCCCGCCGTCAGGACGCGGCTTCGGCGATGACCTCGTCCACTTCCCGGCGGCGCGCCGCCTCCTCGGCAGCGAAGCGCTCGACCTCGATCCGCTCGGCGATCTCCTCGTCCTGCCGCATGAGGGCGTCGAGGTCGCCCCTGGACATCTCCAGGACGCCCATGTCGTCGTAGGCCTGGCGGATGCGCTCACTCCACAGGCCGATGTCCTTCACGCACGGGACGATCCGGCTGAACAGCAGGCTCTGGAACATCCGGATGTACGGCGAGTCCCTGAGCATCTCCTGGGCCTCGGCGCGGGGGATGCCGAAGTTCTCCCAGATCTCGACGCCGCGCAGCCGGTCGCGCATGAGGTAGCAGCCCTCGATGACGAAGTCCTCGCGTTCGCGCAGCTCGGCCGCCGACAGCTGCGCGTAGTAGTCGCGCAGCGCCAGGCGGCCGAAGGCGACGTGCCTGGCCTCGTCCTGCATGACGTAGGCGAGGATCTGCTTGGGCAGCGGCTTGGTGCTGGCGTCGCGGATCACGCCGAAGGCGGCCAGCGCCAGACCCTCGATGAGGACCTGCATGCCCAGGTAGGGCATGTCCCAGCGGGAGTCGCCGAGCGTCTCGCCCAGCAGGTCCTGGAGTTTGCCGTTGATCGGGTAGACCAGCCCGAGCTTCTCGTGCAGGAAGCGGGAGAAGATCTCCACATGCCGGGCCTCGTCCATGGTCTGGGTGGCCGAGTAGAGCTTGGCGTCCAGGTCGGGGACGGTCTCGACGATCCTGGCGCCGGTGATCATGGCTCCCTGCTCACCGTGCAGGAACTGGGAGAACTGCCAGGCGGCGGCGTGGTGGCGCACCCGCTTCCGCTCCCGCTCGTCCATCTTCTCCCAGTGCCTGGTGCCGAAGATGGCCAGCGACTGGTCGGGCATGCCGAGCGCGTCGTACGGATCGACCTCGATGTCCCAGTCGATGCGTTTGACCGAATCCCACTGCTTGTCCTTTCCCTTCTGGTACAGGGCAAGCAGTTTCTCCCTGTTCTCGTCGTACTCCCAGGTGAAGCGGGCGTCGCCGGTCATCGGCACATCCCAGGTCGCCTCGCCTACGGGGGTCGTGTAGAACCGGCCGGTCGACACGGTGATCACCTCCATGGCACGCGGACGTACGCCGTAGGAACGGTTTCACGCGCTCCCTGGGGTGTCAACGGCGGGGCCGTAAGTCCGCAACCAGGGAGAACCCGGTTCTCACACCGCCTCGACCGCCGCCGGGGCCTCCGTTTCCTGGGCGGGGGCGCGCAGCCCGCGCACCCCGGGGAAGAGCAGCGCGGCGAGCGAGGCCAGCAGGATGAGGGCGGCGCAGCCGAGCAGCGCGGGCCTCGGCCCGACCAGGATCGCCGCGGGCCCGGCCAGCATCAGGCCGATGGGGCCGAACATGAGGGACCCGAGGGCGTCGTAGGAGCTGACCCGCGACAGCGCCTCCGGCGGGATCTCACGCTGCATGGTGGTGTTCCACAGCACGCCGAAGACGTCGAAGCACACACCCATCACGACCGCACCGAGGACGACCGTCCACAGCGGCGCCGAGATCCCGAGCAGCAGGTACGGCAGCGCGGTCGGCAGTGTCATGAGTGTGGCGATCAGGATAGGACGGCTGGGCCGTAGCCGCAGGGTGACGACGATGCCGCCGAGCATGCCGACCGCCTCGCCCGCCAGGACGGCCGACCAGGCCGCCGCCCCACCCATCTGTTCCTTGGCGACCAGCGGCCCGAGCACGCCGTGCGCGGCCTGCATGGCCAGCACCAGCAGGGAGAACTGTGCGACCACGACCCACAGCCACTGCCGTGAGATGAACTCGCGCCAGCCGCCGCGCAGGTCGGTGAAGACGGAGCGCACGCCGTCGAGGAGCGACGTCCTGGCGGGCCGTACGGTCTCGGCTTCGTCCGAGGCCCGGGCGGCGGCGGTCTTGAGGCGCAGGGCGGCCACGAGCACGGCGGCCAGGGAGAACATCAGGCCGCTGACGACCAGTGCCCAGCCCGCGCCGATCAGGACGACCGTCATGCCGCCCATGACGAGACCGGCGACCCGGGAGATGTTGGTACCCAGCCCCAGCAGGGCGTTGGCGGTCTGCAGGCGGTCGGCCTCGACGACGTCGGGGACGATGCCGGTCAGGGCGGGGAAGAGGATGGCCGTGGAGACGCCGCTGACGGCCGCCGCCGTCGCCAGGGCGGGCAGCGGGGTCCAGCCGGTGAGCATCATGCCGGCGAGGCTGAGGAAGGCCGCCGCGTTGAGCGTCTCGGCGGTCATCATCACCCGGTCGCGGGGCAGCCTGTCGGCGATCACACCGCCGACGAGCATGAACACCACCATGGGCAGCGACTCGGCGGTGAGGACGACCGACAGGGTCCCGGCTGTCGCGCCGGGCAGGGCCAGGACGCCGAAGGCGAGGGCCACGGGGGCGAAGGAGGTGCCGAGCACCGAGATGGTTCTGGCGACGAGCAGAAGAGAGAAGTCCCGATCCCGGAGCATGCCGAGATCACTCCGGTAGCTGTGCACGTGCCGTCCCCTTAGACCCCAAACCAGAAAGAGAACCCATTCTTCCGGTTCCCGGGTCATATGTCGCATGAATTTTGCCCCCTGTCCAGGAGCCAGGCAACGCAGAAGAAGCCCCAAAAGACGAAATATCCGACAATTGACTGACAGTCAGCACCTCATGTCATCCTCGCGACCACGGCGGCTCCGCAGGACCTCGCGCCCGCCTGACGGCCGGGGACCGCTGCCGAAGGAGTCCGATGAGACCGCTGAGCGTCATGCGATGGGCGGCGCACGAGGACGGCGCGAAGATGATCGACCGGCTGGGGGAGCTGGTCTCGTGCGAGTCGCCCCCCGGTTCCCTCCCCCACCTGCGGGCCTGCGCCGACCTGGTCGCCGGCTGGGGCGAGGCCGTACTCGACAGACCGGCGCGGCGGGTCGTCAGGGACGGACTGCCCCACCTGCTCTGGGCCGCGCGGGACCAGCGGGTGCTGCTGCTCGGGCACTTCGACACGGTGTGGCCCGCGGGAACGATCAGGCAGTGGCCCTTCACCGTGGACGGCGACCGCGCGACGGGGCCGGGGGCCTACGACATGAAGGCGGGCATCGTGCAGATGTTCACCGCCCTCGGCCTGCTCGCGGACACCTCACGGGTCGGGGTGCTGCTCACCTGCGACGAGGAGAGCGGCTCCGTCACCTCCCGCGAGCTGATCGAACGCCAGGCCCTGCGCTCGGGGGCGGTGCTCGTCTGCGAGGCCAGTGACCCGGCGGGCGCGCTGAAGGTCGCGCGCAAGGGCGGCTCCCTCTACCGGCTCACCGCCGTCGGCAGGGCGGCGCACGCGGGCGTCGAACCCCAGCGGGGCGTCAACGCCACCGTCGAGGTCGCCCACCAGGTCCTCACCGTGCAGGCGTTCGCCTCCCCGGCGGAGGAGACCAGCGTGACCCCGACGGTGCTGACCGGCGGCACCACGACGAACACCGTCCCGGAGACCGCGACCCTCTGCGTCGACGTCCGCGCCTGGACCAGGGACGAGCTCGAACGGGTCGACCTGGAGATCCGCAGGATGACCGCGCGGCTGCCCGGGGCCGTGCTGTCCGTCGGCGGCGGGATCAACCGCCACCCGCTGACCCCGGAGGTCGCGCTGCCGCTGCTCGCGGTGGCGCAGGCCGCGGCCAAGGACATCGGCCTGCCGCCGCCGGACGGCGCGCACGTGCCCGGCGCCTCCGACGCCAACTTCACCGGCGCGCTCGGCGTGCCGACGCTGGACGGGCTCGGCGCGGTCGGCGGCGGCGCGCACGCGCGGGGGGAGTACGTCGACGTACGGGCGATGCCCGACCGCGCGGCGCTGCTGGCCGCACTCGTCGCGAGGCTTCTGACGACGCCTTCCTGACGAAGGCCCCACATCGGACGGTCGCCCCCCATACGCTGTGATCGGCCGCGCTCCCGCGCGTCCGGGGCTACCGCGAAAGTGGGCGCGACACGATGAACAGGGACAGCCGGCGGATCGGGGTCGAGGAGGAGTTCCTGGTCGTCGATCCGGTCACCAGGTGCGCGGTGCCCCAGGCGGAGGCGGTGCTGCGCCGGGCGGCCGACCGGCTCGGACCCCAGGTGGGCGGGGAGATCACCAAGCTCCAGGTCGAGTCACGGACGCTGCCCTGCCGTACGGTCACCGACCTGTACGGCCAGCTCGCACGGGGCCGGGCGGAGCTGGACGCCTCGGCGGCCGAGGAGGGGCTGCGGATCATGGCCAGCGGCACCCCGGTGCTGGGCGACGTCGTCCCCTCGCCGATGACCGAGGGGCCCCGGCAGGACCTGGGCAACGCGACCTTCAGGGGTCTGCACGACGAGCTGAGCATCTGCGCCCTGCACGTCCACGTCGAGCTGCCGGAACGCGACCGGGCAGTGCTCGCGGGCAACCACCTGCGGCCCCACCTGCCCACGTTGATCGCGCTCACCGCGAACTCGCCGTACTGGTCGCGGCGCGACACCGGCTACGCGAGCTGGCGCACGCTGGTGTGGAACCGCTGGCCGGTCGCGGGGCCTCCGCCGTACTTCACCTCGGCCGACCACTACGACTCCCACATCGCCATGCTCCAGGAGGCCGGGGCCCTGGTCGACGTGGGCACGGTCTTCTGGGACATCAGGCCCTCGGCGCACCAGCCGACGCTTGAGATCAGGGCCGCCGACGTGCCGACCACCGCCGAGGAGTCGGCGATGGTCGCCGCCCTGGTCAGAGGCCTGGTGACGACCTCGCTCGCACTGGTCGACCGGGGGGACCCGGGGCCGGTCGTCTCAGCCGACCTGATGCGGGTCGCCTACTGGCGGGCCGCCCGCGACGGGCTCGGCGGGTACGGCGTCGACGTGCGCACCGGCCGTCCCGTGCCCGCCGCCGAGCTGGCCGTACGGATGCTCGACGCCGCGGCTGCCGGGCTTGAGGAGCACGGGGACCTCGACCTGGTCACCGGCTGGCTGAAGCGCCTGACCGGGGAGGGCGACGGGGCCACCCGCCAGCGCCGCGCCGCCGAGGAAGGCGGGCTCGCCGGGGTCGTCGACCACCTCATCACCTGTACGGCCCCGCCCGCCCTCCAGGAGGAGAGCACGTCCGCGTAACGACATCCCGGTCCGCCCGGTCCACCCTTGAGGGGAGGCAGGACGGACTGGGAGGCGTTTTCCGTTGACCGAGACCGCAGAGCACCCGACGATTCCCCTGGACACCAGCCGTAGGCCGCCTTCGGCCATGGCCCACGACGCCAGGGCGTTCGCCGACACGATGACCGCCCGCAGATCGGTGCGGGAGTTCGCACCCGACCCGGTGCCCGAAGGGGTGATCGAGGCGGCCGTACGGGCGGCGGCGAGCGCGCCGAGCGGCGCCAACCTGCAGCCGTGGCGATTCGTCGTCGTGACGGACCCCGAGCGCAGGCGACGGCTGCGTGCGGCCGCCGAGGCCGAGGAACGGGAGTTCTACGCGCACCGGGCCTCCGCCGAGTGGCTCGACATGATCGCCCCGATCGGCACCGACTGGCACAAGCCGTTCCTGGAGATCGCCCCGGTGGTGATCGTGATCTTCGAGGTGCACCAGGGGCCGCGTACCCCCAAGCCCTACTACGTCAAGGAGTCGGTCGGCATCGCGGTCGGTCTGCTGATCGCGGCGCTGCACCACGCGGGGCTGGCCACGCTGGTCCACACGCCAAGCCCGATGCGCTTCCTCAACGAGGTGTGCGACCGGCCCCCTGAGGAGCGTCCCTACCTGGTGATGCCGGTCGGCTACCCGGCGGCGGGCGTCCGGGTGCCCGACCTGACCCGCAAGCCGCTGGAGGAGGTGATGATCCGCTGCTGAGGCCGTTCCTCCGAGCGGATCATGCCGGGATCGCCCGGCTGCTCAGGTGAGGTTCTCCTCGAAGAAGGCCAGCAGCGGTTCCACGTGCCGTTCCGGACGGCGCCAGTCGGCCAGCAGGTCTTCGAGCAGGTGCCGTTCGGCCACCTGCTCGGTGCCCCGGTGGCGCCGTACGACCGGGTGGATGAACGCGCTCTCCCGCGCCCGGCCGGGTTCGGGGTGCCGTTCGATGGCGAAGACGTCGCCGTAGTCCTCACGCCCCCAGCGCAGCGTGACCGTGTAGTAGTGGGGCTCGTCCCCGAACCGGGAGAGCGCGTAGTCCTCCGGCAGGTCCGTGTAGTGCCTGACCAGCCCGCTCGCCTCGTCGAGCACCAGCACGTCGCACAGGTACTCGAACTGGGTCCACAGCGCCGAACTCCAGTTCACCCGGTCGAGCACCAGCGCCATCAGCTTCTGCGGGTCGGCGGGAACCGTGTCGTACGGCAGCGCCACCCCCTCGTAGCGTTCGCGCAGCAGGGCGGTGAGCGTGCGCAGGTTGTAACGGAAGCCGTCGATGAAGGCCGAGGACGCCCGGCGGAAGTCACGTGCCTGGGCGATGGTGCCCGCGAAGTAGAGGTCGTCGACGTTGGACGAACGCCAGTCCGGGTGCAGCGAGGGGAGCCTGTCGTCGCGTTCGGTCTCCGGACGGCAGGACGGGTCGAAGATCGAGGTGTCCATCCTGAAGCCGGTGCACCGGATGACCGCGTCGTATTCGAGCACGGCCTGTTCCCCGTCGGCGTGGGAGTAGGTGATGCGAACCTCGTAGTGCTCCCCGGTCCAGGAGATCTCGTCGATCACGCAGTCGAGCACCGAGTGCAGCGTCTTGAACTGGTAGCTGTCCAGGATCGCCCCGTACTGACCTCGTACGTCACCGGGGTGTTTGGTGTTCCACGCCAGGCGCAGCGGTCTGCGGCTGGCCAGGTGCACCATCGCCGCGTGGCCGAGGATGGCGTTGGCGGTCTCGAACGCCGAGTTGCCCTTGCCGACGACGAGCACCCGCTTGCCCGCGTACGCCGCCGGGTCGGTGTCCATCTCCTCGTAGCCGACCGCGTGCTCGATGCCCCTGATCTCCGGCACGTACGGCGCGCCCCACCCGGTGGCCACGACGACACACCGGCAGCGCAGCACGTCGTCCCCGGTGCGCACGAGGAAGCCGTCACCGGAGCGCTCGATCCGGCTCACGGCGGTGCCGTACCGGACGGCGAGGCCGTGCAGGCTCTGGAAGTCGGACAGGTAGCGCACCAGGTCGTCGGCCGCGGGGAGGTACTCGGCGCTGTAGTCGGGGAACAGCAGTCCGGGGGAGTCGTTGAGCAGCGAGTTCCAGTCCCAGCGCAGCCTGATCTCCGGGTCGGTGCTCGTGGTGTGCACCTTGTTGAGGGAGATCAGCCTGCGGTGGCGGGGGTAGGTGCGGAAGAAGCTCGCGGGGGCGTCCGCGCGTTCCAGCGTCACGTAGTCGGCGCCCGCCTGCTGCAGGAAGTAGCTCAGCTGGAGACCCGCGGGCCCCGCTCCGACGATGACGTACTGGTGCGCTTCACTCATGGGTGACATGGCCTCCGCTCGTGACCCCTTTTGACCATGGGGGACCCCCAGAAGGCTGTCAATGACGCGTAGTTGGCCGGATCAGGACGTGTCACCTTCTGCGCACTTTCGGCGAAGACGGGTGGGATGACGCCGTGTCACCATCGGCCTTCACCGACCTTTCGAGGAGTGACGTCATGGCACACATCGATCTCGGCGTGGACGAGCACGCGTTTCCCGGCATCTCCGGGCTCATGCGGTTCAGGCCGGAGACGGCCGGGCCGCTCGGCGCACTGGCCGAGGTGCTGCTGCGCGGGCCACACCCGCTGTCCGCCGGTGAGCGCGAGCTGATCGCCGCCTACGTCTCCGGTCTGAACGAGTGCTCCTTCTGCTGCGCGTCCCACTCGGCGTTCGCCGCCGCCCAGCTCGACGAGGGGATGACCCTGGTCGAGCAGGTGCGCGCCGACCTGGACGCGGCGCCGGTCTCCGGCAAGCTGCGCGCCCTGCTGCGGATCGCGGGCGTCGTGCGCGGCGACGCCCGCGAGGTGAGCCGGGAGCTGGTCGAGGCGGCCCGCAAGGAGGGCGCCACCGACCTGGAGATCCACGACACCGTGTTGATCGCGGCGGCGTTCTGCATGTTCAACCGCTACGTCGACGGGCTCGGGACACTGGCCCCCGAGGGTGGGGAGGGATACGAGGCCTCGGCCCGGCGCATTGTCGAATCGGGCTATCTGTCCTGAATGTTGGTCCGGGCCGAAAGGGTGATTCCTTCACGGCCCGGATGGATATCTCCGGATGCTCCAGAATGGCTAATCCGACATATGTAGTCGATAGCGGATTTATCCGGTGACTAGCGGGAGACCTTGCGCCGCCTCATGAGGCGGTTCCACACGACACCCAGTCGGACACCCCAGATGCCGGCGCCGACGACCAGGAAGAACGTCCCGGTGACGTAGGTCCACCAGCCCCCGCCGTGGGAGAGATCGTGAATGCCGCGGACGATGGAGGAGAGACCGATGATGGGGAGGATGAAGGTCAGAAAAATCCAGGTGCTGCCAGGTTGTCCACCGGATGATTCCTTGGGAGACATAACCCCACTCTACGATGCGACCCTCTCTCGTGAAACGAATTAATTTACCCCCTAACAGGAAACAATCCTTCCTGAGAGAACTACGGGGCAGCCGGATGTCGGCCAACCGGTGGCGCCGCGCCTGGACCCGCGGTGGTGGCGCGGAAAGGGGACGGTGCCGCCCGCGGTGAATCGCGGGCGGCACCGTACGGGTTCGTGGTGAAACATTCCTTCACGGTCGGGATATGGCGGATGGCGTGCTCTCGGCCGTTACCTTCCGGGCGGGGCGATGCGGACGACCTCGGAGCCCGGTGTCACCCGGCTGCCCGTGGTGATGTCGAAGGTGATGAACCCGCTCGCTCCGGGGATGCGCTTCTCCCCGGTCTTGAAGGAGCTCAGGGCGTTGCCGACGTCGTGGTTGTTGGGCAGCGTGTCGGGCCCTCCGGAGGTCAGCTTCCGGTTGTAGGCGTCCTTGACCGCCGCGATCGCGGTCAGCAGCGCGTCATGGGACATGACGGCCCACCCGCTGTCCAGGTCCTTGATCTTGAATCTCTCACCGAACCTTCTCTCGAACTCGGCGTAGACGAAGGCGTTGTTGTTCGTGTTCCTGGAACTCCTGAGATAGCCCGGGTCGGCGAGAGGGACGTAGACCAGCGCGGTGGGCACCTTCGGGTCGGTGAGCTCGGGGGTGTCCCTGGGCTGCGCGGCGCCGTCCGAGCCGGTGATGACCGTGATGAGCTTGTCCGGGCAGGCACGGTTCTGCAGCTCGTGGAGGAACTTCGGCAGGAAGGTCTGCCGTCCCGCGTACAGGACCATCTCCTGCCCGCACACGTCCTGGAGAACCGGGTTGCCCCGCGTGTCGAAGTAGAACTGCCTGCGATGGTCCTTGTCGCCGAGGAGGTCGGCGAACTGCTTGAGGAAGGCCTCCTTCAAGGAGGAGGTGTACAGGTCGGAGCTGCCCTGGGGGGTCTCGTCGGTCCAGACGAGCACCGCCTTGCCGCTCAGAGGCTTGCGCTTGGTGTCGCTCAGGTATCCGTTTTTGAAGAGGTAGTCCCGGATGGCCGTGAGCTGGCTGGTGGTGGAGGGCGCGACCCGCAACAGCCCGCGGATCGGCTTGCCCCCATCGATCGTGCCGGTGGCGTCGAAGCCGTCGGCGGTGATGACGTCGCTGACCATGGAGATGTCCGCGGCGGACAGGGCCCGGGCCGCCTGGATGCTCTCCTGCTGGCTGAGCCCTGTTCCCACGACGGCCACGAGGTGATCCGGGCCCTCGGTCATGGTCTTCAGGTGGTCGACGGCGTGACGCCACTGGGTTTCGTCGCTGCCCATGTTGGCCAGGACCAGGCGGATGTTCGGACGGGTCTGGCTGTCGTTGGCGGCGCGCTGGGCGGTGAGAAGCCCTTCCAGCTGGTGGACGCTCCGGTTGCCCGTCAGCGAGCCCTGTCCCGAACCCATCGGGGCCAGGAAGGCGATCGTGACGTACGGGCCGGTCATCGCTCTCTCGTTCTCCTGACCGATCAGCTCCAGGACCTTCGCGGCCTCCGGGCCGAACACCGTGGAGGTGCCGATGGCGTCGGTGACGCCCACGCACTCGCGGCCCCCGCCCTGACCTGCGCCCCCCTGCCGGACGTCGACGCTCATCAGCGCCGAATCACCGGTGCCGCACTGGCCGTCACGCACCAGCACGACGGCGGTGGTCGCGGCGGCGGCCACGGTCACACCGACCGCCAGGGAGATGACGATCGTGCGCCGGGTACCGAATCGCGCCGGCAAGGACCGCCGGGCTGTGGCTGTGGCAGCGGGCTGCTGCGGCTCTTGGGCGGAAGGCTCCGGTGCTGTGGCCGCAGCCGGGTCGGCGAGCTGCGGCGGTTCCTGGGAGGAAGGCGGCGGCGGGGAGGGCACGGGTGCTCTGCTTTGCTGGTACAGCCTTTCGCGTGCCTGCGCCCAGGCCTCCACGTCGTCGTCGTTGACACCGCAGGCGCGCACATAGTCCCTGACGAACTGCTCCGCGGGCAGTGTCCGCCTCCCGAGAACGGTGGAGGCGGTGCTGCTGCGAATGCCGCCTCGTCTGTCGATGGTCTCGAAGGTCAGGTTGTTGACCTCTTTGAGGTCCTTCAGCTTCTGGGTGAACTGCTCGGGCGTGGTGACGTCCTTCAGCTCCTCCACCAGCGACCGCACCGGGGCCTTGTCCTGTCCGGGCATCACAGCCACCTGCTTCCGGCTGTTCCGCCGGCCAGCCACGAGCTGATCTGGGCGGCCGCGCCGCCCGTCGCGAGCACCAGCAGGAGGCTCTCGGGCAGCGGCTGGCCGCTCACCCGCAGTACCGCCGTGACGAGGACGACCACGATCAGGACGACGATCCGGTGGCCGGAGGGCATGGTCACCGGGGTGGGGCGCGTAGCGGGCGCCGGCGACTTGCGGCGCGGGGTACGGACGGACATGTGAGCCTCTTTCCTGGGCGCGGCGTGGAATCCGCTGCGGTGTTCGTCGGGCGGTTACCGGCCGCCCTTGATCTGTGGTCGTAAGAGTTACGCATTTCCCGGTCACCGGTCTAGATTTCCTGACCTTTCCGTCCTTCGGAATTCTCCGGAAGCGTTCGGTCGTATGCGACTTATAGCCGCGGCCCATTCCGTACGACCGTTCCGAAACCGCGATTCGCGGCCGAAACCTTCCCGCATCGGAGAACCGGACAAAAGATGGGAAATAAATAAAGGGGCCCCTGCCGGTACAGGGGCCCCACATGTCCCTCGAACGGTCCACGCCGCGCCCAGGAAGACAAGACGGGCATCCGAGGTGGCGGGCGCGCGAGCGCCTCACCGGTCCCAGTCTTGCTTCCTTTGCCCCGCCAAACAAGATCAAATGGCTTTCGGGATGATTCGGAAAGTCCCCTGAACTGCTAGAACGTCAATCCATACGCTCCCTGGAAGCCGTACCGGCCGCGTCCTGCCGCTCCTGGCGACCGGCCCGGCCACCTCGGCCCGAACGCGGTTGTGTCGGCCGCCCCACCAATCTCAACCTGCTGGGCGCGGATTCGGCCCCGTTCCGGATCGGCCCGCAGCCCGGTCGCGTCAACCGTCCAGCATGTTCGACGCCGCCAGGATCGGCCGCCGACGCTCTGGGCCAGGGCCTGAACCCGGCGTCGGCGACGTCGGGAAAGGGCCCGTTTTCCGGACCGGCCGGCCCCCTTCTCAAACAGAGCGCTCACCATGTCGTCTTATCCGCTGAGTTCCGCCTTGCTTTCTCCCTCACGGATGAGGCGTTATCCACTGAGGTCACCACAATGTTCAGCGGAGAATGGGAGTTATTCACCGAGCCGGAGCGAGTGCCGGCATCAAGGCCCCGCGTTGCCCGCCATCGACGTCCAGGACCGATGGGCCCACCGATCCGTGCGTCGGCTTCGCTGTCGGTCTCGGTGGTGGGTCGTTGACGCGGCCGTCGTCATCTTGGCCCCGGACTCCCGAAGCCGCGACGAGCCGCAAAGCAGGCGGGCCGGTCCAGCTCAGCGAGGGTTTCCCGGGGCCGAGTTCCGGCGGCTTGTCCCGGGTCGGCGTGGGGGACCGGATTGGCGGGGCGATCGGAGTCAGCGCCGTGAAGTCGTGGTCCTGTCCGGTCAGCCTCCTACTTCTCCCCTGACCGCGGCTTCGGGAGCTCTGGGCCGTGTCGGCCCGTCCGGCGCCCCGGGGACGCGCCTAGGGTGGCGGTCATGGACTGGTCGCTGCTGACCTGCGCCTTCACCGGCCACCGCACCTACGCCCCCGACGAACCCGAACTGCGCGAACGCCTGCGTACGGCGACGGCGGCGGGTGAGGCGTGGCGCTGCCTGCGCTGCGCCGACTTCACCGTGGGACCCGCCCAGGGTGGCGGCCCCGCCGACCTGGCGCCGGACGTGAGCCGGGGCGACCACCTGCGCGACATCGTCGTGCTGCGCTTCTTCGCCGTCGAGCGCCTGTTCAGAACGGTCCTGCTGCTCCTGGCGGCGTACGCGGTCTGGCGCTTCAGGGGAAACCGGGAGCCGCTCCAGCAGATCTTCCAACGGGAACTGCCGATCCTCGGCCAGGCCGGCCTCGACGTCCAGCACTCCCGTGTCCTGTCCTGGATCCAGGACGCGCTCGGCGCCGGCGAGACGACCCTGCGCTGGATCACCGTCGCGCTGGTCGCCTACGCCGCGGTCGAGCTGGTCGAGGCGGTGGGGCTGTGGCTGCTCAAACGGTGGGGGGAGTACTTCGCGTTCGTCGCGACTGGCGTCTTCCTCCCCCTGGAGATCCACGAACTCACCCAGCGGGTCACCCCGCTACGGCTGGGCGCCCTCCTGGTCAACCTGGCCCTGCTCGGCTACCTCGTCTGGACGAAACGGCTGTTCGGACTGCGCGGCGGCCGGGCCGCCTACGAGGCCGAACGCAGAAACGACTCCCTCGTCGAGATCGAACGCGCCGCCATGACCGGCAGGAAGCCCTGGACGCACTGACCACAGAGGTTGAGTACGGCCAAGGCGTGTCACGAAAGTCGTTTGGTCCGCTTGTCGGACACGCCTACCCTCTGCCCATGGTCCAGATGGGGAATGACGAGCTGCGTAGCTATCAAGTGGGACCAGTGCACGCCGAGCTTCGCGCGCTCACGGTGAGTGATGACCGTGAAGGCGTGCTCGAAGGGACGCCGCACCTGCACCGCCGCTTTCGTCTGATGGGCATTGAGAAGGCGATGGCGGCGACGCCGCATTTGTATGTGCACGATCTCGACAAGCTCCGGGCCGACGCGGAGGGGCGGGTCGAGGAGTGGCTGCCGCGAGAGACGGTTCACGCTCGGCTGACGTCATGGTGGAAGCCCGAGGACATCGCAGAGCCTGGACACACGGTGCTCTCGGTGATGTGGTTCCAAACGGCCGCGCAGGACCCCTTCGCCCACCTGGCCACGATCGTGCGTCCCCTGGACTGGGCTTCGCTCGCCAGGTTCGTCCCTTTTGAAGACTAGGCGTGTCACGGCCGTTCGTTGCCGGCCGCGGTCGCCTCGTGGCGTTTGTCGTACCTCGTGGCCACGGCACGGTGCCTCCTGAGGCGGTTGATGCCGCACCCGGCCGCGTGCCGGGCCTTGTACCGCGGATCGAACTTCGGCGGTCGGCCACCGCGCGAGCCGCGTCTCCTGCGGTTGCGGGCCTGGTCGGCCCTGTCCGGAATGGCGCAGCGGATACCGCGTCGCCGCAGGTGAACGTGGTTCTTCCGGAACAGTCCCAGCACCGCATGAGGGAAGAGTCACCCTGGGTGCGTCAGGACGACGTCGAGTCGTTGAGGAGCGCCTTGATGTCGGTTTCGCGGTAGCGGCGCTGCCTGCTGGGGGTCCTGACCGAGGGGATGCGCCCGGTGAGGGCCCACCGGTTCACGGTCTTGGGGTCCACACCGAAGATCCGGGCGACCTCGCCGGGGGTGAGGAGCCGTTCGGTGGTGCCGGGCCCGGTGGAGAAGGTGCCGTCCGGGGCTACGGCCTTGAGCGGAGACATGGGGACTCTCTTTCAGTGACGACTGCGGTGGAGGATCTCGTCGTGCCAGGCCAGCGCCTCGGCCAGCCGGTGCAGGGTCGTACGGCCCAGCACGTCCCGGGCCCCGGCCCCGCGCTGGTCGAGCCGCAAGGGTTCGTAGCGGATGGCCCACCACCGGGGCAGGCCGGGCAGGTCGTGTCGTTCGTACCGCCAGGCAGGGTGAGTGCTGACGAGCAGGCCGATCAGCTGTCTCTCGTAGTCGGTCACGGTCGTCCTGGTTCGAAGGGCGGGCAGGGGAAACGCGTCGTTCGGGTTGGCGGGGCCCTGTGGAGACGAGGGAACGTCCTGGTGGAGACAGGGAGGGGGCGGGTGCCCGGCCCCGAGCCGGGGAGCAGGTGGCCGGGCACCCTGGAGGAGGACCGGCCCCAGGACACAGGGCCGGTGCGCCAGACGGCTCCCCTTCCCCAGCACGCCCGGAACGTGCACGGAAACCGCCTGCGAGGGAGTGCGGCCCAGACCCCTCCCGCCTGGACCGCACGCTTATGGGGTGTGAAGGGGTGCGGCTCAGGTCCCTCCTACCTGAACCGCACGTCATGGGGTACGGCGAGCAGCGGGTGGGATGAATTTCCACCGCCCGCCGTACCGGCTTTCAGGAGCGCAGAAGTCTGCGCAACGCCGTAGACCGACCCGGTTGAGCGACCTGAACAGGGCATACGGCCTGAACGACCCGGGCGGTCCGCGTTCGAAGAGCGCGGGCGACGGCGACGGCCTGAATGCTCGGCGGCACCGTCAAGGGCGCCTGAGCGCTCAGCTTGCGGTCGAGTTCCTCGACCGACTCGGCCCGCACCAACAGCACATCCCCGACATACGGCCTGCCGAACAGGATGCTCCGGTAGGCGCTCCACAACCCGGACCGCGAACTGTGGAAGACCAACCAACCGGGGTGAGCCGCCTGCACGGAGTTACAGGCCCAATTGGAAAGCTCAGATCCTTGACGATCCGTCCAGGCCGACAGCATCATGCCGCCCTCCCACCCGGCGAACGCCGTCCACCAGCGGATGTCGTCTCCCCAGCTGGCGAACCCCGTTCCCCGCCGAGTTCCCCGTTCCGTGCTCCGGAGGGTGGACGACCGGCCCCACTCCTCCTACGCCGAACCGGCGCCGGAGAAGGCTTCGGCGCGAGCCGCATCGCCTTGATCATCTCGGCTTCCCGCATCCGCTCCTCCAGCCCGTCGGCCGTGGGGTCCTCCACGATCACCGGCCAGGGACCGTCCCAGGCGGCCACGGCGTAGAAGGCGCGTCGCCCCAGGCTGTAGAGCACGGTCCAGTCGGCCCAGGCCAGGTCGATCCGCTCGGCTTCGGCCCGCGCTGGGCCGTCCCAGACCCGCCGATACACCGGCTCGTACGGCTGGCCGTCCCTGTGGCGTCCGGTCACGAGGCGACCTCCTCAACCAGAGCGGCGCGGGCGGTCTCCTCCTGCTCGGCCACGGCGGCCTGGACCTCGTCGAAGGTGTCGGCGTCCACGGCCGACTCGGCCCCGGCTCGTACGGCGGCGCGCGGGAAGAGGTGGGTACGGAAGGCCCAGAAGCGGCCCGCGTCACTGATGATCAACCGCCAGCCCGGGATCACCGGGCGGTTGGGGGTGTCGTGCATGATCTGGACCTCCGTGATCCGATCAGAGGCTTTTGCCGACGAGGTGATCGCCAGACGGGCCTGCCCTGCGGGACAAGAAAGAAGCCGCACGCCGTACGGCACAGCCGAGAACCGAAGACCACCGGCACCAGACCGACAGCCCGCCTGAGCACGAGAAACACGACGTCGGCCTTCACATCGAGGCGGCCTGCCGCTCGCAGGCCGTACGCCGTGGTGGTTGGGCTGGTGCGCCCGCGTCCAGATGACCCCCGACCGGGGAACCCGAGGGAACGGACGCCGGATTCGCCGAGGCAGCGGCGGCCAGACATGCCGTACCGGCGCGACAGGCGCAGCTTCCAGAACCACGCCCGGGTCATCCACAGGAACCGGCGCGAGATCCGGCTCCACACCACCGTCCGGTACGGCCCTCGCGGCCGGGACCATCGCGGGCGCCTCCGGCTCAGAGTCGGGACGCCGCTGGGCGGGCAGCAACGGGATCACCTCGGCGGGCGCGACCTCTGTCGGAGGCCGGGGCGCAGGAAGAAACTGCGGACCGTACTCACGACGGGCCTGGAGACGGGTGTTCATCAACAGCCCGGATGGCTGCACATACTCGTGCCCGTCCTGCTGCGAACAACCGTGGGTGTAAGGGGGATGACCACATCGGGCGCACCCCATGGGCAGGGGCACGGCACCAGCGACATCGTTGGTCACCAGTTCAGAGACGACGAGGAGAGCGTCAGGGTTCAGCGTTATGCCGTATTCAGCGAGCCAGAGCGTGACCGTCTGCCGCGCCTGATACGGCGTTCGGGTGCCGCGCCGCAGTGTTGTGACTTGCCGCTGATCCACCTCAGGTGCCTCGTGCAGGAGCTGAGGGGTTGCGATTGCCGTTGGCATGAAATCACCGACTTATCCGAGTCTCGACCTGCCATTCACCAAGACACACCATCTGTCGTCTTCGATGGCGTCGAGGTCAAGCATGAAGGCTCAGGTCGCTCATTGGTGCACCTTCTTCGCGATACCTGGCCGACAAAGAAATACACCTTCCTTGTATTGAGTGTCGTGTTAATGTCGCAGCACGGTCATGGAAAACGACCCTTTGCCCCCGCAGCCAGGGAGAGGCCCGTGAATCCTCATACGAGCGACCAGATATCACCTCGGGCCCGATTCACCACCGACCTGGCCGAATACCGCAAAGCCGCAAAAATGACACAAGCCACCCTGGCCAGCCGGATTCGGTGCCATGAGTCGCTTATCAGCCATATCGAAACCGGCCGCCGCGCGCCCACTCTCGACATCGCCGAGAACGCCGACCGCGTCTTCGGCCTGGACGGCCACTTCGCCGCCCTGTTCACGAAGATCTCCCAGTCACCCGCACTGGGTTGGTTCGCTCGCTGG
The DNA here is from genome assembly GCF_040631445.1 of Streptosporangium sp. NPDC020072. Classification (NCBI taxonomy): domain Bacteria; kingdom Bacillati; phylum Actinomycetota; class Actinomycetes; order Streptosporangiales; family Streptosporangiaceae; genus Streptosporangium; species Streptosporangium sp. NPDC020072. The sequence continues at coordinate 3,540 of NZ_JBEYAB010000004.1, read as the reverse complement.
GTTGAGGAGATCGAACCCCGCGCCGTCATTCTGCAATCGTGGGACCCGCTGCTGATCCCGGGCATCCTGCAGACTCCCGATTACGCCCACGCGATCTTCCAGACGACCTCAACCCCTGAGCAGGTGAACGAGCGCGTCCAGGCCCGTACCAGCCGGATTGCGATCTTCGATGGCTCTCCCCCACCGACCTTCACCGCCCTCATCGACGAAGGAGTACTGCACCGCCCCATCGGCGGCTCCAAAGTCCTGACGGCCCAGTTGCGCTACCTGCTGGAGATGGCCCACCACCCACGCATAACCATCCAACTGGTTCCTACCGCCGCAGGGTGCGTGCCTGGCATGATGAGCGCGTTCGGGTTGGCGCGGCTGCGTGACGGCTCCGAAGTGGTCTCTACCGATTCGGTCTTGTCCGGCCAGGTGACAGCCGACCACGACGCCGTGGCACGCATCAAACAGCGATATGACAGCATCAGAGCGGACGCTCAACCGAAAAGCGCTACGCGGCAGACAATAGAGGATGCGATCAAGAAATGGACCAGGTAAACCTTGGCGGCGCCTCATGGAGAAAGGCCACTGCCAGCGGCGACAACGGGCAATGCGTGGAAGTCGCCACCAATCTCCCTGGCATCGTCGCCGTCCGCGACAGCAAGGACCCCTCCGGTCCGGCCCTGGCGTTCACCACCGCCCAGTGGTGCTCATTCATCGGCCATGTGAACACCGGCGCCTTCGACGCCTGATCTCCCCGTGAGACCCTGGCACCGTACGGTGCCAGGGTCTCGTTGTACGACGACTCGCTCACACAGTGGGATGCGATCGCTTCCGTCTAGGCTGCCCTGCTTGCTGAGCAAGATAGCCTGCTCTCAAGCTGGAATCGTGGATCAGTCAGGCGCCCTGTACCTCGCTATCGCGGACCAGCTCCGCCAGCAGATCGTCAATGGCGAACTGGCCCCCGGAGCCGCCCTCCCCTCACAGACGGAAATCGCCCGACAGTTCGGGGTTTCCGACGGTGTCGCGCAGAAGGTCATCCGGACGCTGGTCGTCATCCCCGTGGACCGGTACCAGGTGATCTACGGCACAGCGATCGACGAAATACCGTAGGGCCGAGACGCGCCCACGATCAGGCGCACTTGCCGGTTGCTCATTCCCTGCTGCATCCGTGCAAGGCAGTGCTTCCTATCCGGGAGCTTCCTGGGCCCCTGCAGCTCGCCAAGCTTGGGGTGTTGCGACGACCACTAATGGAGGGCGGCGCACAGGCCTTGCCGTACGTCCACATTCACCTGTTCACCTGTGGACAACGGTGTCGTGAGTCCTACGCTCAGGTGAGACCGCGTCCAGACGAAAGCCCTGGACGCCAACACGACGCGGGACTACCTGTCCTCAATGGTCACCCGACTCACATAGGTGAAGATCACGGACTCCACGCAACCGTGCTCCTGGCGCAAGTCCTCTCTCAGCACCAGTCAAGGCGCGAACTGTGTGGAAGTCGCCGACCTCCCAGAAGGCAACCGGGCTGTCCGTGACAGCAAGGACCCCTCCGGCCCAGCCTTGACCTTCACCCCCACCCAGTGGCGCTCATTCACCGGCCACGTGAACACCGGCGCCCTCGACGCCTGAGCACTTACCTTCTTGTGAGGCTCAGGGTGCCGGAGCCTCGTGCGTGCTGGGTTTTCGCGGTCGCCCGCTCAGCCGATTCGCCCGACCCAGTCGCCTCGTTCCAGCCGTATGCGACCCGTGGCGGAGATGTAGGCGGTCGCTCCTCTCAGGGGGAGGTCTCCCTCGACGACCCACCGGTGCCGGATCTCGTCGAGGATGGACCACAGGCGGCGCGGGCCGCCCTGGTGCACGATGGGCGGTGCGTCGCCCTGACCGGTCGCTCTGGCCCACGAGCCGTCTTCGTGCACCATGCGAGCGGTGTGCCAACCGTCCTCTCCCTGCTCGTAGCTGTGCTCGATCCCTGGAGCCACGACTTCGAGCATGGAGGGCAGCTCCCAGTTCCAGCCCACCTGAAGAACGGGATATCTGCCCTGGGACACCTCCTCACCGTTCAGGTCCCTTGTCACGTCGAACAGGCCCCGAATGCCCGGCGGGTAGCCCGGCCCCGGCCGGGTGGCCATGAAGGTCGCCCGGTCCCATTCCACGCGGCCGATCGCGGCCCAGCGCCCGCCGCTGGTCCTGTTCGCGGTGATGATCAGGCTGGTGTTGGCGATCGTGGTGACGAACCGGCCGTCCGGCCGCAGAGCCGCCAGCCAGCTCGGCGGGATCGCGGGGACCGAGACCATGGAGACGATTCGGTCGTAGGTGCCCGGCAGATCCCCCGTGGCGTCGACGGTGAGAATCTTTGGACGCATGCCGAGATCCGCGAGGCGACTTTCCGCGATCTCCACCAGGTACGGGTCGACGTCGACACTTGTCACGTGGTCATCGCCGAGAGAACGGGTCAGTAGGGCCGCGCCGTACCCGGAGCCGACCCCCACGTCGAGAACGTCGGCGCCGTCGTAGACGTCCGCGTGCCGAAGCATGCGAACGACCAGGCTTGGCGCGGTGGATGAGGACGTCGGCATGGTCTGCGCGGGGCGGTCGGCCTGGGTCGCGTGGTCGGCGTGGAGTGTCCCCGCCTGCGTCACCAAGGTCTGGTCGCGGTAGGCCTCCGCCAGCCACCGCTCAGGGGCCTCGGGGCCGTCTCGCAGCTCCCACCGCCGCTCATCTCTCGCCCACCCCCACCAGCGCGGGATGAGCAGGTGCCGGGGAGTTCGTTCCATCGCCGCTCTCCACCGCGAGCCACGTGGACTGGCGGCTGCGGCGAGAGCACGGGCGCGGGGCTCCCAGTCCATGAGTCGCCCGGCTTCACTCGGTGTCGGGGTCACAGAACTTAGGATCGCAGGCTGGCGTGGACGCGGGGTCGCAGTCGTTGCCGTCGCCTCTCACCGGATCGCAGAGTTCGGGGTCGCACCTCTTACCTGTGGGGTTCGGGATACCGTTCACCAGCTCCTGCCATCGAGCGCCTTGCAGGATTCCGCGCAGGGGCTGTTCAAGAACGTTTCCCGCTGTCATCCACCGAGCCATGACACAGGGCCAAACGTCTCCTGTGGGACTGATCGCCGCCTTCCCTTTTCCACAGGCGCCGCAGAGTTCGGATGCGTTCCTGGAGCCGGGAGCCGTACGGCCGATGGCGCGCAGTCTGTCGCTGCGGATGTCGGTGACGCCGAGAAGGGTGAGGTTGTTTCTTCCTTCGGTGGACTCTCCGGTCGGCAGCTCGACCATGCCCGCGCGCAGTCGGATGCCGCGTGCTCGCGCCTTGTCGACGACGGGTGAAAACTGACCCTGTGGCGACGGCCGAAAACTGACCCCCCTTCAGTCACTCTGGAGGGTGATCAAGGTGGAGGACTGGGCGGAGATCCGCCGGTTGCACCGAGCCGAAGCGATGCCGATCAAGGCCATCGCCCGGCGCATGGGCATCTCGAAGAACACCGTGAAAAGCGCGCTGGCGGCCGATACACCGCCGAAGTACCGGCGGCCCGGCAAAGGCTCGATCGCAGACGC